>CAZWVF010000129.1:0-1614 GCA_964637695.1 uncultured Gemmatimonadota bacterium | reverse complement strand
CACGTGTGTGGATTAAAAAGGATGGGGATGAGACGGTATTCATCATGTACAAGAGTACATTTGATGTGATAGCGAAGAAGAGTACCGATCTAATTCTGGATGAAGGTCTCTAGATAGTACCCGTTCTGAATCCGGAAAGAATCGTGGGGCAGACCAGATAACAGAATCTGGAGAGATATTGACGGAAGAGTCCGCAAAACCGGCCTGGGAACAGCTCAGGGAAGTCGGTCCGATCACTGCTTTCTTCAAAACAGTCTGGAGTGTTACATCGAGGCCGGTTGAGTTCTTCGAAACACTGCCGTCACGCGGTCCGGTCGCAGTTGTACTTCTCTTCTGGAGCCTTACGACACTTCCTCCGATGATAATCGCAGGCATCCAGGCCAACGCGTTCCTGGAAGAGACGATCAGTATGATGATGACTGCTCCCAGGCCCGCCTATATGGAGATCCCCTGGTGGCTGCTCACCATCGCAGCTCCACTCATGCAGTTCCTCTCCCTGCTGACCGGTCTGGCCGCTGTGCATATGCTGCTTCAGATGATGGGATATGCCTCTGGTGGCTGGAGTGGCACCTACCGGGCCGGCGGCTATGCATCCGGGCCTGCTGTTTTAGGATTCGTTCCCCTGGTGGGAGTTCCGATCGCCGCCATCTGGGTGGCACTGCTTCAGTTCATCGCCCTCAGGCGCATACACAAAGTTTCACGCGGAATCCTGCTTCTCGCCTATCTGCTGCCGGTTCTCCTGATCCTCTTTATCGGAGTGGCGGCTGTACTGATCGTATTATCGATCGTCGCCCCCGATCTGCTGAATCTTTTCTGATAGACTTCCAAATTCGCTCGCTCATTCGGTGTCTCAGATCGCGCAATCAGGAACTATCTTGATATTTTAACTTCAACATTTGTTGTCCGAACACTTCCTGCATTCCATGAGAACATCAGCAAGCGTCAGGTTAAGGCACCAAAGGTAGACCTGTCATACAGTGGATTGCTCCATACCCCCTTGAATCTAGGAGCCTGTCGGAGTAAGCCACCGGCTGCGGTCTGCTCTGGCATCCGGCCGACGGCGTTGGCTTTCGCCGGATGTCCTCAACGTAGCACAGTGGCTACGTTTCCGGGCCTCCGGCTCAGCCGCCTGATCGGGCCGGAGCCAGAGCAAACCTCGCGTTCGCCGGTTACTCCGACAGGCTCCTAGAGTCGCTGAGAGATATTGAAATGCATCCAAAGTCAGGGACCTCCTGGGAAGGTTTTGGGATAGAGGTTTACCAGTTTCCTTTCAGTTGGGTAGGATTGCGATGTAAATGTTGCTGACCTCAGACTGTTCCGGATCCAACGACTTCTCCCCCGCAGCAAAAAGAAGTCGATCCTCCTTCGCATGCCACTGGTAGGAGAAGATATAAGTGCCTTTGGTGGCTGGTGTAAATTCCTCTGATTCAAGCCCTCTCTCCCCCAGTCGTGCTATCTTGAGTCCCTTCCGAAGCCATGCCCTCCCGCGCAGGACAGGAAGTTCCAGGTTGTCCCGGATGCGTGGAGCAATAACCTGCCAATTGCCTGATGGAGAGAGTCTAAGATCGGAAAACATGTCCGGGAGATCGGAATTACCATCAGGATCGAGGGAGG
>CAZWVF010000128.1:0-1711 GCA_964637695.1 uncultured Gemmatimonadota bacterium | reverse complement strand
CCGATATCGAGGATCGTGATCTCGCATCCTCCACATATGTTGAGCCATTCCTCGGCCACTTTAACAGCCATCATTACACCTCCTCAGATCGGTTGTTCACCCTCGACGACGATTTCGGATACGACTCTTCGCGAATAGACGAGGGCGGAATCTCCCTCCTCCACGACCCGGGTTTCAAAACCGTCTCTCTCGTATGTTTCGGCGGCCACCCTGGCCGCTGCCATATCGGGATACTCGACGTTATCCCACATGAACTTCCTGCTTTCAAAGAATCGAACTTTCTCTACCATAGCATAGTCTCCCAGTCCGATGACAAGATGAAACTTCTCGATGGCAGGTGATCGGATTCCATTGTCACATCCTGTACGGGCTCGGCCCCAGTTTGCGGATGGTCTCGGTCATCTCCCGCGCCACTTGAGCGAACCTGTGGGATTCGGATGCCGATACCCACTCCAGTCTGAATCGTTCGGGTTCGAGACCGAAATCCTCCAGCAGGAGTTCTATCGCTTCCGTTCGCTTCATGGCAATGAGATTACCTTCCAGGTAATGACAGTCTCCCGGATGGCACCCGCAGATCATAACCCCGTCCGCCCCTCTGGTGAGGGCATCGATCACCAGGTTCGGATGCACCATCCCGGAACACATCACACGGATGATGCGCAGGCTCGGAGGATACTGCAGCCGGGAGACGCCGGCGAGGTCTGCCCCGGTGTAGGAGCACCAGTTACAGCAGAAAGCAAGAATGAGTGGCTCAAAACCGTTGTCATTGCCCACGCCTAAGCTCCGTTCCTTGAATCATCAATCATTCTTCGACAGCAACCGGACAGATTTCCTCAACACGGACAGGGATATCTTCCCGGGGCACCCGTAGCTGCTGAGCCCTGTCCAGGACGTTCTGAAAGTAGATTGCGAGGGGGCGGTAGATAATATGGCTGCCCTTGCCGAACGGCAGTTCGACCATCACCAGCGGAACCACGACCGCCAGGTGAACCGCGTAAGTATAAAGTGCGGCGAAAGGAAGACCGATATACCTCAGAATATGAACTCCAATCCCGGTTACAGCGATCAGCATGAGTGAAACCGGGAATATCCAGTCAGCAGTGTCTGAGAATCTGTGGATTTGCCTGCGTTTCCTGAGGCGGCCGATCAGGATATCCCCTGCGGCATATAGCAGAGCACCGGTAGCAGCATATCCCAGCCATCTCTGAGGGTGATAGAGCGGGTAGATGTTGTCGGTCTGGAACCATTTCAGAAAGAAGAAGGTCACAACGAACATCACACTGAATCCGAACGCCAGCAGCAGATGCCGGATCCACTTGCTGTCTTCCGTGCAGTCCCGGAAGCGTATCTGAGTGAGTGAGTGTACGATCAATGTGCGGGCTTCGGTGAGGTAATAATGAATGGGAATTTTCACCGCGGTATTCCTGCCTATTGCAAGCCGGTACATCCGATATGCACTGGAGATCAGGAACAGGAAGGTTATGAGATAAACCGAACGTGTAAAGACATTCATCAGCTCAAACATGTGCTCCATCCCCATGGGAAGCGAGACAAACGCCTGGAGCCCGAGCCCGACTATGTAAATATGGTACAGAAACGCCAGAATCAGTACGGCGGCTCCCACCGCCACGTGTGCTCCTGTTCTCCACAGTGTCGACGTGTATAACTTTGCAGAGAGTCCTGTCCAGTCATACTGTGATATGAGCCAGCG
>CAZWVF010000127.1:0-1730 GCA_964637695.1 uncultured Gemmatimonadota bacterium | reverse complement strand
GCGATAACGGCGAAGATGTGTTCCTGAAGGATATCTGGCCCGACAGCCGGGAGATCCTCGATCTGATGGAAGTAAGCATGGGACCCGATGCTTTCAGGGAGAAATATGCCGACATCGACGCCCAGGCAGTCGAATGGAACGAGCTGACTGCACCTGAAGGGATGATCTTCGAATGGGACAGTGAGAGTACGTACCTTCAGGAGCCTCCATACTTCACCGGTGATTTCGATCCCTTTTCTCTGCCTGCGATTACAGATATCGAGGGTGCCAGGTCTCTCCTGCTGCTTGGTGACAATATTACGACAGACCATATATCACCTGCCGGCAGTTTTGCGCCCGACACGCCGGCCGGAACATTCCTGCGCGAGCGGGGGGTTGAACTGAGGGATTTCAACTCATACGGTTCGCGCCGCGGGAATCACCAGGTCATGATCCGCGGTACATTCGCCAATAACAGGATCAGGAACCTTATGGTAAAAGGCAGAGAGGGCGGATTCACGAAACACCAGCCCGACGGCACCGGGATGACCGTATATGAGGCCGCTATGAAGTATCAGGAAGAAGGTGTACCCCTGATTGTGATGGCGGGGATCAATTACGGCAGCGGTTCGAGCCGTGACTGGGCGGCCAAGGGTACGAAGCTGCTCGGCGTCAGGGCAGTAGTGGCGAGATCATTTGAGCGTATACACCGCAGCAACCTGGCCGGCATGGGCGTTCTGCCTCTTCAGTTCAGGGATGGTGAGACCTTCGAAAGCCTTGGTATTGATGGAACCGAATCGTTCCACATCCGCAGCCTGGAGGAGAATCTGCAGCCGTCGGGCGAGCTGGTCCTGGAATGGGAGAAAGCGGACGGTCAGACCGGTTCGATTGCGCTGGATGTCAGGCTCGACACGCCGATCGAAGTTGAGATCTACCGCAACGGAGGTATCCTGGACATGGTGTTGAGGAAGCTGATAGCAGAAGCGTGACGGGAGAGTGATGCCCGAATACAGCCGAAGAAGCAGTATTCCCGTTGACGTGGGCGGGATAACGGTCGGCGGCAATGCACCGATAGCAATCCAGTCGATGACCAATACCCCGACTGCGGATGTGGATGCTACCGCAGCTCAGATAACCGAACTGGCAGCGGCCGGCAGTGAACTCGTTCGCATCACCGTCAATACAGAGGAAGCTGCGGCAGCCGTTCCCGAAATAGCCGGGATGCTGCAGGACAGAGGTGTCGATGTCCCCCTGATCGGCGACTTCCACTACAACGGTCATGTCCTGCTCGAGGAGTACCCCGGTTGTGCACAGGCCCTTGATAAATTCAGGATCAACCCGGGCAATGTGGGTAAAGGTGACAGGCGTGACGGCAATTTCACCGCCATCATCGGTGTGGCTGTCGAATACGGCAAGCCGGTTCGCATTGGAGCCAACTGGGGTTCGATAGACCGGCAGCTTCTCTCCGATCTTATGAAGCAGAATTCCACGCTGGATGAACCGGCCGATTCTGCCGTCGTGATGCGCGAAGCCTTGATCCAGAGCGTGCTTCGTTCTGCTGAACTGGCCGAGGAGAACGGACTCGGCCACGACATGATAATCGTTTCGTGCAAGGTGTCGAACGTGCAGGAGCTGATCGCGGTCAATCGTGAGCTGGCCCTGCGCTGCGAATACCCGATCCATCTCGGCCTCACGGAGGCGGGAATGGGTGAGAGGGGAATCGTCGGTTCGACTGCGGGGATGGCCGTACT
>CAZWVF010000126.1:0-1947 GCA_964637695.1 uncultured Gemmatimonadota bacterium | reverse complement strand
TGTCAATGACAGGTAAGCGATCCGATCGATGAGCTGGCAGGAGTGGCTGACAATAACTGTAATCCTTGCCACGGTTGTGGTGCTTGTGAAGGATCTGGCCCCACCCTCCCTCACGATCCTTGGCGGGACCACCCTGCTTCTGGTATCGGGAGTAATCGATGTACAGCAGGCCTTTTCGGGTTTCAGCAACCCTGCTCCAATAACTATCGGTGCATTATATGTTCTGGCCAGGGCTGTTGATAAAACAGGAGCGATTCAGCCACTGGTAACCAGAACGCTCGGTGAGAATGGAAGTCAACGAGGTTCGCTGGCACGATTACTGATCCCGACAGCCGGTGCCTCAGCGTTTCTCAATAATACTCCGATCGTGGCCATGATGATCCCTCAGGTCACCAACTGGGCCGACAGGGTTGGTCTGTCACCGTCTCGATTCCTGATCCCCCTGTCCTATGCAGCCGTTCTGGGAGGAACGGTTACAGCAATAGGTACTGCGACCAACCTCGTAATATCAGGATTACTTGAAGCACATGGTTTCGAACCTCTGGGAATGTTCGAGATCACAGCAGTCGGTCTTCCCATCGTTATTCTTGGAATTCTGTTGATAGTATTCCTGGCACCGATCCTTCTGCCGGAACGAATTCCTGCTCGCAGGGATTGGGAGACTTCCGAGCGGGAATTTGTGGTGAATATGGAGGTCGTAAGGAATGGTCCGCTTGATGGTGTATCTGTCGAGGATGGACGTCTTCGAAATCTGCAGGGCGTGTTCCTGGCAGAGATCAGCAGGCAGGGCGAGGTCATCGCACCGGTTGCGCCGCAGGCAGTTCTGAAAGGCGGTGACCTTCTCATATTCGTGGGCAAGGCGGACCTGATAGTAGACCTCCAGAGCATGAATGGCCTTCAATCGGTCGAGCAGAAGCACCTGGATGAATTCGATACTTCCCGTCACACTTTTTTCGAAGCGGTCATCGGCCCTGCCTCGCCTCTTGTCGGACGCACTCTCAAGGAAATCGGATTCCGAAGCAAGTACCAGGCAGCGGTAGTTGCCATCCACCGTGCCGGACATCGTGTGAGTGCCAAATTCGGAGAGGTCGGGCTTCGGGTTGGAGACAACCTCATCCTTTTGACCGATCCCGGATTCCGCGACAGATGGCGCGATCGCAGAGATTTTCTGCTGGTTTCAAAAATGGGAGGAGTTCCTCCGTCGGTGTCACGGAAGAGCGGAATTGTAGGGATCATTGCTGCAGGTGTAGTAGTATGTGCCGCATCCGGCCTGATGCCGATTCTTCACGCTGCCCTGCTGGCCGGTATTCTTCTGATTCTATTTGGAGTTCTGACACCGGGCGAGGCGAGAGGCTCGGTTGACTTTGACGTTATCATCGTAATCGCAGCGGCATTCGGACTGGGTGCGGCAGTGGAAGTAACCGGTCTGGCCGAACGGATCGCTCTTGTGATAAACAGTGTTTTCAGCTTCATGGGGCCGAGGGGGGTTCTGCTTGGGCTCGTACTCTCAACCGTACTTCTAAGAGAACTCATCACCAACAATGCTGCGGCAGTACTGCTGTTTCCCATAGCCGTATCGATGGCTGTTCAACTCGGACTTGATCCAAGACCATTTGCCATGGGTGTGGCACTTGCGGCAGCCACAACATTTCTGTCACCCATCGGATATCAGACCAACATCATGGTTTACGGGCCCGGTGGTTACCGTTATACGGATTATTTCAGGCTGGGACTGCCTCTTACGATAATGGTTGTGACAGCTATTGTGCTCCTCGTGCCGGTTGCCTGGCCGTTCTAGCAACCTATCACGACGGAATAGACGCTCCATATCGTTATGCACGCCTTTTTTACAAATACAATTCTTGCAAAAAGTAAAGTAATATATTATCTTAAAAAAGAATCGTAACGAATTTACGAGACGATTCTTTAGATATACAAAGATTAACA
>CAZWVF010000125.1:0-2001 GCA_964637695.1 uncultured Gemmatimonadota bacterium | reverse complement strand
CATCCCACGCGCGGGATCGAACCTTATGGTCTGGCGGCCTCGGCGTTCAATCGAACTCTGGTTGAGGACAAGCAGGTCCGGCTCGAACTCGATGTGGAGCCCCGGGACCGCTACGGCCGCCTGCTCGCCTATGTCTACACCGACTCCCTGTTCGTGAATGCCGAGCTCATCCGGCAGGGGTACGCTCAGATCATGACCGTGCCGCCGAACGTGCGATATGTCGAGGAATTCGTCCGCCTGCAGCGAGAGGCCAGAGTGGCAGAGGCGGGACTCTGGGGTTTCAAGACCGGGGCTCAGGCTGCCCCGTTCCTGGTTCAGGTTGCAGGGAATACAGGTCTGTCAACTTTTGTTGACAGATCCGATACTGACGAGACTGTAATTGTCTATATCACCCGCACTGGTACGAAGTACCACCGGGCAGACTGTCATCACATCAGGCACAGCAGTATCCCGATCACGCTGGCTGAGGCCAGAAGGCGAGGATATTCCGCCTGTAGTGTCTGTAAACTGCCTGGTCCATAACACTCAAGCGAATCAATGATACAGATATGGAAGAAAGCCCCATCTGACATAGAAAGCGGTTGTCTTACTCAAACCCAGATTAGGAGAGCAGGTGTGGCCTGAGTCAAAGAAGTGAACTTCCTAGCAGGACAATGGAGCCGATTCGGTACGTTGAAGATGCCAAGGCCGGACTGCCGGAGGTGGCAGGTTTGATGATTTATCGAATATTGTTCATAGTGGATATCTGGATATAGGGATGTCAGATCCGGTTAGCATACGATTTGGGATACGGAAACGTCTTGCAGGAGTGGTAAACACATGCTATTTTCGCCATATATTCGCCTTGCTCTGTTACTCAGAAGGAGGCCGTAATGCCTTCACGCAAGACCGTCCCCACTAAGCCACACCATAGTTCGAGGCCCTGTAAACCAATGATAATTGACTATCCTAAGCCAGGCCCGAAGACAGTTCTGGTTAAAGGTCGTAGCCACTCTGCTCCCCAATAGCAGTCTGTGTGATTATCGGTCTAAGACGCACTATGGCTTTGGAGAAGAAAAGATGACAATGCCGCGAGAAACAATTTGGGATATTGATCCACATACCGAGGCAAAGCACGAAATTCTTCGACGTTATCTTGAAGCTTGGTTCCCAATCCTCAGCTCCCGTAATTCTCGCGTCGTTTATATTGACGGTTTTGCTGGTCCAGGGCGGTATAAGGGCGATGAGATCGGTTCCCCGATAATCGCACTCAATGCAGCCCTAACTCATGGGACGAGACTTTCTGGTGAGTTAGTCTTCTGGTTTATAGATGAACGAGCTGATCGGATCAATCACCTCAAGACAGAGCTCGCAGGAATGTCAATTCCGCCCAACTACACCATTCGAGCTGAATCCGGCAGGTTTTACGAAAAGGTAGATCCAGTCCTGCAGAGCATCGAAAGGGACGGATTACAGATCGCACCTACATTTATGTTCATTGACCCATTCGGCTTCTCGCATATCCCATACTCCACGATACAGCACTTCTTCAAGCATCCACATTGTGAAGCGTTTATCACCTTCATGGTGGATGCCATCAATCGATTCCTTGAGCACCCCAGGGACTCCGTGGTTCGACATATTGTTGAAGCATTTGGGACTGATGAAGCCATAAGGATTGCTGAAGAGGAGGGTGACCGTATAGAGAAGCTGCGTACACTCTACCAATCACAGTTGCGGAAAGTGTCCGATTATGTCCGCTTTTTCGAAATGAGGGATCGAAACAACCACACTCAGTACTTACTGTTCTTCGCAACGAACCACGAATTAGGTCATCTGAAAATGAAGGAGGCTATGTGGAAAGTTGATCCAAATGGGGAATACCGATTCTCTGATGCTACCAACCCCAATCAGCTTGTGCTTTTCGAGTCCGACACAACCGAAAGCCTGGCAAACGAGCTAAGAGCGGAGTTCGTAGGGATTGGCTATGTCAATGGCTCCCAAGTTCGGGAGTTTATCGAG
>CAZWVF010000124.1:0-2255 GCA_964637695.1 uncultured Gemmatimonadota bacterium | reverse complement strand
TAAGACACTGACCTCAATGTTCCAGAATCTGGACCGAAGCGAGCGCTCAAGAAGCGCCCTCTCCTTACTAAATCTGATCCGAAGAAGGAGGCGATAACGCCTACCACTTCCCCCGATTTTTTCCAGAAGTTTCCACAGGAAGTCGAAATAGGATAAATGTAAGCTCCACTCATAACAGGTCCACTGACATAGCTCGTTTGTGCATATTCAGCAATGACCCTGAGGGTATCAGGCGTCTGGTAGAAAAGAATAACCTCGCGCCTAGTGCCCTGTTTATGTCCGACGTATCTAGTGAATAGAGACGTTCAGACTCGCCGAGGTTAAATACGATTTCAGGTCTTTCTCTTCTGAGGTTCCTCGATTCCAGTGCTTTTTGAAAAGGTTGTTCCGACATATAATCAACCCGTTCGATAAAGGAACGATCTGGCCTGAAGTAATGAGCTGTGAAACCGAAACGGCCGCCAAATACTGTAAAATACCCATTCGGGCTTAGCCAAATAGAAAATTGCTGTCTTTATCGCAGCCAGTACTTATCAAGAAAATAGCCACAATCACGAGGTTGCAATACCTCATGATAACCTCACTGATCGATATCGGCAGTAACGTACAGTTATCTAATACACTCGATGATGAATTCAGATCCAATCTGCTATGGCGCAGAAGCCAGGCAATCACTGGTTTTATGGATCTGGTCGCTCGATCCGATTTCTCAGAACGCATGCAGTTCGGCAAGATGATGGCAACCAGCCGTCAGGCATATCAGCTCCACATCTGGAGCTGGTATATGCTTATCTGGAGTCTTCTTTTCTCAATACTGATTTCTAGGATCCGGTTTACTTCCGTGCATAAAAGTCAGGGATTTGCTGAAACTCCACGATCAGGTGAATGGGACCTCTCACTTATATGGCTCTTCGGCACATGGATACCTTTTCTCTTCTTCAAAACCCCCTGGACACCGATCGAACTGATAAGTCAATTCCTGGTTATAGGGATAGCTATCGTACTACTCTTCCAATAGTGGTTTTTCCTGTTCTGATCAGGGGAGCAGACAGGAAGCATGAAAAAGCGGGATTAAGAGACCTGACTGCACCGTTAATATTGTTCTCTGCGTTCCTGGTGTTAATATCGACAATGATGACGTGGCTATGGTCTCAACCATATGGTGAAAGATTACTGACAATCATGCACGCATCTGAACCATACTTCCTTTCCGGCACGTTATTCCCCTATTAAGGAAATTAAGAACTCCATACTCCCATTTTTCCGCGGTTTATTCCAGAACCACTACTTTAGCCTGAAGCACCAGATTGCGGCGTTCTGCCTGTACAAAGGCGACAACAACAAGGTTGCCGGGATCTATCTTGTCCAGTTTGGCCGAGAACCCGGACCAGCCATACCTGCCCCTGAATCTGTCCTCAAAATCGTTTGTATAGGTCAGCAACTCGGCTTCCACTTCATTCAGATCGATTTCGAATTCACCGGTGTACTTTCCATCGGCGAGGTTGAGCGGTTGACCCTGCGGGCCGCCTACCATTTTGCGGACGACCATCTGATGAACCGATATCCCGCTATTGCCGGTATAGATAAGCATCTTCTCGGCCAGAGCGATCCTCAGGTACAGATTGCGAAAGCGGCCAGGATCACCGATCAGTTCGGCGGCGGCGTTGATCTTGACAACTTTCCCATCAACGGATGCATCCAGCTTGAGGCCTACAACAGGTTCACTCCTCATGGCCCTGCGTACTGCGGAGTTTATCGTATTGAATCTCGCCCGGGCGTACTCTGCGGGTCCGCCACCTCCACCCACACCTCGGCCGTCCACGAAGACAGTGGGAGTGCTTCTGGCATCGTAATACTCCGCACGTCCCTCTGAATCGGCGTTGGTCATCGGATCGGGCATCGGTATATGCAGGTGGTATTCGAGAACGGCCAGTTGTGAGGAAGGGTATTCCTTCAGCAGTTTATCGAATGCCATGTCGACGGCGACACAGGGTGGACATTCCGAGCCTGTGAAAAGCTCGGCCAGTACAACTTTCTGTTCCTCCAGATCCTGCGGCAAGACGGTAGATGCCCCTGCCAGCAACAAGGCAGCCACAGGCAACAACAGCAATAAATTCCTCTTCATGACTCCCCTCCCGAAATGGAGATATCCAATATCAATCTACGATACAGTTTTTCTTCGGAAATCTTCATGAATCCAGCTGCTCAGGAGAGATTCTCCAACCTTCACCCGGCAGATGACTCAGGGCTAATCC
>CAZWVF010000123.1:0-2403 GCA_964637695.1 uncultured Gemmatimonadota bacterium | reverse complement strand
GCATCGCAAATAAGCAGGAGAGGCTTGCGTCAAGTCAACGGGAAAGCCTTAATACCACATACGGCAGGCCGGTTAAACTGGATAGGTGGTGGTCTTGAAGAAACATTCCGCACTGTTGGGCCTGCTGGCCGTAATAAGGCCAATCCCGGGAGCTGATAGACATGAGCAATGAATCGTACAGCGGCTTGACACCCTCTGAGATCCTGACGTCGGAGCACGATACAATCAAGCGTGTCCTGGCAGTCCTCCAGAACCTTGTCAGGAGGGCCAGAGATGGAGATGGGTGGGAAAATGATTCGTTCAGAAGTTGTGTGGAGTTCTTCCGGTATTTTGCAGACGCCTTTCACCACGCAAAGGAAGAAGATCTGCTCTTTCCGGCTCTCGAGGAGAGGGGAATACAACGGGATGGAGGTCCGATCGCCGTAATGCTGATGGAGCATGCCAGGGGACGCGAGTTCGTAAAGCAGATGGCAGATGCGCTTGCTGGAGTAAAGAATGAGGCTGAAGCTGCCCGGGAACAATTAATACTGGCCGCGGATGAGTTCTATGGGTTGTTGTCTCATCACATCTACAAGGAAGACAACATACTTTTCCCGATGGGTGATAATGTTCTGACCGATGATGACCAGGGAAAACTCCACACCCGGTATTGTGAAGTCGCCTCCCGGACATTCGGCGACAGAAGTCCGGAAGAGCTCATACAGATCGCAGACGAACTCGAAGAACGCTGGGGTGATATTCCCCGGAGTCAGTAGAAACCTGGATAAGGATATTCAGCGGCGTGGACATCAGCGCGGAGGGCTAGACCTAACTGGTAAGGCAGCGGTCTTGAAAACCGCCGGGCGCAAGCCCTTCGGGGTTCGAGTCCCCGGCCCTCCGCCATTATTTCAAAGAAGTTCTGCTTCAGCACATTACTGTTCGCTGACAGCAGCAATGGTCTCCAGCTCTATCTGAAAGCCGAAGTGCAGTTCCCTCGTCGGCACGACCGCACGGGCAGGTCTGTGGTCACCCATGAACTCGGTATAGACTGCATTAACGCGATCCCATAATCCGATATCAGACACATAAACCGTAGTCTTGATAATCCTGTCGATGCCGCTGCCCGCAGCCTCGAGGATCGCCGCCGTATTTTTCAATACAAGTTCGGTCTGCTCCTCTATCGATCCCAGGTTTTTCTCTCCTGTGTCGGGATCGACCGGCAGCTGACCTGATACGAATACGAAGCCGTTATGAACAACAGCCTGCGAGTAATGGCCGCCTGGTTTCGGTGCATCGGGGGTGAAGATCGTTTCCATGGCCAGTATCCCTTTCAACTTACTCTGTCTGCGTCTGCCGGGCCTGTTCTATCTTGGCCCACGAATCTCGCAGAGGGATTGTCCGGTTGAAGACGAGGACATCGGGGCTCGAGTCCTTCGAATCGACAACGAAGTAACCTTTCCTCTCGAACTGATACGTTACTCCGGAGCCGGCACCGGCCAGGCTGGGCTCAACCCTGCAACCGGTGAGAACCTCGAGTGAGGAGGGATTGAGGTAATCTATGAAGTCCTTCCCCTCTTCCACGTCGTTGGGATTCTCCAGGTTGAATAAATGGTCGTAGAGACGGACTTCGGCCCCTTGAGCATGTGCTGCTGAGACCCAGTGAAGCGTGCCCTTCACCTTTCTTCCGTCAGGTGTATTTCCACCCTTTGTAGCCGGATCGTAGGTGCAGTGAAGTTCGATTATCTCACCTGTATCCGGATCCCTGACAACGTCTGTACAGGTTATGAGATATGCAAACCGGAGGCGCACCTCACGACCCGGTGCGAGCCGGAAGAACTTCTTCGGGGGATCCTCCCTGAAATCATCCCGTTCGATGTAGATCTCGCGTGAAAATGGAACCATCCGCGTGCCCATTTCGGGATTGTCGGGATGGTTGGGGAATTCGAACTCCTCAACTTTGTCTTCCGGGTAGTTTTCGATGACAATTTTCAGAGGTTCCAGCACACCCATCGCACGCGGGGCGTGTTTCTCGAGGTCTTCCCTCAGGCAGAACTCGAGCAGCTTTATGTCAACCACGCTGTTGGTTTTGGCTACACCGATACGCTCACAGAAATTCCTGATTGCTGCGGGCGTGTATCCCCGCCGGCGCAGACCCACCAGTGTGGGCATGCGTGGATCATCCCAACCGGAGACATGCCCCTCGTATACCAGTTTCAGGAGCCTCCGCTTGCTCAGTACCGTGTTGCTGATATCGAGCCTGGCGAACTCGTATTGATGCGGAGGTTCATCAATCTCGATAGCCTCTACATACCAATCGTAAAGGGGTCTGTGGTTCTCGAATTCCAGCGTACAGATCGAGTGGGTGATCTTCTCGATGGCGTCAGACTGGCCATGGGCCCAATCGTAAGTGGCGTATATGCACCA
>CAZWVF010000122.1:0-2413 GCA_964637695.1 uncultured Gemmatimonadota bacterium | reverse complement strand
CCCCGAATAATCTCGTCTTCTATGAACCGCAACAAGCAACGAATAATATAACTTCTCCTGTTTCATACCTGATTTGGACATGAGTCAAAAATGTCCGCGAACAATGTTGACTTGAGTCAAAAACGTCAGTATCATTTCCAAACCATGATTCTGGACAGATATCTCCTTCCGCAGATCCAGAAGGATCTGGACAAGAAGATGGTCTTTGTGAGCGGTCCTCGCCAGGTCGGGAAGACGACTCTGGCCCTGTCGCTCCCCCGTAGTCGTAATGGATATCTGAACTGGGACATTGCTGAGGACCGGGAGCGGATACTCCGGCGCGAGTTCCCTGCAGGGGCTCTCTGGACCTTCGACGAGATCCACAAGTACCGTGGCTGGCGGAACTGGTTGAAAGGGATTTACGACGGCCGGCCGGCCGGACAGCAGATCCTCGTGACCGGATCGGCACGGCTTGATTTCTATCGCTATTCCGGTGATTCGCTCCAGGGAAGGTACTACCTGCTCCGCCTTCATCCGCTCTCCGTCGCTGAACTGGGTTTAACAGGCAGTGGCGACTTCCTGAATCTGCTCCGGCTCAGTGGTTTTCCGGAGCCGTTCTTCAGCGGTTCGGATGTCGAAGCGCGCCGCTGGTCGCGTGAGTATCGAAACCTGCTCATCAGAGAAGAGCTGACAAGTCTTGAGCGGGTTGACGATCTGGGCCGATTCGAGCATCTGATGCTGAGGATGCCCGAACTGGTCGGCTCTCTTCTATCCGTCAACGCACTGCGTGAAGATCTGCAGATAAGCCACAAGACGGTCGAACGCTGGATCAGCATCCTCGAACGTCTGTATGCCATCTTCCGGATTCCTCCCATCGGTTCACCAAAGATTCGGGCCATCCGTAAGGCTCAGAAACACTATCATCTCGACTGGAACCTGGTGGATGACGCCCCGACCCGTTTCGAGAACCTCGTCGCCGTCCACCTGCTCAAATGGGTGCACCATGAACAGGACACCCGGGGGCGCGATCTCGAGTTGCGCTATTTCAGGGACACCGATGGGCGAGAAGTGGATTTCGTAGTCGTCGAGAAGCAGGTTCCCCGACTTCTGGTCGAGTGCAAATGGAACGACACTTCGGTTGACCGCAGCCTGCATTATCTGAAAGTCCGGTTCCCTGAAGCAGACGCCTGGCAGGTCTCGGCGACCGGGATCAAGGATTACCAGACGCCCGAAGGGATCAGGGTTGCCCCGGCGGTGGAGTTCCTGAACACACTGATCTGAATGTTGCTGAATTATCCTGTCCGCGAAAGCAACAGTGTTCAATAATTCCTGAACCGGCGTTCCTGATTTCTGATGAGTTCGAGGGTCCATTCCAGTACCGGGTCCCGTCCAGCGGCGCGATCGCCTGGGATTGTTATCATGATCACATCAGGCAGAGGCTACAGGATTCCCTGCTACTCTCCACCGTCACTTTCAGCGATACAGCAGCAGTCTGACGACGTACGTCCGAGGGCTGCATTCACTACGGCAGCCGCACAACCTACACCAGCTTCCACACTTATCGCTTCTGTCGGACAGTTCACGGCACAGGCACCGCACTCCATGCATGAATCGCGGTTCACAATGTCTGCTCTGCGATCGAGCACACTGAACACCGAGTGCGGACAGACTATCTCGCACATGCCGCACCCGTTGCACTTCTCTGCATCAAGCGCCAGTGTAACTACATTCCTCAGATAGACGAGATTACCCATCTTCACTATTCCTCACGCCGCAATTCCGGCGATTATCCAGAGGACAAGGCCGACCGCTGCACCACCTATCTGCAGTGGCACTGCCACCCTCATCTCCCTCTTCACACCAGATAAAGAAGTGTACGTGGAGGCTCCGGTAAAGTTCATTGCCAGGTAGCTCGTCAATGCAGTTACCATCAGCAGCCATGAAATGGATTCCAGAATCTGAGGCAGTGCGGCCAGACCGTGACCGAACCAGAGGATCGTGACCAGAGCCGCAACAAGCCCCACAGCGAGCCCCTTCATCGAAAAAGCCCTTCCTGGAAGCCATGGAAGCAGGAGAGGCACCAGTAATGTTCCCCCGATGAGAGCCGCGATCAGAGCAGCAACTGCAAGGAAGCCAGAATAGGAGGTATTGGTCCAGTAGTCGAAGGGTCCGAACAGGCCGCTCAGGAAGAAAAAAACAGGCATCACAAGGACCATCACTTTCAATGCCCCGACTATCTCAACAGGTGCTACAGCTATCCTCTCCTGAAGTGGAAAGGTTACCCTGCGCATCTCTTTTGTTGCCTTCATCCCGTTATCGATAAAGGCCGGCAGATCAGCAGCCCTGACCGGCCCGTAAACGACACTGAACCCCGACTCCTTCTTGACCTGGTGGGCGGCTACTCCGGGGGCACCCAGCTGCGGTACTATCAGCC
>CAZWVF010000121.1:0-2534 GCA_964637695.1 uncultured Gemmatimonadota bacterium | reverse complement strand
TTCGGGCGTTATGGTCTCAGGAGCAGTAAACTTTACGGTGTTAGCTCCAGGGCCACTGTTTGGCTCAAATGTTCCCTCTCCATCGTATTTCCAAAAGTAGCTTTGATCGTCTCGGGGTGGCTTCCCGGATGCCCAAGGGAGGAAAAATGATGTTATCAGCATCTTACTATTCTTGGGCCAGGGATTCTTATGTATATACACATCCACGACGGTTACTTTGATAGTCACCGGCGGCACGACTTTATCTGCAATCTGCAGGTCGGGATCCTGAGGTGCTTGTCTCCTTGTCAACGACAATTACACTTTCCCCCCAACGACAATTACACTTCCCCATTAATGACATCGCTATCTCCGGTCTAAGGAGGGGTTAGAGCCTTGGGGGCTCCCCCTAGGGGGAGCGTAGGGCCTAACTCTTGCCTCATCCAAAATGTTACCATCACAGGGCCTCAATATCTTCCCCGATCCCGCTGCCAACATGCCGGGCAATGGCGCTGCCGAGCACCTGGGGATCCCAGAACATCTTCTGTCGCCGCCGAGTTCTCACCATGTGATGGACCAAGTGTTCCGGGACCTCCGGGTTTCTTCCCAGATACGCCAGTGTCCGCGTCTTAACCTTACCGCCGGCCCGGTATGACTCAGCCAGGTAATAATAATCGTTTCCCTTGATTCTCTTGCGCTTGACGTAGGCCATCTAATCACCTCCCTTCTGTTCCCCGGCAGATAGTTTTTTCCGCGCCTCTATGGCCCGGTAGCTTTCATTGTCCAAATCCAGAATAATGGAATGATGGACCAAGCGATCTATTGCAGCAGCCGTGGTCATTGGATCCTTGAAGATCTTATCCCACTCGCTGAAGATCAGGTTGCTGGTTATCATCAAGCTTTTTCGTTCGTACCGCTCCGACAAAAACGTGAACAATACCTCCATCTCTTCCCGATTCTGTTGAACGTAGCCGATATCGTCCAGCAGCACCACATCGAACCGATCGAGTTTGCCGAGCAACTCTTCCAGTCGAAGTTCCTTTTTTGCCAGGAGCATCTTCTGGACCAGTTGAAAGGTTTTGATAAACAAGACCCTGCCATCATGGTTTATGATGATCTCTCTGGCGATCGCACTCAACAGATGCGTTTTGCCTCTGCCAGGCAATCCGAAGGCCAATACGTTTTCTGCCTTGTTCACAAACGTGCCCTCCAAAAGTCGCGGTATTTGTCGCCGGACCTTCAACGGCAGTTTTTTCTCTTCCAAAGTATCCATCGTTTTACCGTCAGGAAGTTTGGATTCTCTCAACCGACGCTCGATACGCCTTCGCGTCCTCTCGGAAACTTCTATCTCACAAAGGTTCCGCAAATACTGGGTATAACCCCAGGATTCCTTCTCCGCTGTTTCCGCCAACGCTTCATGTTGTTTGCTCATCGTTGACAGACAGAGTGATCGTAACAGCATATCCACTGATGCATTCTTATTCATCCGATCACCTCCTTCCGATCGAGGAAACGATCATACTCAACCAGGTTTACTACAAGCGGAGCCATTTCCGGTATTTGCGGCCGTGGTCCCGGCGTGAGTTCCAGAACCTTGTCCCATCGAGGAACTCTTTCCATATACCGCAACTGCCGCAGAGCCGCCTCCACCCGGCTTTCCATGGTTTCAGCAGCATGATTCAGTATCCTCAGATACTCTCGGTCCGCCTGCCGATCGCTACAAGAGGTACACAGCGCGTCGTAGGCCCATCGAAATGCCTCCGTCGGAAACATGTCCGTTCGATATTTATAGTGCCTGAAGGCGCCCGGCTTGCGCAGGAGGGACTTTATGACGTGCCGGTAGTTGACGGCATGCTTGTCCTCTCCCCGGAGCCTGGGCATCGTCATCTGTTTCACCCCGTGGCAATACACTTCGACACGATCTTCGTACACCCTGGCCTTGACCTTCTTACCCTTCAAGCGAGACGGAACCGAGTAGGTGTTCCTATTTACCCGCACCGTGCTCCAGGACGTTACGCGGGGTTCTTCCTCAAAATAATCGGGTAAGAGTTTTACATCCAACAGTCTCATTACCGCCAGTTCCTCGCTGAGTCGTTCCCGGCGTCCCATGTTAGCTTTTTCCATAATCCCGTTGAGAAACATCGCGTACGCATCGAAACAGTCGAAGTCACTGCTGCCTCTCAGCAGGAGATGTTGTTTCACACGCCGCTTAAATACGCCATGCCCGCTTTCGATATCACCGTTCTCATGCGGTGCTCGTACCTGGATCGTTCGCGGCTCGATCCTGAAGTGTTCCATCAAGTCAATGTACTTCTGGTTCAATCCCCGATTCTTGCCCTCCGCGCCACCGATTACATGAGTTGCCGCCGTTGAATGATCAGTCCAGTGTTCACGCGGAATCCGTCCCAACCGTAACAACGTTGCCTGCAATCCCTGTTTTAATGCCAGCATGCTTTCGCTCTGACAGACTTTGCCCCATTCCCAATTCGAATATGTCAGAACGCTATGGCATACAAGATGTGGAAACGCCTCTCTACAAATTGTTATCTTGAGAC
>CAZWVF010000120.1:0-2626 GCA_964637695.1 uncultured Gemmatimonadota bacterium | reverse complement strand
CTAAAAGTTTTTCTTATTTCACGGCTGTCCCGGTAAACACCTGAGATCTGTATCAGCAACTTTAAGCGATGAGTGAATTGTGCTATCACTGATCTCAGGTGAAACATCTGCATGAGACATAAGGAGAAGAAACAATGGCACTGCTGCTGAATCGTGAAGAGGTGATGTCGGTTCTGACCATGAGGGACTGCATTGAAGCGATGGAGGGAGCGTTCTCCGAATTGGCCAATCAGACAGCGGTGCTTCCTTTGAGAAACGTAATCAGTGCCCCAAAGGGAATATCTCTCTACATGCCGGCTTATCTTCAGGGCATGAACGCCTTGGCCTGCAAGGTAGTTACCGTGTACAAGAAGAATCCCACCGAATTCAACCTTCCCACCATCATGGGTACCGTTCTGCTGCAGAATCCCGACACAGGTCAGGTAACCTGTATCATGGATGGCAGTTATCTAACAGCAGTACGTACCGGTGCGGCAAGCGGACTGGCTACCAGATATCTGGCCAGAGAGAATGATGGCCAGACCACTTCGATCTACGGTGCCGGGGTGCAGGCCCAGATGCAGCTGTGGGCGGTAACCGAAACGCGCTCAATATCCAGGGCCATGGTATTCGATGTAATCCCGGAGGCAGCAGAAAGGCTGGCAGCAACCATGAGTGAGAAGCTCGGCATCTCGATTGATGTCCCGGAGAATCCTGATGTTCTCCTGGAAGCCGATATTATCTGCACCGCCACTTCCTCCCCCACTCCACTATTTGACGGCTCCAGAGTCAGGGCCGGAACTCACATTAATGGAATTGGCAGCCACACACCGAATGCGAGAGAACTCGACAGCGAGATTGTGAAAAGATCATTGTTTATTGCCGACTCGCGCGAAGCCTGCCTTAAAGAAGCCGGCGATATAATGATCCCCATCTCTGATGGAGAATTGACGGCAGATCACATTCATGCCGAGTTGGGAGAAGTCGTAGCAGGTTCAAAGGAAGGCAGAACATCCGACGATCAGATAACTCTTTTCAAATCTAATGGACTAGCCATCCAGGATGCCGCTGCCGCCAGGCTGGTCTATGACAAGGCACTGGAGGCAGGTATAGGAACAGAAGTTGCAATTTAAATGGAGATAACCAGGGGAGATTGAGTTCCGATCTGAATTACCTGTAACCTTAAGCCTTTAGAGCATCGATTACCGCATCAAAATCAGGCCAATATTCGTCGATAACTTCATAGCCTGCTATAGTACTTTCACCGTGACAGGCCAATGCAGCAACGTGGAACGCCAGGGCGAGACGATAGTCACCAAAGCAGTCAAATTCACCGCCATCATGAACTGTTTTCCCCCGGAATATCAATCCATCCGGATACTCACCCACATCCAGATCCAGAACCTTCAGGTTCTGCACAAGAGCAGAGATATAATCGATCTCCATATCCCTTAAATCTTCAATATCCTTTACGTACGTTTCACCTTCAGCAAATGCTGCAGCAACAACCAGCGCAGGAATATCCTCCATGAGCCAGGCGACACTTTTACCTGAGATTCCAGTACCTTTCAGCTTCGAACGTCGAATATGGATATCACAAACTGATTCACCTCCAACCATACGGCGGTTATCCAATTCGATCTTACCGCCCATGCGAGAAAGAACCTTCACAATTTCTCTGCGACCAGGATTCAGCCCGACATCTTTCAGAATCAGGTCGGACTTAGGCAATAACAGAGCTGCTACGATGAGATAGAGTGCCGCTGAAATATCTCCGGGCACGATAATCTCATTGCCCTGCAGAATTCCACCTGGTTCAAGTCGAACACTATACTCACCATGACCTCCACCCGAGGTTTTACTGTTCAGGTTTGCGCCAAAGGTCTTGAGTAATCTCTCGGCGTGATCCCATGTGCGAAACGGTTCAGCAAACTCAATCGGGAAAGAAGATCCAAGTCCTGCCAGCAGGGTTGCTGCTTTGACAATTGCAGAGCCCTTTGGATTCTGATACGACATCCTCATTAGTCGCCCCGCCCTGATCTCCAGAGGGAGAGAGCCCTCCTCAGGCAATTCAAAATCAGCACCCAATACCTTTAGAGGATTTAATGTCCGATAAATGGAGTGCCTGTTGAGTCGATCACTTCCTGTCAGAGTGGCATTGATTTTCTGCCCAGCCAGCACTCCAGTCATCAATTCAAGGGTAATAACAGAATCACCACAATCAATACTCTGCTCTGGCTGAGTTAAACCAGGTCCACCGGAAAATGCACCTGTCCCTTTAACAACAACTGTATCCCGCCTGTCACCTCTTTCGATTTCAACACCAAGTACTCTCAGACAGGCAGCAGTCTTCTGCACATTCTGTCCTGGGGCAATACCTCGAATGATAGTCTCTCCTTCAGCCAAAGCTCCCAGGATCAGACTTAAATGGCTGACATACTCATCCCCTGGCGGTTGATAAACTCCTTTTAGACTCTTGATGCGATTGACAGTTTTACTTTCAGGCTGAGTGGACGGAACTTCAGTCAAAGCGGCAAATTCCTATTACGAGTTCTATTAGGTGATTTAGACTTATGAAAAAGTAATTTTTCACATGCATATTACTCTCGTACTATGACTATCAAAAATCGCTAATAACCGATACTGT
>CAZWVF010000119.1:0-2725 GCA_964637695.1 uncultured Gemmatimonadota bacterium | reverse complement strand
GCTGCAGGATTCTGCTGTCGCAGCGATGTCAGTGTCTGCCGTGCCACCGCATCAGATACACTCGCAATGGACGCAAATCCTTCAGCCATAACATCCTGCTGTGCAGACACAGGTTGGACATGCACCAGCATACCGATAAAACAGCCGAGAGTGATAAATATGCGCTTCATGGCGTGACCTCTGATCTGAATGAGTGGTTAAATTTCCTGCTCATGGACAGTGTAGCATAGAACGAGTGGTAGTTGTAGGAATTCATCTCGTTCACGATGTTCACGAAGTATGCCAGCTTCACAAAGAGAGTCCGGACCTCAGCCCTTCGAAAGTCGCAATGCCCACAGATATTGAAGGATGGTGTCAGTGTCGCTGCAGCTGACACGCAGGACGTTGAGTTGCTTTTGCAGGCTATCCACAAGCGCGTAAGCAGTCGTTTTTAGATTGGTGCACACTATCGAGGATTGGATATGCCCTTTTTGTTCAAAGCAATCTCTTTTGGGGTGATAACACTGATGTTGGTGTACGTTTCGCGCGGGTCATTACGGAGCTTTCGCTTCCACGGCTATTATCGTTTTTTTGCCTGGGAGATGATTTCGGCTCTGGTGATCTTGAATCTGGATGCTTGGTTTGTTGCGCCCTTGTCCTGGCATCAACTGATCTCGTGGGTTTTACTGGTGCTTTCGCTGTTTTTAGTGATTGAGGGTGTGCGCTTGTTGCGGCTGATTGGCAAACCGGACGCTGAGCGGGCCGACGAAGGCTTAATGGGAGTGGAGAAGACAACACAGTTAGTCACGGTAGGGGTGTATCAGTATATTCGGCATCCGTTGTATTGCTCGCTATTGTGTCTAACGTGGGGGGCATTCTTCAAATCGCCTTCCTGGATCGGGAGTATCCTGGCTTTGGGGGCCAGTCTGTTCCTGGTGTTGACGGCGAAAGTGGAGGAAACGGAGAACAGCCAGTATTTCGGGGTGGTGTACCAAGCCTATCTACAGCGCACGAAAATGTTTATCCCCTATGTGTTCTGAAGTAGCCAAGCAAGCGGTATTTGATGATACATGCGGTAACCTCATACAGATATATCAGGAGTTATGGCGCTACCCGCCAAGTACTGCATGAGACTGGAGTACAATTCTTACCTGTGCTTTGGTTCAATAGCCAGGGTTTGTCCTTTCGTAACGGATGCGTCTTGAGGCTCAGAATTGGGTGAAGGAAAGATGTCTTAATATAAAGATATTCATATATTAATTGCAATAATACACCATTAATGGCATATTATTGCTATGAAATGGGATGAATTTCTGCATATGATTGATGACCAAACGATCTTTGAGCCTGCCATGCTCTTCGCCGGCGATGATCGACCTGCGGAAGTCCGAAGGCAGCTCTCGAGGTGGGTCAAAGCCGGGAAACTGCACCAGGTACGGAGAGGACTCTACGCTGTAGCTCCGCCCTATGCAAAAGCCCGACTCCAACCATTTGCGGTTGCAGGTCGGTTTACGTGGCCATCCTATGTGAGTCTCCAATCTGCACTGGCCTACCATGGACTGATTCCAGAGGCGGTACCTGTTGTCACGAGTGTAACCACGGGTCGTCCCGGATATCATGACACCCCTCTGGGCAGATACCAGTATCGCCATGTAAAGATCGATTTCTTCTGGGGATACCGCGAATTCAACCTCGGTGCCGGGCAATCCGCGTTTATTGCAGATCCTGAGAAAGCACTGCTGGATCAGTGTTATCTGACCCCGGGCGCTGATTCACTGGACTATATCAGGGAACTCAGAGTAGATCCCGAAAGCACCGTTGTACCTGAGAAACTCATCTCCTGTGCAGATAGGTCAGGGAGCGCAAAACTCCGCCGTTTCGCTTCCGGGTTCGTTTCATGGTTGGAGGGTGAAAGAGCGGGGAGGGGGACAGTATGAAGGATCACTTGTTGGCGTTAGCGAATGGAATAAGTGAAGAAGGTCGGCGTCTGAACCTGGTCCGTGAATATCTGCAGGCCCATGCACTGCGATCGCTCCAATTAGCAGATGGATTCTCATCGATTGCTTTTCAGGGTGGAACCGCACTTCGATTCATCCATGGTCTTCGAAGGTTTTCTGAGGATTTGGATTTCGCCCTGGAGCGTCCTGAACGGCAATATGATTTCAAATTCCTGATGGATAGAGTAAAGAAGGATTATCTATCGGCCGGGTACGCCGTTGAGGTTACCTCGAAAATGGAAACACCCGTACATCGCGGCTTCTTGAAATTTCCGGGACTTCCTCTTGAGTGCGGATTATCAGCCCTGCCTGACCAGAAGCTCACAATCCGAATTGAAGTAGATTCAGTACCCCCGAAGGGGGCAATCCTTGAAACCCGGCTGGTGACACGCCATTTCCCGGTGATGTTTCTTGCCCACGATCTTTCTTCCTGTATGGCAGGTAAAGTCCTGGCGGTTCTGGTAAGGGGTCATACGAAGGGCAGGGATATTTATGACCTGGGGTGGTATTTAACGAGTCCTGATAAACCGACACCGAATATTCTGCTCCTCCAGAATGGATTAAGGCAGACAGATTGGGAGGGCCTGTTGCCGGATGAATATTCCTGGGCAGAGGTGCTCTTGGCTCATCTGACCAGGATTGATTGGAAACAGGCGGAAGCCGACGCGCTTCCATTTCTTGAGGAGCGTGCCGACAGTGTGCTTCTTGACAGGGATCTGATAATCGGGGAGCTTAAGAAACGGCTGAAG
>CAZWVF010000118.1:0-2810 GCA_964637695.1 uncultured Gemmatimonadota bacterium | reverse complement strand
CACGCTGATGGTGCCGCTCGGTCTCGGTTCGGCCCTTCTGTTCAACCGCCGCATGAGCATTTACGCACCGCTGCTTTACCACGGGCTCGCATTCTCATTAGGATTCGCCGGATATGCTATTCTCGAGCTGACCAGGGGCGGTTACGCGGTATACACGTCGATACTCTTCCTGATTGTCATCGTGATGTTCCCCAGAATGAGAGTTCTGTTGCTTGTTCTCATGCGGGATCTCAGGGCTCTGGCATTCGGGTTGAGATCGAACTGGCTGAGAAATACGCTGATCGCCACGACGATGGTTGTTGCGGTACGGATATTGTGGATTACCGCACACCACAACTTAAAGGTACATGCGATCGGTACACTGGTCTTTGTTCTTATCTATGTGAGCTATAAAGTTGGAGAACGCTTTTTTGTGCTCCGCCGCGTGCTGGAGTCGTGATAAAATCGTAGAGTCCTGAGTCAGAAGCCCGATGGAGTCATGATTCAGGGCACCTGTCCCCCTTTCTAAAGCCCTCCAGAGGTAATCTCCAGTGAAGGAACCTGTAGTAAGGACTCCGCTCAGCCGGTGGCCGGAGGGGGAAGGGCCCAGAGAACAGCTGCTTGCCGGCGGGCCGGAAGAGCTTTCGACTGCTCAGCTGCTTGCCGTGCTGTTGAGGACGGGGGGTCGACCCGGCCAGACGGCACTCGAACTATCCAGGGCTCTGCTTGCTCATTTCGGCAGTGCCGAAGAACTTGCCCATGCGAGCCCGGAGGAACTGCAGTCGACCTCGGGGCTGGGCCCGGCCGGTGCTGCGGTAATCTCGGCAGCCCTCGAGCTGGGGCGAAGGGCAAACCGGAAAAAGGGGGAACGGATGATCTTCTCCTCTTCGGCGGATGCAGCTTCCTACCTGGCCGGCAGGCTCGCACACCTGAGGAAGGAATACTTCGTGGCACTGCTGCTCGATGGCAAGAACAGGCTGATAAGGCAGGTCAGGATCTCCGAGGGGAGCCTTACATCATCTATAGTGCACCCCCGCGAAGCTTTTCTGCCGGCGGTCCGTGCATCAGCAGCGGCCGTAATCTTCGCCCACAACCACCCCTCAGGTGACCCGACTCCGAGCCGTGAGGATATCTCCATCACCGAACAACTGCGCAATGCGGGGCAGATTCTGGGGATTTCGGTGCTCGACCACATTGTTATCGGCGATGGAAGCTTTCGGAGCCTCGCTGAGGAAGGGTTGCTCTAGAGGGTCCGGTTTTCTTTCTTTAGGGAAGGCGAAGTGCCCGCCATTTACGACCCCGCACCCCGGGGATGCGGGGAATCACAGGAGCTGCAAATAATATGAGCAGTAATTATCAGAACTTCATCGATGGCAAGTGGGTGGATGCTCTGGGTGGAGAGACTTTCGAGAATCGCAACCCTGCCGACTGGGAAGAAGTTATCGGGGTATTTCCGAAGTCGACGAAGGAAGATGTGGACCGCGCCGTTGAATCGGCAGTAGCAGCCCAGAAGGAGTGGCGAACTGTACCCGTCCCTATTCGCGGCGCGATCATGAAAAAAGCCGCCGATCTGCTTGTCGAGCGCAAGGAGGATTACGCACGCGATATGACGCGCGAGATGGGCAAGATCCTTGACGAAACACGCGGTGACATTCAGGAGGCGATCGATACGGGGTACTACGCGGCAGGCGAAAGCCGCCGCTTCTTCGGCAGGACGGTTCCCAGCGAGCTGCCCAACAAAGCAGCATTCACCACCCACATGCCGATTGGAGTAGTGGGAGTGATCTGCCCCTGGAACTTCCCGATGGCGATTCCCTCGTGGAAGATCTTTCCGGCGCTGCTGGCCGGCAACGCCGTGGTGTTCAAGCCATCGAGCGACGTGCCGTTGAGCGGGCACAATTTCGTGCAGACTCTGCTTGATGCCGGAGTTCCTCCCAAAGTCATCAATCTGACGCACGGAACCGGCAGAAGCGTCGGTTCACCTATCATCGATCATCCCGACATCCGTGCACTCTCCTTCACCGGGTCCACCTCTGTCGGGAAGATGCTGGCTAAAAGCGCAGCCGACTCCCTGAAGCGGGTCAGCCTCGAGCTGGGTGGAAAGAACGCACAGATCGTCTGGGAGGACGCCAATCTGGAGCTGGCCCTGGAAGGTGTGCTGTGGGGTGCGTACGGCACTACGGGCCAGCGCTGTACAGCCACGAGCCGGCTGATCCTGCACGAGAAGATCCACGACAGGTTCGTAGCCATGCTGAAGGAGGCGGCCGAGAACCTGGTTGTCGGAAACGGACTCGACCCCGAGACCGATGTGGGTGCGGTAATCAAGGAGAGCCAGCTGAAAACAGATGACGACTACGTCAAGATCGGTCTGGAGGAAGGTGCAACTCTGGTTACCGGCGGCAGGATCCTGGATGAAGGTCCTCATGCAAGGGGCTGGTTCTACGCACCCACGGTGTTCATCGATGTGACTCCGACCATGCGGATTGCGGTCGAAGAGATATTCGGACCCGTTCTTTCGGTTCTGAAGGTTTCCAGCTGGGAGGAAGCCGTGGAGGTCCACAACGGCACAGACTACGGTCTCTCCAGCGCCCTCTACACCAGAGACCTCAATCTGGCATTCCACGCCATTGAGGATCTGGAAGCGGGGATCACTTATCTGAACGCACCCACGATCGGAGCCGAGTGCCACCTTCCATTCGGAGGTGTCAAGGAGACAGGAAACGGCCACCGTGAGGGAGGATGGGCTCCCTACGAGTTCTTCACCGAGACCAAGACGGTCTACATCGATTTCTCCGACGCACTGCAGCGCGCCCAGATAGACACGGAAGAAG
>CAZWVF010000117.1:0-2881 GCA_964637695.1 uncultured Gemmatimonadota bacterium | reverse complement strand
TAAGAAAGTCAATTCCAGACAGAGTCAGAAATCTCGCCTGAATCCCGACCATTTCTACCGATGTGACCGTTTCAGTACTCCGGCAGAGCCCTGCGGTAGCACCAATCCCCGAAATCACAGATCTACCACCTGCTCAGAGGCACAAGAAGGGCCTGTAACAGCCCGGTGACCACCAGTTCGGACATACGCCCACCACGAGGGCTTCTGCGCGTGCGTTCTCTTCTTTTATGATTCAGGTGCTGCGGGGGATTGAGCGGAGGGAAGGGACTCGGCCACCTTGAGTACAGCCGGTGGCGACCGGCCATTGGGCAACAACGCTTCTGCTGGCCGCCACTTCAGGTGCCGCAGGATCCGGTCCACCACCGGCGGATCGGTGATGAAACTGATCATGTACTCTTCAAGACGCCAGGGCAGCGGCAGAGGTCGGCGAGCCCGGGACACCACTTCAGGTACACCATCCGGTCCGACTTGCTGTAAAACAAGTGGATCTGCGTTCAAGCTGGAAACTGCTGCAGCTGATGCTGTGAGTAGAATGATAGCCAAGATGCCTTTTAGGTACGGTGCCGGCATGGGGATACCTCCTCGATCACACGGTCAGAGCGGAAACACTTTAATCCTCGGAGATATTTCGGAAAGGGCAATCGAGATATTCCTAAAACCTCCAGATTGTACAGAACGGTAATTTCGGTTTTCCTTTAATACCCTGGCCTGCCTACGCTAGAATCTGTTCACTATGATCGGTAAGATTATCGACCGCTATAAGATCGTCGATAAACTCGGCGAGGGCGGTATGGGCACCGTTTACAAGGCCGAGGACTCTACCCTCAACCGTCTGGTCGCCCTCAAGACACTCTCCCCACACCTTGCAGAGAACGAAGAAGCCCGGGAACGTTTCATCCGTGAAGCACAGGCTGCCTCTGCCCTCAATCACCCCAACATCACTACCGTTCACGATTTCCTGGATTCCGACGACCAGCATTTCATCTGCATGGAGTACGTCGAGGGCAAAACCATCCGGGATATTCTCGAATCAGGCCATGTCTCGATCCGCAAGGCCGTGGACATCATCCTCCAGGCAGCAGAAGCTCTGGATGCCGCCCACCGCAAGGGAATCCTCCACCGGGATGTGAAGAGTGCTAATATTATGGTTTCGATGGAGGGGAACGTGAAGGTGATGGACTTCGGATTGGCCCATCTGGAGGACAGGAGCCAGCTCACCCGAACCGGCACGACGATGGGCACGCTGGCCTACTCCAGTCCGGAACAGCTCACAGGCCGGCCGTACGATGAGCGGAGTGAGATCTGGTCACTGGGAGTGGTGTTCTATGAGCTGCTGACCGGACAGCTTCCCTTTAAGAGTCCTTCAGAGGGTGAACTCGTTTTCGCCATCATCAACAACGAACAGGATAAGCCATCAAGACTGAATGAGGATGTGCCGGAGTCGGTGGAGACTGTTGTCACCCAGATGCTTGAAAAGGATTCAGCGCTGAGACATCAGAGCTGCGGGGAACTGGTCAATGATCTGAAGGCGATACGCAGCGGTTACGAAACTACCACCGTCGGTATCTCAACGCAGCTCCAGGCAAAGCATGCCATCCGTGGGAAGAGAATCGCAATCGGTGGTGCCTCTGTCGCCGTCGTCGCTATTGGAGCTCTGGCCATACTGACCGGGATCTTTTCGGTAAAAGAGGTAAGCGTGCCGCGTATCGCTGTGCTCCCTTTTGAGAATTTGGGTTCGGCCGATCAGGAGTTCTTCGCGGACGGATTGACCGATGACATTATCTCCCGACTTTCAGCTCTGCAGGGACTGAAGCCGATCGATCGCAGAAGCGCGATGCAATATAAGGGTACAGATAAGTCACCCCGGGAAATAGGTAGAGAGCTGGACGTAGAATATATCCTGGACGGGACAATCCGCTGGCAGCTCCTGGAAGGCGGTAACACTCTCGTCCGGATCACGCCTCGGCTGATACAGGTCTCCGAAGGAACCGAAATATGGTCGGAACAGTACGATGAGAACTATGCCGATATCTTTCGAATTCAGTCCTATGTAGCAACTCAGTTAGTTCAGCATCTCAACATAGAATTGCTTGAACCGGAACGGGAGTCCCTGGCGAGCCGACCTACTGAAAACACTGATGCTTATATGGCCTATCTTGGAGGCAGGGACTTTGCCGCCCGGTCCGCCTCCCTCTCCAATTGTAATGAAGCCGTGAGGCTGCTCCAGGAAGCCGTGAACCTGGATCCCAATTTCGCCTGGGCTTACGGTGAACTTTCGAAAGCTCACTCACGCATCTACCACTGGGGGTACGACCGTTCAGACACCCGGCGGGAAATGGCCAGGCAAGCCGCGGAAAGAGCTCTTCAGATCTCTCCGAACTCACCCGAGGTTCACCGTTCGCTTGGATACTACAATTACTGGGCCTACAAGGACTATGACACCGCCTTGGAAGAATTCTCGATCGCTGAAAAGGCGCTACCAAACGATACGGATGTCATGAGAGGTACCGCGGCGGTCCTTCGGCGGCTCAGCCGGTTTGAGGAGGCGCTGTCCAGGCAGAAGAAAGCCTTCCAATTGAATACTCGGGATGCAGATGCTGCTATGGATATCAGCATCACGTATCAGGGTCTCCGGCAGTTCGAGGAGGCAGAAGAGTATTGCACCCTGTCAATCGAACTGGCCCCTGACCAGGTACTACCTTATGTGCATAAGGTTATAAGCCTGTTGGCGGGAGGGGGCTCAGTCGAAGAAGCCCGCGTCGTTCTGACTGAAGCGCCACAGGCTGATGATCCCTATCTCGTTTTTGCCTGGTTCGTAGTTGAAAAAGTATCAGGTAATTACCAGCGGGCGATGGAACTCCTTTCTGAAACATCATTAGAG
>CAZWVF010000116.1:0-2895 GCA_964637695.1 uncultured Gemmatimonadota bacterium | reverse complement strand
CTGGCACCGGCTCACTCCTCCAGTGCTTCAAGAATCGGACATTCACCAACCGGACCACGTCCGCTGCATGTTTCAGCCAGCCTCATGAGCGCCTTCTGCATCCTTTGCAGTGATTGAATCTTTCCCTTGATGTCTGCGATCCTGGCCTCCGCCAGCACTCGTATATCTTCACATGTTGTATCCGGATCGATACGAAGGGAAAGAAGCTCCATGATCTCTGTGAGAGAAAACCCGAGCTCTTTTGCACTTCTGATGAAGCGAATCCGGGCAATTGTTTCTTTCGGATATTGCCTGTAGCCTGTCTGCTTTCGAGGTGGCTGATCAATCAGACCTTTCCGTTCATAGAAGCGGATCGTCTCGACTCCTACGTCGGTAAGACGGGCAACTCTTCCAATAGTCAGCATCTCCATAACCGTGCTTCCTTTCATATCCATGACAATTTTAAAGTCCGTACTATACTACGGAGTCAAGGGTTTTCCATTTTTTTTTCAGGGAAGCGGATAATGGCTGGTGTTCTTTTTCTTAACTGCAATTTTGGCGATGTCCAGCCTGTTGCAGGATCTATAGTATTATCGAGAAGGCTGAGGGATGCTAACCTCCATTTCTCGATGTCCACGAATTGAGAGGTGGATCATAGGGGTTGCTCAAAGGTTCTTGCCCAGATTATGATGCCGCTTTTTGTTTCTACGAGAGTGAAACTCAATATTAATCGATTATTCTCAATGGATGCATAACCGTCAATAAACCCTTCCACACCAATGAGATTCCCAAACTCAACCGCGCTATTCTCATTTATTGTTCCAGACAATGAGAGACTATGTTCCTCTAATAATTCACTCAGTCGCTCTCTGCTAATCACCGTGAAGCGGTTTACATCGACTAATTCAGCAATGAACTTCTGTCTGATAACTTCCACATCCAAACCAGCAGTTTGAGATTTTATTTTCCATACTGCAATTGAACTGATATCCAAGCTGTAAGCAGACAAATCTGAGACTGCCTCTTCGATAACTTGATCTATAACCTGTCCCTCATTAACCTCCTGTACTTCATCTACTGACATAAAAGGTGTTTTCCCCATCATCGGTCTACCCTGCATCATGCCCATCATCATGCAACCGCTAGAAAGGAAAACAATCAGAATAGAAGAGAGAACAATTCCGGTTATGACCTGACTTCCATTTTCCATGGTTCTATTACCTCCTCAGCACAATAAGCAAAATCCTTATCTCTCAATCCCCGGGTGTCCATGCATGTTCCGCAAAGCAGCACCCGGCCCTTGCGAATCACAGGTTTAAGCATCCGTTCTATGTTGTAATAACCATCCGGTGTCTGTTGCCCGGACTTCGCACAGGTCACTGCATCGGCCATAAGGAAGATTACCAGATCCAGGTTCTCATCCATCCTCAGAAGGTTGTTTGCCAGGCGCAATCCATTGTAGTCCCGTTCGGTACCGTAAGGCTGATCATTGAGAATCATCAGTAATTTCAAGCTACTTCTTTCCTTTCGAACACTCTGACTTTGATGTTTTGGAAATTTTCTCTCAGATGGAGCAATCAGCCTCCAAATCCTATGAACGCACTGAAAACCAGAACACCAATGGCGAACCACAGGCAGGTTTCGCAGAGAGACTTCCGCCGCGCGCGCTTCTTAAAAAACTCCTTTTCCATCTCTGGGTCGGGATCGACATCTGGCCCAAATCCGGTAAAGAGCTCCCTCAGACGAGGATTCAAACCAAAGAAGATCTTCCCCATGATAACCATCATTACGAAGACACTGGCCAGCTTCAGCCCAACGGCAGTCAGAGCCACTGGATGAAGTGCTTTGAACGCTCCGTGGAAAAGGAAATAGTTGAAAGGCATCCCGATACCGGTGACAAAAAGAACCGCAATGAAGACCATGCAATAGGGAGCGTTCTCTTGAAGTGTTTCCTCGATCACTTTATCCAACTCGTAGTGAAGCCTCGGCCCATACTGGCCCCTCTTCATTACCAGGTTGCGATTGTAGAATGGAGCAGCTGCGCACCCCACGAGAGCTATATTGTGAAAAGCCAGCAAGATGCCGTGAATAATCTGTTCTGCTATCATGCTTTGCTCCCTCTATGTGTCATGCGGATTCACTGACGGCCACATCAAAACCACGCTCCTGCCAGTCTAACAGACCCTCACGTAGCCGGATGGCCTTCCACCCGTGGTCCCGAAGCATCGATACCGCTTCTGCCGCCAGGACGCAGTAAGGTCCACGACAGTAGGCGACCACATCTTTACTGGGATGTAGTTCAGCAAGGCGCACCCTTAATTCCCTCAATGGAATGCTGACGGCACCGGGGATGTGGCCAGCCTCGAACTCCTCAGGTGGTCTTACATCGAGAACCACTACTTCGTCCCGCTCAACCCGGCCCAACAGATCATCAAGGGAAATTGGCTCCATGCCATCGAGTTCTTGAAAGTATGCTCGAACCGCCTCACGTACCTCCGGAAGACGGTTCTCCGCCAGGTCTTTGAGATTGTTCCAGCAGTGCTGCACCATTGAATCTGCCAGGCGGTATAGCACACGGACTCCCTGTTTGCGGCTCTCTACCAGCTTCGCGGTTTTAAGTACCTGAAGGTGACGGGAAGTGTTGGCTACAGTTGCCCCGACCTCCTGGGCCAGAGTCGCAACATCCCGCTCACCCTGGGTAAGGACATCGAGGATCTCTAACCGTTTGGGGCTTGAGAAAGCCTGTGCGATCTTTGAGAACTGCTGAAAGACAGCATCCTTGAACTCTCGACTTGTCAAGATTGCACCCTTTATCCTTGAGTATTCTATTTATCAATTGATAAGTATAATATACTAAGTGTTATAAGCCCAAACATCAAGCGGTGTCGTTCGCCAATATCACATACGCCTGCATAG
>CAZWVF010000115.1:0-2925 GCA_964637695.1 uncultured Gemmatimonadota bacterium | reverse complement strand
GAGTTGGTGAATCTCGGTTTCGGAGCCTGCTTCTGTCTGATACGCCGCGTGCACTCGGCTAGCTGGCTCTCTGCTGCGAGTAATCTCGCTGCCAACTCCACCCTTGGGCGAATCATGGCCCAGATAATTATTCTGGCGTATCCGAGAAACTGTTTAATATAAAACACTGTTAAAGTGATGCCTGAAATCATCTTTCGACTGCTACTTATGAAGGTAAAAAGGGCTTGAAACAGAAGGAATAGAGTACGTGTAACTTGTTATGATTCAAAGAGGACGGAATTTTTCGTGGGTACAACGGTATCGGGCAGGAAACCGATCGTCAATCGCCCACATAACAAATCTGTTTCGACGGTTCGTATACTATCAGTCCTCTCGGTGCCGATATTTGTCACGTGACATTACACTACAGTTCAACTCGATACCTGGGAATGAACGGCTGGTCGGTGACATTGACTCGACCGAGGTCTGTTACCTTGAAGGCTTTGATCTGACCAGTTGATGTATATCCCCGACGAATTTCATGCACATAGAGCAACAGGTTGCCCGTGGTTGGCATTCTGAGTGAATACGGTTCAACGAGCCTTGGAACACTCTTGTACATTACCTGCACAAGTAGTCGATTTCGGGCCGCGAACCGGACTCTCTCCATACTCCCCCCGAAAACCAATGCCGGGTAATCGCTGACACTCATGGGATGTCCACGCCCCAGACGGCCGGCTGCCAGGGGTTGTATGAACGGAATTCGTGGAATCAATGTCTCGTTGAGCTTGCCGGGAACTGATTCAAGCTCGGGCTGGGATTCCTCAGTAAGGAACCACCGAAGGATATCTTCCAGAGCTATGAGATACTCCTCCACAGGGGGCAGCATCGGGAGTTGATGTTTCAGCGACTCAGACCAGTCACGTGCCAGAACCTCCGCATCCACCCGGCTCAGGATCCCCTCCACCGTGGGTATTTCCAGATCCTTGAACCTGAACTTCTCATTTATTACAGCATGGAAATCCTCGTCCGGGATCTCTTCACGCAGATTTCGACCGATATTGACAACGTCATATACATCCCGAGCTCTCCCCTCCCGTTCGTGCAGGGCACGTATCTTTTCGGCCAGAATCTCGGTGACACTGTAACAGCTCACCATTTCTGCTGATGGTAATCTGTCCGAGTAACCGTGGAAGACTTCCTGCGGGATTGAGGAGTCTACGACAATCTCATCTCTGGTCAGGTCGAACTTGATCCGCTGGCGAGACGCCCGAGGCATTTCCAGAGGGCCCAGGTACGTCAATTTCGCCTGGAAGGTTAATTCCCCCCGCTTGTTGACTGATTCCGAGATCTGGAAACCCTCCTCTGGAAACTCAATACCGGCCTGTTCGTAGACCCAACCACTCACCTCCTGCAGAGTTGTGCGAATTGCATCGGTATCATATGGAGACTCGGGTGGAACCGTGAAGTCGAGATCTTCGGAGAATCGGTAGGTATCGAAATAGCATTTCTTCAAACAGGTCCCACCTTTGAAGATCCAGAGACTCAGATCGGGATGTGCCGCGACAGCGAACAGTACCCATCCCAGGACATAGTCCTTCTCAATCGTAGTGGGGAGCAGTTCGAGTTCCTCGGCGATAGCCAGGACCTCAGCCTTCGGGATCACGAGCCATCCTCCAGGGGAACATTGATTCGAAGACGCCAGCGTGAGGCTGTCGGCCCTCTCCTGGGGCCGGAAGGATCAAGCAGCGTTATCCCTTTGGTCAAACCATTCAGACATCGGTTTGTCCACCCGGGATCAGGGTCATTGAATAACTCGGCGGTAAAGCCAAGTCGTTTGAATACACTCCCCCGTCCCAGTTTTTCGGCGCAGGATATAAGGTCTTCAGTGTTCTTCTTTGCTCTTTTCCAATAAGCACACACAATGTCAAGTGTCTGGCGACTACCGCCCCCCATCTCAGGCGCATCAAGAATGTCGATGATCACCCGCTCAGGACTTGCCATTTGAACAGGTACTCTGCCGTACCAGAGCCTGATGGTCCTAAAAATGGTCTCCTCGGGAACGCGTCGAATCCGGTACTTCACCCCGCCTATTTCCTGTATTGCCTTTCGCTGAGGCGTGGAACTGTAAACAACCACGACATTATGGATCTGTTCTGTCAGGTCCCAGTGTTCGGCCGCGGTCCAGCCTGAGATGTAACACGGCTTGAACAATCTCATAGCTACGGTCAAAGGATTCTCAACCACCGGCTGACTGGACGATGAGGAGAGTGGCACAATCGCATAGACACCTCGACGCAATCGCCGAAGCCAACCCTTGCGAGCCAGGCGAGAGAGCATCAGATTTGCCGCCTGACGGCTCAGGTCGAAGAGGTCCAGGACATCATCTACCGAAAGTGTCGGTTGTTCCAACGCGGCCAATGCTGACAGGATCTCACGTTCAGATTCACCGAGCCCTTTGAGTGATGCGCGATTACTCATATTATGCATTTAATATCCTTTACTGCTATTAATTGCACTTGTTTTATAATATTGTGTTGTCGCATATGCGTCAAGTATCAATATGTGATATTAATTACACTATATTTATTATATCAATTCATCGACTGATAGCCTGACACGCCCAAGTTCACTATTCCCGGAGCGACCTCACCGGCCGAGTAGAAACCCATATCATACTGTCGCGTAACAGTTGAACGCCGGGTCGCATAGCAATGCCATCCGGCGTTTTCAATTTAACAAGGCCAAGGACTCAGCGATTCTCCTCGATGATATTGATCTCATCTTCGGTGAAGTCATACAACTCGTACTGTCCCCCCGAAAAATTCCATCTGACCAATAACATCGCTTTCTGTTTCACCCTGTGATCGTATTCAAGCTGTTTCATAGGGGAATCAATAGGCAATAGCCGGCGAAACACTCTGGTCTACGGGAGTTATTATTGAC
>CAZWVF010000114.1:0-3031 GCA_964637695.1 uncultured Gemmatimonadota bacterium | reverse complement strand
CGTCGGTTTCTCGGACAGGCTCTATAATTACCAATGAAAGTTTTTCTGGACACAAATGTGCTTATCAGTGCATTCGCAACACGCGGTTTATCGGCCGATGTATTCAGATTGATCCTGGTAGAGCATACTTTTATGACAGGAGAAGTGGTACTGAAGGAATTTGAACGGGTGCTCTCTTTGAAATTCAAAGTACATGATTCGGTAATAGAGGATCTGCTCAATCTACTCAGACGGTATCATGTTGAGCCAAAGCCTGAAAAGCTGATTCCACTGCCGGAAAGCGACCCGGATGATCAGTGGATACTTACCTCGGCTGTATCTGCGCAGGCGGACGTACTGATTACCGGTGACAGCGACCTTCTTGATCTGGTCACAGAGGTACACAAGCCGACGATATTGAATCCGCGAGACTTCTGGAACCTGATCTGCGATGAATCTATAATTCGGGATACTTGATATTTGCTATCCATCGCATAAGCTCTTGACAAACATGTTTCCTAAAAGTATGGTGTTTCCCGTACGTGAAACACCACATTATAAGGAAACACAAATGTCGGAGAATTCGGAGAATATAGAACAGCAAATTCGAGAGGTTTTATCTGATGCACTGCCTGGTGCTGTTTTTCGAAGAATAAAGAGAGATCTCGTAATAGAGAATAGGCAGGTCGATCTTATTCTGGATGTGCAGTTCCATGCCCTGGATTTCCGTCTGGTAATCGAGGTGAAAAATCAGCCCAGTTTCAGCTCAGCCCGCATAAAAGACAGCGCCTATCAAGTGATGGAGTATGTCAGCAATGTACAGGGTGAAGCAGTCCCTATGATTGTTGCTCCATATATCAGTTCTCGCCATCAAGATCTACTCAGAGAGCTGGGGGTTGCCTATTTAGATCTTTCAGGAAATATCTTCCTGCGATTTAAAAGTATCCACATAGACCGACGGGGATTTAAAAACCGCTTTCGAGAGGAGCGTTCAGTTAAAGATCCTTTTTCGGATAAAGCTTCTCTGGCACTTCGTATTTTACTTGAATCAGACAAATCATGGGGAATCCGTGAACTCGCCCGGGAAGCACAGTTGTCACCTGGCTATGCATCGAAAGTTGTGAGAAGGTGTGAAGAATTAGGGTATGTTTCTCGAAGCCATGAGGGCATTGAGATTCGTGATGCTCGGTCAATTCTTGATGATTGGGTAGTAGACTACTTTAAGAAGTCAAAATCACGTGAAAAAGGCCGTAAGTTTTTCTGTCGCGCTAATAGCCCGATAGAAGTCATATCACGAATGGCATTGCTTGATAACCCTCCGTCTGATGCAAAGTACGCATTGTCGTTTCATGCGGGTGCACATCTTGTAGATCCATACGCTTCATTTGAAGTTGTTGACGTATATGTGGATGATTTGAGAATCCAATCATATTTTGCACATGGGCTTAAAATGAGAAGTGTAGAGAAAGGAGAAAACGTGCGATTCAGGAGTCCTTTTTATAAGGAAAGCGCTTTCTTCAGATCCAGAAGACTCGACGGCCTCTGGGTAGTCTCCGATTTGCAGCTTTATTTAGATCTTTATAATTACCCGATCCGCGGACGTGAACAGGCCGAACACATCTACCGACAGAGATTGAGAAGAATCGTTGAACACCAGTAATAGTACTGAATCAGATCAATTTATTCCGGGATTCCTGTTGGTGTTCAAATAGTGAAGGAACATACTCTGTGATGGTTTTGATTTACTTTCGATTTATATCTGGTTTAGATGCGGATGACGAAAATCGTATTAAATTGAAATCTGAAAATTTCACTCCTGATGATGTAATTGAAACGATAGGAGAAAGGTAAGTGCCGGATCATCTGATTCAACCTCATGGTGGACAACTCATTAACCCGATAGTCGAACCTGACAGGGCCGAGGACCTCAAAGCCCAATCAACTGACTGGCCTTCGTGGGATCTCACAGACCGGCAGGTATGCGATCTGGAATTGATACTGAATGGCGGTTTTTCTCCTTTAACCGGTTTTCTCGGTCAAAAGGATTACGAGTCGGTCTGTTCCGAAATGCATCTCGGAGATGGTACGCTCTGGCCCATTCCTGTCGTACTGGACGTTTCGGAAGATCTCGCAAAGTCACTGAATAGCGGGGATTCACTTGCCTTGAGGGATTCCGAAGGTGTCATGCTGGCGGTGCTTCATGTCGAAGAGATCTGGCAGCCCGACCGGGAAGAAGAAGCAGTAAAAGTCTATGGTTCGAAGGATGAGAACCATCCGGGTGTCGCCTTCATCCTCAACCAGACCAATCCTTTCTATATTTCCGGCCGGTTGGAAGGTCTCCGGTTACCTGTCCATTACGATTACCGGGCTCTCAGGCTTACTCCCCGGGAACTTCGGGACTCATTTGCCAAAGCCGGCTGGCGACGGGTCGTGGCATTCCAGACCCGCAATCCGATGCACCGGGCGCACCAGGAACTGACCGTCCGCGCAGCCAAGGAGGTAGAGGCAAATCTGCTGATCCATCCGGTTGTCGGGTTGACCAAACCTGGTGACGTGGACCACTACACCCGCGTGCGCTGTTACCAGGCTCTTCTTTCCAGGTACCCGCAACACACGGTCAAGCTTTCACTGCTACCGCTGGCCATGAGGCTGGGGGGGCCACGCGAGGCTCTGCTGCACGCCATAATCAGGAAAAACCACGGATGCACTCACTTCATAGTGGGCCGCGATCACGCAGGGCCCGGCTCAGATCCCGGCGGCAGACCTTTCTATGGTCCGTATGAGGCCCAGGAAGTCTTCAGGCAGCATGAGGATGAGCTGGGAGTGGAGATGGTGCCATTCCAGATGATGGTTTATGTGGAGGAACTGGACAGTTACTGCCCCGTAGATGAGGTTCCCGAAGACATGAAATCTCTCAGCATCTCGGGCACGGAACTCAGGGAAAGGCTTGCAGCCGGAAGAGACATCCCCGAATGGTTCAGCTTTCCCGAGGTGGTAACCGAACTGCGCCGCAGTCATCCCCCGAGGCATAAACAGGGACTGACTGTGTTTT
>CAZWVF010000113.1:0-3406 GCA_964637695.1 uncultured Gemmatimonadota bacterium | reverse complement strand
TTCGGGTCTGATTTACCAGGCTTTTTTATTTCCGTATAAGTTCAGATTCCCCTAGACTCTGCTCCACTATGATTGGTCGCACTATTGGTCAGTACCAGGTCATCGATAAAATCGGTGAAGGTGGTATGGGTGCCGTCTACAAGGCCGAGGATACGACTCTGCATCGCCTGGTGGCTCTCAAGATGCTCTCCAGCCATCTCACGGAAGATGAAGAAGCCCGGGAACGCTTTATCAGGGAAGCCCAGTCTGCTTCCAGCCTGAACCACCCCAACATCACCACCGTATATGAGTTCATCGAAGATGATGACACCCGCCTCATCTGCATGGAGTACGTCGAGGGCAAGACGATCCGTGACATGGTCGAAACAGGTATCGTCTCGGTTCGCAAGGCCATCGATATCATCACTCAGACAGCAGAAGCTCTCGAGGCTGCCCACAACAAGGGCATCCTTCACCGTGATGTTAAAAGTGCCAACATCATGGTGAATATGGAGGGCCGGGTGAAGGTGATGGACTTCGGTCTGGCCCAGTTGGCAGGCAAGAGCCAGCTCACCCGCACTGGTACCACGATGGGTACTCTTTCCTACTCCAGTCCGGAGCAGATCAGTGGTCGAACAGTCGACCAGCGGAGTGAGATCTTTTCTCTCGGGATCGTGTTTTACGAGCTCCTGACCGGCAAGCTACCCTTTGCGGCCACCAACGAAGCCGAGATTCTGTTCGCCATCATCAACAACGAACCACTAAAGCCCGCAACAGTAAGGGATGATGTCCCAGAACTGGTGGAAGCCGTCCTTAAACGTATGCTCGAAAAGGAACCCGATCAACGGTATCAGAACTGCGGGGATGTAATCAACGATCTCAAGGGCATCAGAAAGGAGATGGAAACCAGTACCGTCAGCCTCACTGGGACATTGCACCACCAACCATCGAGGAAGGAAGCACTTCTTTCACCACACCTGCTCGGGATCACTCTAACACTGCTGGTCATTGTTGCCGGTGGAATCATGCTCACTGGCGGTTCGGAACCTTCACCCGAACAAGTCATCGTAGCGGTATTCGAGAACCGGACCGGAGACGAGTCTTACGACCCATTTTGCCAGCAAATAAGCGAGATAATCGCCGAGGAGATCGACTCGATCGAGTTCCTCACGGGCAGAAGTTCCACCTCCCTTTCAGCAGCACAGTTGAGCCGAATACAGCGCGGCTCTGATCCTCAGATCCGGCTTGGCCGACAGACGGATTCGGGCACAGTGGTAACCGGCGCGGTCTATCTTGATGGGATCGATGTCATCCGGATTCAGACAGATATCACTGTCCTGAATGACACCGACCTCATCGCCGCACCCGAACCATCGTTCAGTCGGCGGGGGGAATTGTTCAATGCTGCCTCAGAGTTGAGTGACCAGGTCACTGCCCGCATCGCAACTGCATTCGATAAGAGGTTGGTTAGCTGGTATGCTGGCGCCGAGCCACCGCCATCGCTTGAGGCATATCAATATCTGAATCAGGCCGCCGAGCAGTTCCTTCAATTCAACTATGACCATGTGATCGACTTTTACCTCCTCGCAGCCTCGACAGACACGGTTTTCTACTCCCCCCTGCTCTGGGTCGCTCTGGGATACATCAACAACCGACAGGTGTAACAGGCCGACAGCCTGGTGACAGTCCTGCAGCAAATGCGCAGTCAGCTCACTCCTTATGAAGAGACATATCTGGACTGGTTGATGGGGCATTTGGATCGAGATCTGATTCAGACGCACCGGACAGCCTCTGCTCTGGCTAATCAGAGTGATATGTGGGCGATGCAGGCAGCCGCTGAGGCCAACAGTATCAACCGCCCGGCTGAGGCGGTCGAATACCTGCGACTGGTACCGACTGAATCAGTTATGCGTGTCCAATGGCCACCGTACTGGAAACACCTGATTGCATCCTACTACATGCTCGGAGATCATCGACGTGAACTGAAGGCAATAAGGGCGGCCCGCAGGTTGTTCCCTCAGAATTATGATTTCGTCCAGGAAGAGATTCGGGCGGTCGCAGCAATGGATCGAATGAATGAACTCAGACGGCTGATCGACCAGAGTTACGCTTTTCCAGGTACAGGTACCGGGTCACCAGGCGGTGCCATCAGGGCTGCGGCCATTGAACTGCGTGCGAATGGTCATCTGGAGGAAGCAGCTTCGCTATTCGAGGAAGCCCTGAGTTGGTACCAGAATCAGCCCTCCGAAGAGCAGGATCTATATCGTTCCTCAATTGCCCTTACTCACTATTGGGCGGATCACCGTGATGAAGCCCGTCAACTGTATCTGCGGTTGCATGAAGAAGATCCCCTCAACGCAGTCAATATCCGTCGCTTGGGATGTCTGGCTGCGCGCGATGGTGACGCGGATGAGGCACATCGGTACTTCGAGACACTTGAGACCCTTGAAGTACCAGCAGACTCCCGGGGAGACCTGTTCCATCATCAAGCTGCGATAGCGGCCTCCCTTGTGGCGAACAGGAACTTGCCATGGCCCTGTTACGCCGGGCTTTTCAGGCTGGTTATGAATTCAGTCCCGGACTACTCACCAACCTTGACTTCGATCCGATACGGGACTTCCCCCCCTTCCAGGAGTGGATCAGGCCGAAGGGGTAGACCTTGAAGAGAGTGACCAGGGTACCTGTCTTTCAAGCACGGTATTTCTTGATCTCTTCGTGGACCTGTACCTCCTGCTCCAGGATATCCCCGTATCGGTCCTGCTCAATATCCAGATCGTACTGATTCTGGAGCCCAAGCCAGAACTCTGGAGTGGTCCCGAAATATCGGGCCAGACGAAGAGCTGTATTGGCGGTTATTGCACGCTTCTTTAAAACGATCTCGTTGATACGCCGAGGGTGCACACCGATATCGAGGGCAAGTCGGTTCTGACTCAAGCCTAATGGCTTGAGGAATTCTTCGAGCAGTACCTCACCGGGATGGACTGGCTTGAGTCTTTCAACAGGCATCGACTGGTCCCTTTCAATGATAATCCGTTATCTCGACTTCCCAGGCATCCGCCCCATCCCATCTGAAACAAATCCGCCACTGATCATTGATCCGGATGCTGTATTGTCCTTCCCTATCACCTTTGAGCTTTTTCAACCTGTTTCCGGGAGACTCACGCAGGTCTTGAACTCCCCTGGAGTTATTCAGCATCCGAAGTTTTCTTAATGCAGCTGGTTGAATGTCCTTCGGGAGCTTTCTCGATATGTGTCTCGAGTAGACCTTCTCAGTCTCCCTGTCTCTGAAGGACCTGATCATATCTCATTATATAGCGTATAGCGTTATATGTAAAGCGTTATATGTAAACCGTTAAACGTAACATGTTATATTGTCCCTGCCCCGGGGATACAGCAGAGTCAGCTACCTTTTCTTCTCCAATCGTTT
>CAZWVF010000112.1:0-3468 GCA_964637695.1 uncultured Gemmatimonadota bacterium | reverse complement strand
ACTGGTTTACAGCACCTGCACATTCACCTCTGAAGAGAATGAAAAGGTGATAGACAGGTTCCTGTCCGATCATATTGATTTTGAACCGGGCATGGTTCCCCCGGCTGTTCCCGTTACATTCAGGCGAGAGGGTGGAACCGTTTCATCGCTTCCCTGGAAGCACGGCATTGACGGCGCCTTTGCGGCCAGACTGATACGACTCGAGGGGTAAATCCTGGAGTTCATGTTGTCCCCAGCGGGCACGTAAATCAGATACACTCCCACAAAGGGAGCCTGTCCCCCCGAAAACTTCCGTTCTCGTTGAACCGTAATGAGTTACACGTATTCTGCCTCTTCTGTTTCAAGTCTTTTTTACCTTCATAAAGTGGTAGTCGAAAGACCTCCCTGCTGAGCGTCGAGTTATGATCTGCTGTAGAGGTCTGAAAGCGATGTTATTGGTCGGATGGAATTATTCGGGGGGACAGATGTAGAATAAGGCGCGGGTCGACCATGGAAGGCGGTCTCAGAAGTATAACCGGAAGCCGAGTAGAGCAGACTCGCGGATTCTTCTCCTGCTACTTCCTCTTTTCGAGGTCAAGGACCATCGCCTGAAGAACCGACCGGTCGGTGTCGTCCTGGACAAAGGCGACAAGCACGAGCTGGCTCTCGTCGATTTCGTGCCGCTTGACGCTGAATCCAGAGCCTTCACGGAATGAACCTGAATGCTCAGTTTCCCAATCGGTCAGGTACTCGAGCAGGCTGGCTTCCAACTCGCTTATGTCCACCTCGCTGGAGAACTCAGCTATCTCCTTGGATGTGTCGATGGCAAAGCCGTCAGTTCCACCAATCAGCTTTCGCACGACCATCTTGTGCTCACTGATCCCGTTGCCTCCCTCGTGGTGGACGACCTTCTCCGCCAGCACAACCTGCAGCCTCAGGTTCTCGTTCTCCCGCAGGCTGCGGTCCACAATTGAAACAGAGGCGCTCATCGTGACCGTGTTGCCGGTGCGCTCACCGGAGAGAGAAACCTCGACGGCAGGAGCGTTCGCCATCCCGTTTTCGATGGACCACGAGTAGAAATCGAAGCGGCTCTTGGCCGCGCTCTTTCCACCGCCGCCAACGGCCACATCAGTGCCGTTCACAATGGAAGTGGGCGTGCCGCCGATTACCCTTTCCCTGGCGTTGTAGTATTCCTGGCGGGCCTCGGTGTCCGGGTTGGTCATCGGATCCGGTCCTGGAATGTGCAGGTGGTACTCCAGGATTGCCAGGACCTTTGCGGGGTAGTACTCCAGGAGGTAGTCGTATGCAAGGTCGGAGGCCACACAGGGCGGGCACTCCGATCCGGTGAACAACTCCGCCAATACGACCCGGCCCGACCAGCTGGCAGGCACCTCGAATTCACCTTCCGGATTCCACGACTCCAGATCCTCCTGCATTTTTTTCTGGACATCCTCCAGGCTCTTCTCTTCCCCGTAAGTTTTTTCCCAGAGCTCTTTCAGCTGAGTCATCACTGCCGGGTATGCAACAAAGCCGGCACTTTGAAGGTAGGCGTCGATGGCTTCCTCGGGCCGCCCCAGCTCCTCCAGCGCTTTCCCTTTCGTAAGGTGGAAGTCGAACTCGTAGGGGGTGGCCAGCCGGGTTGCCGGTTCAAGTGCGGCGAGCACTTCCTCATAGTTTCCCATTTCGAGTTCGATCTTGGCCAACGTCACCCGGGCGGCGAGGAACGCTTCCGCTCCCTTCTCCGGGCCGGTTCCCCGCACAGCCTCTCGTGCATATTCCAGAGCCCGATCCAGATAAAATCCCATCTCTTCGAGGGCGGAGGCCAGCAATCGTTTGGCCTCAATCTCGTCCTCTGCTTCGGCCAGCATCCGCTCGATCCCCCTGCCCACCGCTGATTCTTTGTATGTGTCGGGGCTTATCCCCGTGCTCTCCTTGTGCTCGACAAGCTGGTCAAAGGCGCTCTTCGCCCTCCTGTCCCGTGGCCTCCGAAGTAGTGCCCCGACCAGGTGTTCCTCCGCTTCATCCCACATTTCTGCATTAACCAGCAGCACACCCAGAACTGTTTTGTAGACTGGATTCTCAGGGGCGTCCCTCACCGCCTCCCTTGCTAATTCCATGGCCAGATCCACCTGTAGACCAAGATCTGCGAGGGTTACCGCAAGTGACTGCCGGATTCCGGCCTGATCCTCCGCTTCGGCCAGCATTCGATCAATCCCCCGTTGTATTGCCGAATCTTTATATTCTTCGGCGCTCATGCCACTTTTCGCCTTACCGGAGGCAAGCTCATCGAACAGCTGCAATCCCCTGGCATCCCTCGGGTTCCGCAGCAGCGCATCCACAATAAAGGGCTCGGCTTCATCTGGACGTCCTGCTTCGACCAGGAAACCCCCGAGGGTGACTTTGTAATCGGGCCTGGTGGGATCCAGCTCCGCGGCTTCGGTCTCAATTCGAATACCGCGCTCTACTTCACCCAGGGCATAAGCGATGTTCGCCACAGTGTCCAGAACGAGCGCCCGGTTTCTCTTGCCGCTTCTGCTCGTATCATCCGCTGCGAACCCCTTGATGGCAATGTCGGCCCACACTGCCGCAGTGTCCAGATGAGCACTCGCCTCAAACAGCGCCCACGCCGCATTGTTGTGAGCCATGGGAGTTGCACTCTCTGCCTCTATGAGAAGCTTCGCGTAGCCCAGGATACGAGGGGAACCAGGATCGATTTCGGCGGCCTGGGGGATTACCCTGCGGAGCAGATTGGGAATGATGATCGATTGAGGGTACTTCTCCAGGAACTCTTCAAATCGTTCGATAATCTCTTCCGGTTCTCTGGCTTGCATCACCGCCCGGTAGGCAGCCAATTCCTCCTCGGAGGGTTGCTGGGCCAGGGCCGTCACAGCTGAGAGGGAGAGTGCGGTAAGAGCTATCAGGACGGACCACAATCGGAAACGGGGCAGCAATCTGGTTCTCATTAGTCACCTCGGGTTTGGGGAAGCATGCCCCTCTATAAATGGCAAAGGCAGTGCCGGTAGCATGAAAAAGTGTACTCAGGCTTGGAAAAAGTTTCCATTGCTATTTTATGTCAAATTTAAGGTGCGGAAAATGGTGTGAGGCGGAGTGTCCGATTGTACTAACACCAATTCCTTGTTCCTAAACGATGCCCTCTCATAATGGCAATCTCCTCTTTTTAAAGGTAAACCGACAAGGGATAGGCCATTCAATTTCAGCCTGTATTATTTCAACCCGTCGTCTGACTGTAGAATGTAGGTTATGTCCTTCGCCAATAACTCAACCGACTGCATAGAATAAAAGCGTTTGCGGACAATCAGGGTGTGCGTAGTCAAAGTGATTCGGATATTTTCAAGGATTCAATTCTCGGCTGGTAAATTGAGGTTTGAATGTATTACCGAATGTGGCGTTATAGATCAGATGGATTTTTTGGTGGACAGGATAATGTAAGACTTGACGTATGTACTATTACGGAGTTGCTTCCGATAT
>CAZWVF010000111.1:1330-3519 GCA_964637695.1 uncultured Gemmatimonadota bacterium | reverse complement strand
TCCCAGTCATCGGCCTGTCGCTGCAGCCAGTTGGCGATGGAACGGATATTGGGACCTGGGATGTACACGCCCACCTGGCGCTCCATGATGACTACCGTGTCGGCCGCCGGAATGCGACGGATCTCGGGCCCCTTCTGATAAACTCCGGGCTTGATCTCCTGTGGCTCGTAGAAGATAGCCTTTGGGATAGGTACCGTAGCCAGCACCATGTCCATGAAGAGGCCGCCTCCCCCCGGGGCGATGCCTCCGAAAACGTTGGTAGCGACAATCCTCTGGTAGTGTGGCGAATCCTGGAACTCTTCAGCGATCTCAGGCTTGTCCGGTCCGGGGGTCATGCTGCAGCCTCCATTGTTAGATTCTCTGATTGACCGTATAATCACCATTATTACGCGATCAGAGTATAGATGATTCTCCGGCGGGGTGGGTAAGACGGTTCAACCTGTCGATTTGTTGTTAATTTCTGATAATCCTCCCGGCCCTGATTTTTCTGCTTCCTGAAACAAAGAGCATGGCTGAGAGAACACTGCCGGGTTGTTCGATCTCAAATCTTACCTGAATGCGAACCGGCGAACGCAGGCTGAACGACTCGAACTCATAATTAGAAACGGGGAATACCCGTGCCTGGCTTCCAGGTGCCTGGCGGACCAGTTCGATACCTGCCAGTTCTCCCTCTCTCCAGATGCAGGCGATGTAACCCGACCCTCTCTCGTAGTCGATCCTGATATAAACGGTTACCCTGTCTCCATCCAGTGTGGTCGATACCGCACTCAGGTCCCTGAATGCACCGTACCTGTCCGCCCGCATCTGCATCCACCGGCGTTCCTGCGATTCGATGCTTTCCAGAGGAATCTGGCCGCCCAGAGCCTGATGAATCCCGGTGAAGTCACCATCCATCGCGCGACGAAGGATATCCTCTGACATCTCCCTGAGCTGTGCGATCATCGGGCTCTTCTCTTCACCCGTACCGCCGGCCAGCAGATCAGCAGCCTGTGCCCCCGAACCGGTCAGGAGCAGCCCGCTGCCCTCTCTGGTTACTTCGATGGTGGCTCCCGACGGAAGCCGGTACGTTCCTGCAAAGCCGGCCAGCACGGTTCCGGACATCGATACGGTTTCGGGAGGTTGATTGCAGGGACTTCCGAAAAGGAGCCGGGATATATCTCTGCTGACATAGTCCACCGGGGCGAACTCGGAGAGATTCGATGCGATGAATATCACTACGTTCCCATCCACGAAGCGCCGGAAATCGGCGGAGAATATCCCGTTGCCTCCGTTGTGGGTTATCAATCTTCTGCCCATGTAGTCGGGTACGATCGACCATCCGTATCCGTAGTACGACTGCCCGCCTCCCTCGTCGGCGTATGGGGTGTAGTACTTCCGCTTCGCATCCTCGGAAAGGATTTCATTACCCTCCAGGGCCTTATGCCACCTGTACATATCGCCGACGGTGGAGTGTATCCCGCCGTTGGCACGCAGATGCCAGCCGGGCCCGTCATCGAGCATCTGTTGCCTGATCACGCTTCCCCAGCGCCTGTTGCCGCGGTAACCAACAGCGAGTTCTCCATCTGTATACTCAGGCAGCATGTAACCTGTGCGTGTCATACCGGCCGGTTCGAACAGATATTCCTGCAGGAACTCCTCATACGACTGCCCCGATACTTTTTCCACGATTATGCCCAGGATGCTGAAACCCACATTTGAGTATTCGTACCGCTGGCCCGGTTCGAAAAGGAGTTCACTTTCCATCGCCAGCGTCATGAACCTTTCGGCGGTTGCCTCCGGATCGAAATCGTCTCCGATTGCCCCTGGAAAACCTGCTGTGTGTGTGAGGAGATGATGGAGGGTTATCCCGGCTTTATCGGCAGGTACGGTTTCAAAGTATTTCGTTATCAGATCATCGGTGGAGAGTCTGCCCATCATCTCGAGTTTAAGGATCGCTGCTCCGGTAAACTGCTTGGTTATCGATCCGATAGTGAACACTGTTGAGGGGAGAACGGGACGCTTCAGTTCGCGATCGGCCAGACCATAACCCTTTCTCAGAAGAATCTCTCCGTCGCTGACCACGATTATGGCGCCCGAGAATCCGACACCCTCCAGGCGCGTCATGTAGTCATCCAGCTGCATGCCCATCTCACCTGATACTACTGGTTCATCCTGCGCACTGATGCCGGGCAGGAAGAAAGCGTGAGAGA
>CAZWVF010000111.1:0-1230 GCA_964637695.1 uncultured Gemmatimonadota bacterium | reverse complement strand
TCAAACCGAGAGGCCCGATCTGCAATCTCGATTGCAGTTACTGTTACTATCTGTCCAAAGAACGGCTCTATCCAGGCAGTGAGTTCCGGATGAATGAGGACCTGCTCGAGGAATTAACCCTTCAGTACATAGAAGCCCAGAGTGTTCCGGAGGTGATATTCACCTGGCAGGGTGGCGAGCCCCTGCTGATGGGCCTCGAGTTCTTCCAGCATGCGGTCGAACTCCAGCGCAGATACCGCCCGCCGGGTATGCAGATTCATAATTCACTGCAGACCAATGGCATTCCGATCAATGAGGATTGGTGTCATTTCTTCCGGGAGAACGGCTTTCTGCTTGGTGTGAGTCTGGATGGGCCGGCCGATCTCCACGATGCCTACCGCAGGGAAAAGTCGGGTGGAGCTACCTTCGAAAAGGTTACGGCGGGGATCAGCCTGCTCGAAGAGCATTGGGTGGATTTCAATATTCTGACATGTGTCCATGCGGCCAATGCAGAACATCCACTGGAGGTCTATCGGTTCCTGAGAGATGATATCGGGGCAAGGAACATCCAGTTCATCCCGGTAGTCGAACGCGACAACGAGACGGGATATCAGGAAGGAGATCGGGTCACCGATCGATCGGTGAACGGCAAACAGTATGGAGATTTTCTCATCACCATTTTCGATGAATGGGTTCACCGGGATGTAGGGCATGTATTCGTTCAGATGTTCGATGTAGCTCTGGCGGTGTGGTCTGGAGAGCGTCCAGGTCTCTGCCTGTTCGATGAAGCCTGCGGCGCAGCGCTTGTAATGGAGCACAACGGCGATCTCTTTTCCTGTGATCATTTCGTAGAGCCTGAACACCTGCTGGGCAATATCAGAAAGTCAACTCTGAGCGAACTGGTAAATTCAGCAAAACAGAGAAAATTCGGATCTGATAAAAGGGATGCACTGCCAGGTTACTGCCTGGATTGCGAAGTGCGTTTCATCTGCAACGGGGGCTGTCCGAAAAACCGGTTTACCGATACACCAGAGGGTGAATCGGGATTGAACTTTCTCTGTGAAGGCTATAAAGCATTCTTCAGGCATGTTGATCCGGCCATGAGATTCATGAAGGCTGAGCTGCAGGCTGGGCGACCACCGGCAAACATAATATCGAATCACGATCTTCTGAGAGGCAGGGATGAGGAAGATTAACAGAAGAGATTTCCTCGGAACGATCGGAGCGGGGGCGGCAGCGGCCTCCCTGCCG
>CAZWVF010000110.1:0-3605 GCA_964637695.1 uncultured Gemmatimonadota bacterium | reverse complement strand
CCGCAGGGCTCTGCCGGAGTACTGAAACGGTCATCATCATTTACTACCAGCGTTACGTGGCGTACCTGAGTCTTCTGGACCACCAGGAGCTGGTGCTCACTCTCGAGGAAGAACCCCGCAAGAAGATCCTGGCCAAGACTCGGAAGATCCGTCATCACATGGCCGATGAACTCCAGGCGGTACGTCCTGCCTGAGAGATACCCCGCCCAACAACCCCTCTCCAGATCTGAGTAAATGACGGCAGTGAAAACCGGCTACATATCTGCCTGAATGATCCCGGAAGAGCTCAAAAACCACCCCGATCGGCCCTCTTGAAAATCGGCCTGGCTCTCTTCCTCAGAAAATCGTGGGCCCGGTTGCGTTTTTATCCGATAATCGAGGGGCAGTGTCTGAAGTGCAGATGAGGCAATGCGTGTTGAAACTCATGAGCAGATTCTCACCCAGGCCGAGACACTTCATATGGATGTCTACCGCGGCAACCGACTGGTGACTCACGCTGAGTTAGAGAATCCCGGTGTGTTCCAGTTCTTTCTCACCAAGTTCAACGATCACTTCGTTGGACCGGTGGTCTTCAATGACGAGCGCTATACGGATCACGGCGGACAGCTTCTTTCATTCCGTCTCAGGCACAATCACTGACCCACGTTGAGGAGGAGTCATATGAGACTGTGTGCGCAAATACCGAAGTTCACCACAGCTTTCCTATTCGTGGCACTGGTGGTCCTGGCTCAGCCCACGCCAGCTTAGAGCTACTTCCACGAGTGTGACGGACCGTTCACATCCTGCACAGCGAACTACTGGAACTGCTCAGGTGGATGGTTCTCGTGTGGGACGGGTTCGGCTGACGCATACGAATGCGATTTCGGATGGACGTGTTCAGAGCACGGCTGTGGATCAACGGCCTGTGTGGACCGTAGTGGAGCTACGCACTGCGACAGGAACTGCCGCTGCGGGCTCGGAGGGGACTGCGACGGGATTCAGTTCTGAGGAGGGCAATCGGAGTAGGATGCTGAGCCTATCGCTCGACGAACCTGGCTGCTGAGTAGCGGCCAGGCTCATTCTCTTTACGCCAGAACCGGTAGAAGATGCCGTAGCTTCTAGCTCCAGTCCCGCCGCGGACCACGCGGCAACTAGATTCGCACGTGAAGACGCCACTCTCAGGGAACTCTGAAAGATCGTAGCCCGGGTACGGAACTGGGATACTACAGGTCCATTCAGTCCAGAAGGGTTGTGTGGTTTCTCGAACATCATAGGGAGATGCCAGGTCCTTTTCGGAGTACCGACGAAGGGAATGGTCGAGCGGCTCGTTTCCCCATGGGAATCGCCGTCCGTCCGTCCCACGTGCAGCCTTCTCCCACTCATGCTCGGTGGGCACGTCCAACCCAATCCATGAAGCGAAGGCTGTGATATCCTCATAGGACAGCCCGCCCATGATCTCCTCCGGATGCCAGGAGCGGGAGCGAGTTCTCTCGTTGAAGGGTACGTCCCGTCCTCGGGCCTTGATGAATGGATGGTAGTCGGACCACCTCAGTTTCCGGCGCATGATCTTGAAGGCAGGGAGCTCAACACTGTGGGCCGGATTCGCAGTGGGGTGGAGAGAATCGTCAACGCCCATGGTGAAAGACCCCGCAGGAATCTCTACCATCTCACGCCGCAGCCTCTGTCTGACCTGGTCAGCCTCCTGCGAAGCCCGGGGAAGTATAAGGAAGGAGGGTATCGCCTGGCTGTATGCCAGGAAGTGTCTTCTCGTCAACTGGCGCATGGCAGATCCCCTGTGTGTGCACCGCGCGTGAGGAATAGACCCTATGGAATGACCGGCCCCTAGAGTCGTAGGTTTTTCGTGGATTAGTACTACAAGCAGTACTGCCACATACGACGATAAAGGAGCCGGTCAATGCGATATGATATCACATACATTGGTCTGGATGCACACAAGAACGCAATCGTTGCCTATGCTCTCCCGCCTTGTGAAAGGATAAGACATTCGAATCCGCCACCCGCGTGAATTGACCCCCTGAGCGGGCACGCTCTCCCTCCTGACTCCATCGGTTTTGCTCCCTGCCTGTGAACCGCCCCGGGTTCTCCGGAGACTCTGTTATGTGAGTCCGACCACCTCCTCCGACTCCTGGTTATGCCTCCTTTCATACTCGATGGGCGAAAGATAGTTGATCGAAGAGTGCCGACGATGCGGATTGTACCAGCCTTCGATGAAATCGAAAATCGCCAGGCGTGCATCGATCCGGGTACGAAAGACACTCCGATCGATGAGTTCACACTCCAGGGTGGCAAAGAACGACTAACAAAGCGCATTATCGTAGGCATCCCCTACCGAGCCCATCGAGGGGCGCACGCCAAACTCCCGGCAGCGCGACCCGAAGTCGATCGAGGTGTATTGACTCCCCTGGTCGGAATGATGGATCACGCCCTCCGGCCTCCGTTGCCGGATCGCCATGTTCAGGGCCTGCAGCACCAGCTCGGTCCGTAGGTGGCCAGCCATCGCCCACCCCGCGACCCGGCGGCTCCAGACGTCGATCACCACGGCCAGGTACAGAAACCCTGCCCACGTAGGTACGTACGTGTAGGGGTCGGACCGGAGCGCCCTGTCTGTCTCCCGACAGATGGGATTCTCCGGCCCGCCCTCCGAACCGGACGTGCGACTTTCACCGCATCCGGCTCTCCACGCATTCATTCCTTTGAAGCAGGTGATCCCGTCGACACACTTGGCGTCGGCCAGGATCAGCCTTCGCCCATTGGTGCAGCTTCGTTTGCATCGTAAGTACCCGGGCTTCGGCCTCATCGAGGTCGGGCCACGGAGCGCCGATATTCTGGAGTTGCCCTGGTAACGTGGATACCTTAAAGCTTGGAATGAACAGCCCCCGCTCAGGCGAACGTGACCTATCAACCGCGGCGTTTCACGAAAAGCCCCCTTTATCGACTCTTCCAGGATCACTGGGAGCCCTTTCTCGGTGTGTACGAGGAAGAGTTCCAACACACCTTCGGGGCTCTTCGGTCGGTCACTGAGCGGGTAGTCGAGAAGTTCCCTGATTGCGGCAACCCGATGAGCGGATTTGCCCGGATCCGATGTCCGGAATGCGGTCACGAGAGGCTGCTGGCGTTTTCGTGCAAATGCCGCGGATATGCGGTCAACCGCATATCCGCGGCCTGTGTCCCAGCTGCCAGGCCCGCCGGGCCCAGGAGTGGGCTCTCTGGCTTCCGGAAGAACGCCTCGAGCGGGTCCCCCACCACCATGTCGTCTTCACGATCCCGAAGATGTTGCGGGCCTGTTTCCGCTTCGACCGGTTGCTGTTGAACGACCTGAGCAGAGCCGCCCATCGGACCATTCTCACTTACTGTCGGGTACTGCTGGATAAAGATGTGAGCCCCGGGCTAATCATCGCCCGGCATACCTTCGGAGAAGGCGTCCGCTATCACCCTCATCTGCATGGAATTATCACTGGCGGCGGATGGAGTGAGGACTGCACCTGGCAACCGATCTTCGGGTGGGACTGGCCGGTGCTGCGGAAGCTGTTCCAGATCGAGGTGTTCCGGTTCCTGCGGCACCTGAAGTGGCGGCCGGGAGAAGCGCTTCTGCCCACCGGCCGGTC
>CAZWVF010000109.1:0-3619 GCA_964637695.1 uncultured Gemmatimonadota bacterium | reverse complement strand
GAAGGGATTGGATCGATAATGCAGATAGTTCGTTTTCTATTAACCGTGCTGACTGCCACCATTTGAGTAAAAGTATGATTGCGATCCAATTATTCGAGGCAATAAAGAGGTACGATGCCTGCAGTGTTTGTTTACCACCGAGTGGAGATTGATTACTGTCAGGTCATTGGTTGTACGAAACCAATGTACCTGCATAACTCCATCTGTAGATACCATTTCTGTTAACCCGGCCAGATGATACGCTTCTCTTCCCTATGATATTCACTCGGGATCACCTCTTCACGATATCCAAATGCCTCATAAATACGCCTGACGAGTCGGTATGTTACATAGTCAGGATATTTGTCCAGCTCATTCAATGAGACTGAAATCGGCTCATTCCAAATCAGATCTCTCATTTCAGAATAATGAGATATCTTACCCATCATATATTTCAGGCTGTGCGGTGAACCGGGTTTTAAACCCCACTTGCCGATGTTGATGAACGCAAGATCGACAAGCACAGTATCCTCTGGTGTAAGGTCGGTATGATTGATATAGACCTTCCCTGCTAACCGAGCAACAGACGCACAATACTCCATCAGGGTTAAGGACCAGATTTCCTTCGGCTCACCCTTCCAATGTAGCATTTCCATGTTTCCATTTAACTCAATCCCACCGGTTCGAAATATGTTCACCTCCATATAATTCTCAACACCTGTGCCTAGCTTATCCTTAGACAGAACAGGGCGCTTATCTGGAATGACGAATGTCCAGCCATATTGCCGATTGCCAGTAGCATCAGCTTCTCTCAGGTACATCTCTAACCTGGAATCCTGCAGATCAATGTCACATTCTGATAATGGCTCAAATCGTATCCAAAACGTTTCCGCTGCCTTTTTAACGAGACTATCCTTCACTATTGAAATCCGCTGCCTGGCAATCTCAAATCCTGAGTCCCTGCTGACATCTAAAAACGCTTGTTCAATTTCCTGGCGAGTCATGGGTCTATTTCGATCTGTAACCCGAAGAATGTAGTGACGTGCACCGCCTTTCAGCAGTGCGTATGGCTTTCGTTGCTGTTGTGGTTTCAGAATTACATGCAAGGTCACATCATCAACAACAGTAACAGTCAACTCAGAATTTGATGGTGTTGGTTCAATAAGATCGATCAGGCTGTCTCTCAGTGCACCTGTAGCTGAGATTGCATCATTGATAGGATCAATTTCTGTCGCTATTCCATTGGTTTCGTGGACTCCAATCCAGATATCACCTCCTTGCTCATTGAGCATACCAACAGCTTCTCTGGCAATCACCGATGATTGGGTGAGGGCATCAGCAGCTTTGAACTCGAGCTGTATACCCTCCGAGCTCCCAATGGGAATCTGTAATGAACTCACTCTGATATCCCTAATGATGCCTGAGGTGATATGAGGAATTGGCTCACTGGTAACACCTTAATTCCATCGATTTCTTGAGCATCAAATCCTGAATAAAGTAATGCACCTCGATCCCATTTTTCAGCATTTATCAGCTTTACTAATTTGGCTATTTTTTCAGAACGAACTCTGCGCGATGATGTCACCTCAACAGCAATGGTCAGTCCTGGCACTGCTAATATGAAGTCACATTCTTCATCCTTGTTATTCCGGTAGAAATAGAGTTCTGCGCTGATGCTTCGAGCAATCTCTCGAAGATGACGGAATGCCACAGCTTCAATTACCTTTCCACGAACGGAGTTCTCATCAACCGGACTTACTGAAAGAGCATTTATCAAGCCATGGTCACTGGCATAATACTTTGGATGGGACTTTTGTTTCGAAGCCGGGGAAGTTGCATACCGATCAAGTCTGTAAACGAGCTGAGTATCTTCGAGAAGTTCGACCCAATCACTTACCGATCTTCTATCACGACCTCCAATCTCTTTCGCAATATCAGATACATTGAGGATCAAGCCACTGTTCTGAATAAGGTAAACAAAGAGCCTTTTTGCGCCCTGGACATCGACTCCATATCGTACAAGATCCTGTAAGATAGCTTTACCGACTATATCTTCTCTTAATCGTTCACTCACTTGAAGGATATTTTCGTTCCTTGCATGTTCTGGAAAACCACCATTACGGAGATAGATTTCTGCCAGGTGGGGCTGCCGACTCGCTACTTGATCCATGGATAACTCATCGCCGGCATACACACCAAGAAACTCTCTATAATTCATACCCTCGAGTATTACTTCATCCCATCGTCCAAGACCTGACTCCATCGATCCTGAGCGTAGAATGGTTGAGGAAGAGTCAGTCACAACCACACGATCTTGCAGCTCGTCAACGATTCGTTTCAACCACTGATCCCAGTTCCTGGCTCTACCGACTTCATCGAAAAGAAGTAATCCGGGAAGTTCAGAATTCTGTCCTTCAGGCCGTGCTGCAACAACTTCATGAATCTCAAAGTCGCTAGTGATTCGCTCATCGGAAAAATCGAAATACAGGATGTTGTGTGGAGGCCACCCTTCCTGAAGGAGATCACCAATAATCTGTCGTAGGATAGTGGTTTTGCCCACCTGGCGTGGCCCACGCAGCACAACAGCACGTCGATCAGACACATCGACAAGCTGTTTCAGAACGACCCCGTGCAACTCACGTCGGTAATCAGGCGCAGGTGGCTTTTGGGCATCTATCCACCACGGGTTTTGCGCGAGCACTATTTCATTAATGTTCATGGTTATGCACTATAATACTATAATTATGTACATGTCAATGACTATTAAATGTAATCACAATCATTTAGGAGTACAGGGATCTGAAAGACGGGAAGAGGCCATAGCACCAGCGCTGCCTTCCGGGACTTCAGATTCTCCTTCCGCTCGAACTAACTATGATTCTCAGATTCTGTGCGGTAAGGGTACTTCAACAGCGAGTTCAACACCCGTATCAGGATCACGCCACTCCAGTTCTCTCGGTCTGCGGAATTTCTTTCCCTTTTCGGGGGTGAGCCTGGCCACGGCCCGGATGATCAGTACCAGATCGCGGGCGTCGCGGCCGGTGATCCCGCCGGCAGCAGTGTTCACCGTGAGGAGCAGTGGATAGGCGGACGGGGAGGCCACCTCCCAACCTGCCGACATGACCTCTTTATACATTGGGCGGGGAAGATTGCTGCCCTCGTCATAAATGAGCGTTACCGCCCTGCCCGATAGTCCGTGAAGGGCTTTTTTAAGCAGAGCCTCGTCCCATGTATCGATCATCCGCAGCAGATCGGAGCGCTCGGAATAGAACAGAAGCCCGGCCTCACCCAGCGCACTGCCCATCACACTGCAGAACCAGCGGCCGCCTCCGGGCACTCTCGTACGGATAACCTGTGTATTATGGATGTATGCCCATGGTTTCGAACGCTGGTATTCGGCCGCGGCACTGAATAGCGAAGCCACCCACTCGTCGGACTGTCCCCACCCGGCCCAGGTCTCCGGACGAACAGCCACCGTGTAATCCGGACCGCCTGCGAAATTAGTCCTCATCGAATCGGCACAGTGCTCGATGTCCTGCATTACAGCAGTGGCGACAACTTCCATGTTCCCGGAAGCGAGGCGATCAGCCAGCATCGCCGCCACCTCTTCATGGCGGACCTGCACTTGTACCGGTGTTAA
>CAZWVF010000108.1:1645-3685 GCA_964637695.1 uncultured Gemmatimonadota bacterium | reverse complement strand
GCGGTTCAGGAAGTACGGACGTTCATAGCGGAGGTTGATGCAGCCGGGAAAACCATCGCGAAAAGTGCAGCAGATTGAGCATCCGAAGTACATTGGTCTCATTATTCAAGGCCACACTCTTCTCAGTCAAAGAAACCCTTGTCCTTACCCTACCGGCACATCTTGCAGGACATTAGGTACGTACACTCAGAGGGAAATCTGAGACGGGTCGGAAGCAATCCAGCAATCAATTTGAAAAACGATTAACATTCTTAATATTAAGCATTAATTACTCAGGTAAAGACGTACAGACTCAGTCAGGATTGACTTCGCTTGATCATTCCATTGATGTACAAGGTGCTAACCATGACTCGTCTGCCGATGAACCGCCGCCCCGCCCTGTGTACTGGATATGTTCAATCAGTCAATACCTGCTTTCAGTGATGACAGCCAGTCCCGAGCCATCAAGTGTAGGGCGTCGTCTTTTCTCCGGAACCACTCCTCCCTTTCCTCGGGATAATCTGCGAGCACACGTCTGAAGCGACCGAAGGCACCCTTGCCATCGAGCGCAACCGCGAGCAGGCGCTGGAGTTCCTCATCTTCTCTCTCTGAAGTGAAACGTTGCATCAATTCGTAAATCTCTCTGGCTTCAATCGTCGGAATCCAGGCATACCGGTTCGAATCCTCATCCACGGCGAGGGCAATCGGTAAGAGTTCACGCTCCCAATCCGACATATCATCAGGATCAACCTTATCAGATAATATTTCGTGGTGTATTTCTTCTGGAACGATCACCACTTCACCGGTATCACAATCGAGATAGAACTCGTTTACAATGCGTTCAATCTCCATCGCTTCGGCGATCTCTGCGACCTCGACCTGCTTTCGTTTCATCCCGAATCGCAATCCCAGTTCACGTACCAGTTCCGCCAGTTCCTTGAAGGCCTTCATCTCCCTGTCCGACCATCCCCGGACTTCTTCCTCGGGGTGAGAGACAAGCTCTCCAATAGTAGTGATCTCGTGTCTTCGCAGGATGTTCCTGGTACGAACACTGAGCGGAAGATCTGATACCGGACGCTTGAGAACGGATTTCTGTTCTCGATCTTGTGACGAGTGCTCTTCCATGCGGTACCCCATCTTTAGAACGAATCAGCCCTTTGATCGCTACGATCCCATCTGCTGAGTGATTATCTGCCCCCGGGACGTTCTGGACGACTGCCGGACTCATCGATGCGCTCTTTGTGATTTTCCAAGAATTCCATGACGTCTTCAATCGTGGCGACCCCTGCCAAATCCAACCCATAGTGACTCGCAAGATAGCAGAAAGCAAACGCCAGCCGGGGATCAGACAGTGCTTCTTGTTCTTCCTCCATATTCGCCACGTAGCTGCTCAAGGCCGCCTCGGTTGCCAGTCTCAAACTGGTCTCATCAGAACGCAGGCCCCGGAACTTCACGGCGACCGAGGGTGCCAGATGATAGAGTTCCTGCTCTCCGAACGTGCGGTTGACGCGCCGTTCGAAGGGGATCGCAGATATGGCATCCGCATAAGCCTCCCGGATCTCCTCGAGCCATTCTTCCGGACTGCGTGGCACTCGTCTTGATTGCACTCTCTCCCCCTCCCCCCCATCAGGGTTGACATACTCATCGGTGAGAGACCGGAAAGCCTCCCGCGGATTATAGTCCAGGTATGACATCGGCGTTTCGTTCAACAGGACTGACACCTCGAACAGAGGCATTTCGTTCCCGGTCATGAAAAACTTCGCTCCGAACACCAGATCGTTTATTGAACCGGTTACGGATCTGTTCAACGCTTTTGAGAACAAGACCTTATCCAGACCGGGTTCAACGAGTTTTCGGTACACATACTCATACCCTTCAATCTGCAAGAATCCTCGCAGTTCAACCCTCATGCGGCGAAGGAAAGTCTTGTCACTTGTGACCCCCCTCCCGGGCATGACCACTGAGTACAGGGATGGAGTATTGGCAACTAGGATAAACTGCCGGCGCTCGACTGTGAAAAGATGAGCCGACCAGTCTGCGAAAGGATCGGAGTCGGGCGGG
>CAZWVF010000108.1:0-1545 GCA_964637695.1 uncultured Gemmatimonadota bacterium | reverse complement strand
GGCGGGCCCGCCCGCTCCCCTTCCAGACATTCGGGAGCTGCGAGAGGCTCATCCACCTCGATCGCCCGTTCAAGCTGGATACTGAGGTTCCAGTCATCTCCGAAGTCGTACCTATAGCCGAACTCAGCCACCTCTTCGCTCAGAAGGCTCATAAGGGTGATTGAGCGCGCATCCTCCAGGGGAGGTCGCGGGTCGTCCAGCCAGAAATCGTCGCTGTAATCCGGGCGACCCACTCTGCGTTCCCCGATATGGAATTCGTGAAGGTGATAATTCAACCACCCCATCACCTGCTGGATGGTCCAGTGCAGGTCCTCGAGGCTGGCATTACCCGGCATAAGCAGCCGCCGCCAGATCGGAGGATCGATATCCTCCAGTGACACCTTCAGCTGAATGGCCAGATTGACTTTGTCCCCGTTCATCAAGATTAAGTCCTGTTTGTTAATCATCAAGGATCCGGGATAGGCGCATATCGCAGACCATACTATAGTATCTGAATTCATTCCAGCTGAAGCAGATGCTTCTGTGGACCAGGGAGGACGAGCACCAAATCATGCATCGTTATAATAACTGCACATCGCTAAAGAACGGCCAGACGCACTCCTCATATAACGCATTCCCAGACAGAGGATTCAAGAAATGAAGCTCAATTACTACAAAGAAACAGACACTCTTTACATAGACTTATCTTCCAAGCCAGGTGTGGAAACTAGAGAGATCTCTGAGGGCGTAGCTCTGGATTATGACTCAGATGGCAATCTGGTTGGAATCGACATTGATAACGCAAGTAAGAAGGTAGACCTGCAAGAAATCAGTTTAAGTAAACTTCCCGCCGAGATATAAACTCTGACGGCTTGACAAAGAGTCTCGCCAGGGCAGTCACCTGGCATGACAGTAAACTCATTCGTGGTGAACTAATCGAATTGCCTGTCTTTTCCTTTTGTGATTTATCATCAGCATCAATATATTGTACGTTTAATTGTACCTCTAACGGAGCAATATCATGGGTAAAATACCGGACATTGTACCGATCTCTGATCTGCGACAGCATGCAGCCGCCGTCCTCAAGCGTGTTCGCTCTTCCCGAGAGCCTGTCATCATCACACAACGTGGCCGGGCGTCGGCTGTTATGCTGAGCGTTACCGCCTATGAGGAATCGGAGGAAGAACGCAGGATTCTCAAAGCACTGGCTCAAGGTGACCGCGAGATACGGGTGGGAAAAGGCTATTCCCTTGATGCAGTGTTAGGGGAAGCTGATCTAATGCTTAATGAGGAGTAAGGATGCGCATCAGATTTACACCTACCGCGCGCCGCGAATTCCTGGATGCCATCACCTATATTCGCCGGGACAATCCCGAGGCAGCCCGCCGTTTCCGAAAGCGCGCTGAAAAGAAACTGCGCCGCCTTGAGCAATTCCCTGAATCTGGTCGGCATTTGCCCGAGTTTCCAGACCTTCCCCATCGGGAGGTGGTTATCCAACCATACCGTTTCTTCTATCGGGTACGCCGCCAGACAGTCTGGATAGTCGCAGTTTGGCACAGTTCTCAG
>CAZWVF010000107.1:0-3946 GCA_964637695.1 uncultured Gemmatimonadota bacterium | reverse complement strand
GGTTGGTGAGAGAAGCCCTTGACATCAAACCATTGGACGCGGAGTGGAATCTGACCCGCGCTGTCGAGATGGACCCGGATGATGATCTCGCCGCTGAGAATCTGCGGCTCTGCCGGCAGGCAATTGAATGACCATCAGGGACGGAGATGGTGTTGTGCACCGGTTGTATTCATCAAGCTGGTTTGAAAATGAGGTGTGAAGAACCATGACTGTCGGCCGTAACGATCCCTGCCCCTGCGGTTCGGGACGCAAGTACAAGAACTGCTGCCTAGGACGGGACGAGAAGGCCGGATCCTGGACCAGAATGGGGCTGCCGGCTCCGGATCCCGAGGCCGCCGCGTCCGAGCCGGTCTGGCAGGCCGAGATCGTACCGGTCCACACCTTCATCGACGAAGAACCGGACGCCCGCCCGGCGGTCCTGCTCGTCACCGCCGGGGTTCATCCGATCCATGCCGAAATGCTCACCAGGCCCTCGGCCGAAGCGGAGGATATCGCGGCCGAGCTGGCCCGGGGGATCCGTGAAACGATGGCGAAAAATCACTTCTCGCCAGCCGATATCCGGGTACGGTACGATGATGTTGCCGACTGTCTGAGAAACCTCTTGGACCCCGATGATATCGCGGTCACCTCTGCCCTCGCCCTCACGGGGCTCGACACCTGTGCCAATTTCGTCAAATCGCATTTCTGGGGCAATGAGGACTACCCCGGCGTGCAGCCGCCTAAGACCTGGGCGGGATGGGGGCTCTCTGAGGAATGGATCGGTACCCTTCACCGGGCCGCCGCGGCGTTTTACCGGGCGCGGCCGTGGACCTGGTTCCCGGCTTCGAAGCTCGTACAGGCGTGTCTTCCCGACGGCCGGGAATGGAGCTGCCTGGTCATGGGAGATGCGGCCATGGAAGTGGGCATCTCGCTCTATTCCAGCAAGGATGATCTGGTGAGGATGCTTTCGACGGGTAACATGAACGCGGGGGGAGACACTTTCGCCAAACCGCCTGGAAGAGTCATCACCATGCTCTTCGATGAGCGTGGAGAACTGTCCCGGAAGATGGTCAGAGAGGTCACGTCACACGGTTGGGAGTTGGCGTCTTCATCGGCATATCCGTTTCTGCTCGCCGCAAATTCGCCGGCCGGTGGCATAACCGCCCGTGACGGTAGTGATCTGATCCTGATCATAGATGCAGTGGCGGGATTTACCCGTGAAAAGGGGCGGGAGATCATCAACATGATGGAAACCGAGTGGAGCGACGAGAACGGAGTCGTGCTTCGGCTGGAGAACCTGGTACACGATGATTCGGAAGTGTTCGCCGATCCCGTCTGGCCGCTGGAGCCCGGCAGGGCTGAAGGAGGGGGAGCGAACCCTGAAGCGGGCCTGCAGACCCAGGTAGACATGGACGAATTCATCAGGCGGCAGATGGATATTGTTAATGCATTCAGAGTCTGGCTGGAGGAGAAGGGCCTGAAAGAGATCAGGGTCAGACAACAATGCCAGGATGTAAAGCTGTTTCTTGACTTTCTGACAAGGGATCAGGTAGTTCCCATTGCAGCTGTGCACGAATACGATCTGCGTCTCTTCCTCTATGTATGGTTTCCGAGTGAAGTGATCGAGAGGGATCAGAGCAGAGCGAAAAACCTTCTTACCGCATTAAAGAATCTCTTTCAATTCCTGGTCGAGGAGAAGGAGATCATCTGCTCATGGTCGGCGTCGATTCTGGCGGATCGAAAATCCTTCATTCAACGGTGGAAATCATGTCCATTCCTGTTCGAAGTGAATACATCCACGGAACACTGGGAACAGGAGGGGTACGCCGATCTGGTTTCACGGCAGTTCTATCCTGATGGGAGTGTGGTTTTTACGGCGGATTGGAAAGAATTTGGGATTGGAGTGGAGGAAAAGAAGCTGCGTAGTGAACTACACAGACGATGGCTTATCTGGCGTGACGAGCTGTTCGAGTCGGGGATCGAACACCCTGGTGATCTGCGTGCCGAACTGATCGAACGGCAGCGATTATGGGAGCAGACCCCCCATCCTCTCTACCGGCCTCGTTCACCGATTGATGTCATAGAAGACGAGCGGATGAAACTGGAAAGGGTGATTCGGACAATGTTGAATGCCCAGTGATATATCCTTGATGGTGAACCGGCAGGCAACAGACAGGATAATACATATGGCATTGAAGTCACGGCCGCTCGAGAACCGTCTGGTACAAAGATCGGTTCTCTCCGGCGCCTGGCAAATATGGAGTTGCCCCGGTGGTGTGGATACCTTAAGGCTTGGAATGAAAGGAGTCTACAATGCCGAGAACAAGACCACCATATCCACCGGAGTTCCGGCAGCAGATCATTGAGCTGGCGAGAGCAGGTAGATCGGTTACTGAGTTGGCGCAGGAGTTCGAACCCTCCTGCGAGACGATCCGCGGCTGGGTGAAGCAGGCGGATCTGGATGTAGGGCTGCGCAACGACGGGTTCACTACTGGAGATAAGGAGGAAATGGGTCGGCTGCGTCGTGAGAATCGTCAGCTGAAGATCGAGCGGGAGATTCTGTCAAAAGCCGCGGCCTGGTTCGCTCAGGAGACCGGCTCGATTCCCAAAAAGTCTTCGAGTTCGTAAGAGTGCACCAGGCCTTCTATCCGGTAGTCACGATGTGTGTTTGGTGCAGGACCGTCAGTCCTTGCACCCATGTGAAACGAAGTCGGGATGACGGATGTGATCCTGCCTGGAGACGCCGAAAGGCGGACGATGGAAGACGTTTACTTGTTGACAGCAGGGGGCCTCATAGGTGTTAGCACCCATCTAGAAAATGCAAGCGTCAAGAAGTGCGAGAGCTTCTTGAAGGATTGACTCAGGTGCCTTCCCAATGCCCTTGACCTTACGGGCTCGAAAGTCAAGTGATTTAACCTGCTCGACCATGACATACCCGGTCACATCTTGGTTTTCGGGGATAACGATGTGGAAGGGGTAATCACGCTTGGTATTAGTTATCGGACAAGCAATACAGAGGCCTGTGTGCTTGTTGAATAAGTCATTGCTTATAACGAGGGCCGGGCGGCGTCCACGCTGCTCGTGGCCAGATTGTGGATTGAATGTGACGACGACAAAGTCTCCCTTTTTTGGTATATAGGCCGCCATCTACCAGACCTCGCGCCCGACTGGTTGCCCCCAATCAAGTTCCTCTGGCTTGTAGCCCTTCACTATACCCTTCACGAGTTGAGCCAGATTCCGTGTGCCTCTGACCCGATTTACAGGTGTTACAACCAGGACACCATCACGGACAGCAACATCCACGGCATCTCCAACTTCGATGTCAGCAATAGATAGGAGTTCCTTGCTGATGCGAAGACCTTGGCTATTGCCCCATTTCTGCACTTTGGTGATCATGCTGTTACCCTCCAATGGATAAACATAGTATATACAATTGAAATATGGAAGGCAACATTGATTTGGTTCTATGTGGTGCTAACATGTGAGTATCTGGTTCCTGTGTATATTGTAGACTTGAAGGTGCTTTCCTTATAAGACCTGTTGTGATTATGCGTGAGTGTCCGCCTGAGCCCCCAGAATGTCAAGCTTCAGGGCTGTGACCGTTGGTTTGGATGGGTAGATATACTGTTCAGCATATCATACTCCGCGCTCATGAAGCCATCATCTCCTTACTGGCGTTTTTACGGGTCGCCACACTTGATTGTTTGCGCTGATCGTGACCACCCTGTTCACGCGAAAGGTAATCGGCATACGGTCTTCTGCATGAAGTGTGTTCATTTAAAGAGCGGTTTATGAACTATCCATCGAACCTGTCTATCGCTGTCGAAAGAAAGCACCATCCAATACATTGGACATCGAGGCCAATGTACAAGATCGTTATCACGTTTGCGTTGCATAGTGAGATCCAATACCGGGATTGAATGCCTCTGATTGCTGACTGGAAGCGGTATCTGCAAGAATCTTGGGA
>CAZWVF010000106.1:0-4038 GCA_964637695.1 uncultured Gemmatimonadota bacterium | reverse complement strand
CAGTGTGCTTCTTGACAGGGATCTGATAATCGGGGAGCTTAAGAAACGGCTGAAGTAAAGAGATACTGATATTTCAAATGCGTGGCATTGGTGTAGCAAACCGATGCTTCTATGAGCATGGCAACTTGGAAACTGAATCATGAGATACGGGGAAGACCCTACGCTTCCGTGTTTACATATATTATCATATATGATAAATTATAAGCATGACAAAAGAATATGAACACATGCCAATACCAATCGGCACTCAGATCCGATCAATCCGAAAGCAGAGGGGCCTGAGTCTGCAGGAGCTGGCTCGAAAAGCGGGTACCAGTGCTCCCACGATGCACAGGTACGAGGGAGGCTGGGACGGTTACTCATTCTCAACCTTGCGAAACATCGCCGAGGCTCTCGATGCTGATCTTGAGATCAGATTCCTGCCCCGCAAGCAAACTCAAGGGCACTGGTTGACATCTCACAGGAGACCGATAAGCCGTCACTTGCTTGAGAAGGTGCAGAATCTGTTTTGGGACAGAAAACTGACAGAGGAGGATCTTGGCACTCATCCGGTATGGGTGCTCAAACGAATATTGATGGAGGGAAATCTCGAACAGATCCAGATGGCAGTGGCTTATTACGGGTTGGAGCGAGTTGCTGAGGTCTTGAAGGGGAAGGGGATCGATGCCAGGACACAATCTTTCTGGAAACTCGTTCTGAGGAGGGGACGGTAATGCACCCCAAAGTACTCAGTGCGCAGGCGTGGGATCTGGTAGCTGAACTGGTTAAAGGATCAGTGCTGGAGGGATGGACACTCTGTGGTGGTACCGGTCTTGCTCTTCATTTCGGTCATCGTGTCAGTGAAGATCTGGATTTCTTCCACTTTGATGAATTCGAGGTCGACGATCTGCTGTCCGATCTGACCATGCTGGGTCAGGTACAGGTCACCGGGCGGGCCAGGCGCACAATTCACGTCTTCGTGAACGAAGTCAGACTTAGTTTTCTCGGGCTTGAGGCTCCCCTGATTAATAAAAGTGTCCGGTATCGAGGCCTGACGGTTGGAGATCCTCGTGATATTGCGATCCTCAAGATCATCGCGATAGGTGGCAGGGGGAGTCGAAAGGATTTCATCGACCTCTATTGCTACCTGCAGCAGGCTCCCGGCCTCTCGGTGCTCCTCGACCAGTTGGAGAGCCGTGATTCGAGCATCGACTGGAACAGATATCACCTGATGAAGAGTCTGACCTGGTTTGAGGAAGCTGACCGGGAACCCATGCCTGATATGCTGGTGGACATCGATTGGGATGACGTGAAGGAGTTCTTTGAGAATCAGGTTATTAAACTCTTGTGATTACATAGGAATACCTTCTATTTGCTCAGCACCGTCACCTCCAGATGCGATGGCCGCCGGATATCGTGGTAGATGCGGTGTGTAGCTTTCTGGAAATCGCCCTCGAAGTACCTCGCCCCTCACCAGCATCTGGTAGCCGGGCATGGGCACCTTTTTATAATTTGTGGGGTAATCATCCATAAAATCTGTTTCAGCAGAATTGAACCTTTCCTCCGGGATCAATTTAACGACGATGTACCCTGGTGCACCATTCCAGAGTACGCTGCGTTGGAACAGCTTCAGGATCAACTTGGATGGAATTTTGGCGAGAGACGGGATTATTCGGGGGGACACCCTTATCGGAGCGGTTCTGTTCCTTCATCAAGAAGATCCAGATACGCACTATATGTATAGATTCGGTTTCTCTGCTTTCCAGTAATCTCTTCAACGATTCCCAGGTCGCTCAATCGTTCCAGTGTGGTTAGTGCACTTTGAAATGCCAGCCCTGTGTTATCAGCTACGTCTTTAATTGATACGATTGGTCGCTTTTGCAGATGCGCATGTACTTTAAGGGATGAACCGGCCGTTCGTTGCTGTTTGGAAAGCAATCCTTCGTTCTTCAGGAAAAGTGTCTGGATCTCATTAGCTGCTCGAATCGCCTGGACCGCAGTATCATTTATTCCTTCGAGATAGAATCGGACCCATGATTCCCAATCACCCTCTGTTCTCACCTTATTCAGCTGTGTGTAGTATTCTTCTCGGTGCTGCTTGAAGAATAGACTCAGGTAGAGAACTGGTTCCGATAGGACGCCTTCACTGCAAAGAATGAGAGTGATGAGTAATCGGCCAATGCGCCCATTGCCATCCAGGAACGGGTGGATCGCCTCGAATTGGACATGAGCCAGGGCAGACTTGATGAGTGGTGATGTTCGCTGTGGAACATCATGAATGAACTTCTCCAGATCACCCATGCATTTTTCTGCCTGATCCCATGGCGGAGGCACAAACCGTGCATTTCCGGGCCGGGTGCCTCCTAACCAGTTCTGACTTTTTCTGAATTCTCCTGGATTCTTTGTGCTGCCACGGCCCTTGCTGAGAAGTATCTGGTGGATTTCCCGTATCAGTCGATTTGAGATAGGGAATCCTTCGCGAATCCGCTGCAATCCCCAATCCATAGCGGCAACATAGTTGGAAACCTCCTGAACATCATCCAGCGGTACACCAGGTCGGTGTTCACTTTCATGCAGAAGCAGATCAGAGAGTGAGGACTGAGTCCCCTCAATCTGTGATGAGAGGACGGCTTCTTTACGAACGTACATATATGTGAGGAGAGGGATGTTAAGGGAAGGTATCACGCCATCCAGTTTCCCAAGATTCCGATTAGCAACCTCAAGGATCTCATAGTCCTCTGGATGTAAAGATAGCATTGGATCGGGTGGAAGAGGATTGGGCACAAATGCCCGAACTGATTCATCCGCCACTAGTGTGACAACATAGGTTCCAGTGGTTCTCTGCATGAAATACCCGGCCTTTATTCTAAATTATCTCATAAATTGGAATTATTAAGATGCTAATTCCAATCCTGGATATTGTCAATATGTTATTTTAATTAACCGATATTATTAAAATAGAAAGGGGCCCTGAATAATCGGGTAGTAGAGTCCTTCCTCGTGGTGTATAAAGCGTAGCCCTCGAACGGCAGGGTTGGCAAAAAGATGGCCCTGTTCCCGGATACCAATTGGCCCTGCTCAGTTGTGCAACTTTCTTTCTGTAAAAGTCTCCCAGCCTGCCTCTGAGGATCAGTTAACAAGTTCTACTGTTTCAGTCTCCGGTTGTTCAAGCGCTTCCATCAACAGGTATCGTCTTCCTCAGAGAGCGGGAACTGCTGAGGGCAGAGCGCATGGAGCTGATCCGCTCGTGGCGGCATTCAGGTTTCGATGTCTATGTCGGCCAGGCTATTAAACCCGACAATCGGGAGTTGCTTGAGCACATAGCACGCTACCTGCTGCGGGCGCCGCTATCTCTGGAGAGGATGCGCTACAACCCACAGGAGGGTTCTGTAACCATCTTTCCTCTCTCTTCCGAGGATAATACTCCCCTAGTTATGGAGGCCCTGGAGTTCATCTCCAGGCTCATCGTGCACATTCCCGATGTGCGTGAACGGCAGGTTATCTACTACGGAGCTTATGCCAATGCGTCAAGGCTCCGACGGTCTCAGGGGCAGAGTGCTGAAGATAGTCGTAGTTCGGTGTGGATTCCGGTCCTGGAAGAGCCGACACCGTTCGAGCGACAGCGGCGCATCCGGTGGGCCCGGCTCATCAAGAAGGTATATGTTGAGGATCCTCTCCTGTGTCCTGACTGTGGGACCGAGATGCGGATCATCAGTTTCATCACTGACCCGCCGGTGGTGGACAAGATACTGCGGCACATCGAGTGGCACCCCGGTGAGCCGCTGATACCATACATCCGGCCCCCGCCGGAGATGCTCAAGGTAGCAGAGAACTCCCTGAATTCCTGAGCCCGCGAATAAATCTTCCTTGATCAGACTCCCCCTGGTGGAGGTACGGGTGAATTCTAGTGTCGGTGGGCATTCCAGGTGTGCGCAAACACCAGAAGACGGGGCAGGGGGCACGAAACAGGGATAATGGATAGCAGGAAATTTGCAAATGCTCTATTCCGGTTCTCGGTGAGGGCTCAAATTGCACGTTTTGCTCTCAAATCACGGGCTG
>CAZWVF010000105.1:0-4215 GCA_964637695.1 uncultured Gemmatimonadota bacterium | reverse complement strand
TGAGCACCTTGACCATCATCTTCGGGTGATAGGCCGCCCGTCCCCACCCATCGGCACGGTATCTCTCGTAGAGACTCTGCAGCCGACCCTTCATGTTCAGCGTTTCCACCACCTCGTCGACGAACCGGGGCAGACTCTCCTCCGGTACCCATTCGTTGATCGATGGCGGGAGCAGATACAGCTGGTTCTGGTCGTAGGGAAGAAAGTTGTAACCCATGGAGCCTCCTTTTTGCACTGCTCCATGGTACGAACAGGCTATGTCATCTCAGGAGGGGGTTTGTCGGACAGGCTCTTTAGCCAATCTTATTCCCGGTAATCTCCTTCTAAAATGATCAATAATTGTTCTGTCCCTTCACAAATGGTCTGGGAGGATCTGTACGCCGGGAAACTGGACGGTCGTTCTCCCAATCCCACATCGTTATCTCCCGCAGATCGGCCTTGGCTGTTTCAAACTCAATGAACGCATTCGTGAAGAGCCTCTGCGTTTCGATGAAGAGCTGCTGTGCCATCAGCAATTCTGTGGATGATATCTCTCCTCTTCCGAACCTGGTCTGGCTGATCTGGTAATTGGTCTCTGCAATGGGCAGGTTCCCCACCTGTCTCTCGAGTCGCCTCATGGCGCTCTGGGCAGCGCTCACCCTGTTCTCTACATCCCTCTGCAGATCCCTGCGGACCTCTTCGAGTTCTCTCTGCTGAACCCTCATTGAGGAGAGCTGTCTGTTCACATTCGAAGCATTGAGCCCCCAGTCGAATATCGGTAATCGAAGGGTCAGGCTCACGTTGGTATTCGGATTCCAGTTCCCGCCGGCGAACGCTTCGCCGAAGTGATTTGACCAGCTGTCTGCCGCGCTCAGTGCCGAACGTGCCGAGTTTCCAGTAAGGTCGTAGGCGATGTTGAGTTGAAAATCGGGTTTGCCATCGGCAGCTATCTGCCTCAATTCCAGATCGGACCGCTCCATATCTATCTCCACCTGCCTGATATCGGAGCGGTTCTGCTGTGCCAGCTGAAGGGCCCGGTCCAGATCCACCGATATCGGACGGTACTCTGTAACCACTTCTGCCCAGACCCGTTCCGAAAGCGGTATACCTGCCAGGCGGTTGAAGTTGTTCTGCTGTTTCTCCAGTTCACTGCGGGCACTCTCCAGACGGTCGAAGCTGTTTGCCCTTGTCACCTTGAGACTCAATTGATCCAGCTCGGAGATCAGACCCGATTCGTATCTGACCCGGGCGGTCTGGTAGTTTATGTCGCTCTGCTGGTAGATCCGTTCTGCAACCTCCAGATACCGCTGGCTGCTGAAAAGCTCGTAGAACTGCCTGGTTATCTTGTTTATTCGGCGAATTTCAGCCTCTGTATAACTGAGCTCGAGGCTTTCATAATCCAGTTCCGCCGTGCGCAGCTGTCCTTTGATTGTGTTGTACTGAAAAAGCGGCTGGGTATACTCCAGCCATAAACGGGGCTGGATGGATCTTATCTCGGCAGGACTCCCTGTGAACTGTTCAAGAACCTGATCATATCCCAGGATTCTGGTACCCAGTGTGATTTTTCCGTTGGTCGGCAGCGGCTGTTCGACCTTCAGAGCTGTGTAAAGGTAGGAGACACTCTGTCTGGCAAAAAAGAGTTCGGGATTGCCGGAGCGGTCGGTACCCAGAGAGGCCTTGTCCGCCTGGGCGATGCTCGGGATCGTGTTGTTCAGATAGACATTGGTCCTGAGTCTTCTTTTCGCAGCTTCCAGGCCGTAGGAGATCTGGAGGTACCGCTCCTTGAGCTGGTAGAAATCGAACGATTCATCAAGTGCTACTCTGATCGCATCCTGAAGGGTTACGATGGCATCTGCGTCCTCGCGGCTGAACACCTGCATCGCTGAAGCATCTGTCTGGCCCTCTCCCAGGACACTTTGCGAGCTAGCTCTGCCGGCCATCAACGGCATCGTGATGATTAATGATGCGCACAGGTACACGAATGTGCATTTCCACAGAAATCTCAGCGTATTACAGCGCATGGCTGATTCTTCCTTTCAAAGGATGAAGTCAGGGATATCGGCTGGTTCTTCAGGGCCCGGCCTTACGGGACCGGAGCACTCCGATTATCAGCGATATCCCCCTACAACGTACAGCTTGCCGTTTATCACCTCGGCTGTGGCCTCGGCTCTGGCATTGGGCATTCCTGCCAGAGTGGACCAGGAATTGGTAAGCGGATCGTAAACCTCCAGTGTCGCAGCAATTATATCGTTCTGTCGTTCTCCACCGACAACGTAGAGTTTACCCGAGATGACTCCATCTGCCGTCTCCCCCCTGATTACCCCCATTACCGCACCTGCTGTCCAACTGTCGGCTGCAGGATCGTAGATCTCCAGCGCTCCTGTAAGAGTTTCTGAAGGCAGGTACCCTCCTGCTACGTAAAGCTTGCCGTCAATCACCCCGCCTGCCGCCTGTCCGTGAGCGGTCGTCATATCGGTCCTGGTCTGATCCCATGTATCGGTTGCAGGATCGTATATCTCCAATATGTTCGTATCCTGACTTGTGTAACCGCCGACCACGTAGAATTTGCCGTCGATAACGCCCCCGACCGCCCACCTGCGTGCAGTCGGCATTGGCTGTTTCGATGTATCCCACGAGTCTGAAGCGAAATCGTATACTTCAAGCACGTTCACATTACCGGTGGATGATTCCCCACCAGCCACATACAGCTTGCCGTCTATGACACCTGCAGCCGCACCGTACCGCGGCGTCGGCATATAGTTGCTTCCCAGCGTCCAGGAATTTGCTGTGGGATCATAGATATGAATCTCACTGTATACATCTTCCGACCGGTAGTTCAGTCCGCCGACTACATATAATTTGCTATTGTACACTGCTGAAACAGATTCGCTCCTGGCCAGTGGAATCGGTTCACCCGAGGTCCAGGTATTGGTGGCCGGGTCGTATATCTCCAGGAAATCCAGTTCACCGGTTGCGGGACCGCCATTCCCGGTTGAGCTGTCACTTGAACAGGCGCTGATGAGCCATGTCGCGGAGATCACCAACAGCAGGGACGTTGCGATGCGTCCGGATCTGATTGCAGCGGAAGGATTGGGCATCAATAGACCTCCTCAGAGAATCAAGAGCAGGGCCGGGTGTTCGTTTTCAGGGCAAACTTCCATCCCGGCAAATTAGACCCATGTTCCAATGTTTTCAGGAGTGAGTCAAGCGGCCATCAGCAGATGGCTACTCAATACGCAGAGCGTCGACAGGGTCGACATTGGTTGCACGGCGGGCCGGCAGGTAACTTGCTGTTAATACAACTATGCCCATGGAAATTGTTGCGATGGTATAAACCGCCATATCTGTCGGATTTACACCGAAGAGGACACTCGAAACGAATTTCATAACCAGCAGTGCTATGATGATGCCGGCGGAAAGTCCGAAGAAAGATAGAATAACACCCTGTCTGACAACAAGCCGGACAACTTTGCCCGGTCCGGCTCCAAGTGCCATCCTGATGCCGAACTCCCGTGACCGCTGGGCCACTGAATAGGAGACGACTCCATATACTCCAATCGAGGCCAGGAGCAGAGCGATCAGGGAAAAAACACTGAACATGTAAGTGAACAGATACTGGTCCCAGTCCTGCTGCATTATTATCTGTTTCATGGTCTGGATATTATCAAGCGGCAGATTCGGATCGATGGCCCAGATTTCAGCTCGGACATTATCAACCAGATCGAGTGGATCAGATGAGCTTCGCAGAACAAGATTCATGCTGGTAAGCACATATTGGGAGTGCGGCCTGTATATGCCGGGCCTGACAGGATTAGTGTATCCCGAGTTGTAGGTATTGGCAGCCACTCCGACCACTTCCATCCACTCTGCTTCCGGATCGGGCTGAGAGCCGTAACTTATCCTTTTGCCGATGGGATCACCATCGGGCCAGTACTTTTCGGCAAAAGCCGCATTTATGATGATTACGGGCTGCGAACCTTCAATCGCGTCCTGCTCGTTGAACTCTCTCCCCCTGACCATGGGGATCCTGAATGAGGAGAAGTATCCCGGAGAGATGACGGCATGAGTGAAGAACTCACCCTGTCCGGGTGGCGGCGGTTCCGTACCTTCAACGTAGAGCCCCCTGCTCCATCCGACATATCCTGCAGGCAGTGCGGTTGTCAGAGAAGCATCGAGTACACCGGGCAGGGCATTTATTCGTTCCTGCAGTTCCCTGTAGAAGAGACTGACTCTCTG
>CAZWVF010000104.1:0-4369 GCA_964637695.1 uncultured Gemmatimonadota bacterium | reverse complement strand
GGCCGGGCCCGGCATCACTCTCGGTGCCGACGTTTGTCACCTGACATGACACTAGAACGGTATCCGGGAAAAGGGCTGACTATCGTCTGAAAGCACGAATCGGATGGTCTGACTGCAGAGGGCCTTGACGGATTCACCACCTACCCTTGCAGATTCATACCTCCACTCCAGGACAGCCTTTCTCGCAGCTTCACTGAATATCTCACTGGGTGAGGCATGCGCCACCGTCACATTTTCCACCGAACCGTCGATTCTGATCACCACGTGAAGTGTAACTGTTCCCTCAACACCAGCCCGAAAGGCGATCTCGGGATATACAGGCTGTGGAGAGTGAATCAGACGTGGAGGAATATCCCACTGCATGTAGATGCGTTCGTTATCGCTGCCGCTCTCAGATGCCAGGGCCGGCTGAGGAGCTGATTCGGGGGCATCAACAGTAATAACGGCAAAGAGGGCGTCGCCTCCCGGGAGACCGTAACCGACTACCAGGGAACGTCCCGGAGTCAGCTTCAGGGAAACGTTGAAGACCTGTTCCTGCTGCCGCAGAACACCCAGCTCCATATTGAGCCGACCACTCTCCGTCTTTGCATGCAGGACACCTTCGTATGTCCCGGCCGAGTACGCCACTCCCCCCTCTTCAGGGTTCAGTTTGTATTCGTATCCCCCTCCCCTGGCGTGGATCAGCTGGAGCAGATAGGGGGACTGGTACACAACTTCCAGATCGGAGAAGGAGTACTGCTTCCTGATGTAGTCGAGGGCTTTGATCGTGTTATCAACCGCATCGTTGATAACTTCGTCGGAGTGGTGACCGTTCAGCAACGGCAGTGTAACGCGGGCTTCACCCTGGCGGGCGTAGACGACATAGAGACGAATCCGGTTGAGAGTAAACGCCGCAGATCCCTCCCGCTTTTCCTCGTGAGACTCCGGTGTATCGGCAGCAGCCGCCTCAAGCGGGATACTGCCTGCCAGTACCGCTCCGACTATCAGGGATCGCAGAAGGGGGAGTGTAATATTCCGGATATTGTGCCGGTTCATTACCTGTCCTCCCTGGGTGCTGGATCGTTGATTTCAGGTCCGAGCCACACATAGAGCGCACCAGCTTCATCATCTTCAGTCTCGACCGCGACGGTGACTTTTTCTCCCTCAACAAAAGCCGCTGTGACAGCAACGGTAGGCGCGAAAGCGAGTGCTGTTTCATCGGCCGGATGCCTGTGGTCCACCGACCAGGCGGCACCCATGAGTGTTGCCAGTCCGATAACGGCCGCAATGAGCCGGCTGTTGAACTGCAGGAAGGGACGTGCTTCGCTCTTCTCTTCACTCTCCGGGGGGATATTCAGGTTCGAGCGGATCGCTTCCCACCTTCCCTCGAAAAAGGGGGGTGTCTCATGCTTCAGAGTCTTCAGCAGGGCGATGTCCACCTTTGAAATTCTGCGCCTGTGTGCCCGGCAGGCAGGACATTCCATAAGGTGGCGTGAGACCAGCGGGAAGGAGAGCGCATCTTCCCCCAGCTGGTTCAGGGAACGCTGAACGTAGCGGCAGCCGAAGGAAAGACCCTGCGGGGCTCGTAATCTGCGGCTGTGAGCGTTCACGATCTCCAACCGTCCCATCTGTCTCGAAGGGTCTTTCTCGCCTGGTGCAGGTGTACTCTTACAGTACCCTCTGAACAGCCGAGGATACCTGCCACTTCCGAGGTGTTCATTCCGTGCACCACTTTCAGAACGAGGCACAATCTCTGATGATGAGTCAGGGTGTGGAGAATCTCTGCAAGCCGGCTCTCTGTCTCTTTAGCTATTGCCGGTGCGTCAGTAGGAGGCGTGTATCCCGTAACAGGCACGTGCACCTGCAGGCGCTGTCGGGCACGCTGCCTGCGCTGCTGGTCGAGGGCGTAGTTGGTGGCCACCCGGAGCAGCCAGGTCGAGAACTTGCTGTCCTGCGCGAATCCAGAGAGGTGCTCGTACGCACGCACAAATGCTTCCTGGGTAACATCGACCGCATCGTCATGGCTGCGCGTGATCCGCCGCACAACACTGTAAACCATTGACCAGTAGCGTTCGACGAGTACGCGGTAAGCCTCCGGACGGTTCTCCAGGCAGCGGCGTATCAGCTCGTCATCGGTGAGCTGGGCATTCCCTTCGGGGGAACTGTTATTTCGTTTTGAATCGGCCATTATCCTCAAAGTTTAGACGATTTCCCTCAACGAGCTGTTTAGTGTCTCTATCTTCTGCACCATTAATTTCAGAGGAGAGATCAACAGTAGTATCTCACAACCCGGAATAATCTTCAATCATTCAGACTAACGGTTTCCGGACGGGAACCAGTTTAGTAATGTGCATTGATCCCAAACAGCAGGCGACGTGGAGGATAACGGGGATGGTTGGAATGAAAAGGCCCTTTGCCGGAGAAAAGCTGGAAGAGCGCAGGAAACGGGCCCTCGAGATCGCCCGGCGCCTCAGCGAACGTCATCCGGGCGCCGCAGTGGCTCTGAATCACAGGTCGCCTATGGAACTCATGGTCTCGACGATCCTTTCAGCCCAATGTACCGATGAGAGGGTCAATACTGTCACGCCGGCACTTTTCAGGAGGTATCCGGCGGCACGCGATTACGCCGAGGCGGATATCGAAGAGCTGGAGGAATTGATCCGCCCAACCGGTTTCTTCCACCAGAAGGCCAAATCGATCCAGGGGGCATGCACGGTCATCGCCAATGAACATGGTGGAGAAGTTCCCCGTGAGATGGATGCCCTGACTTCGCTGCCTGGTATCGGCCGGAAAACCGCCAACTGCATTCGCGGGGGAGCGTGGGGAATTCCCGGTATAACCGTCGATACGCATGTAAAGAGGTTGAGCCTGAGACTCGGATTGACCGACAACACCGACCCCGTCAGGATTGAATACGACCTGAACGATCTGCTGCCGGAGGAGATATGGTACGCTTTCTCAAATACGCTGATCTTTCACGGCAGGCAGGTATGCAGCGCCCGCAAGCCAGATTGCCGGAACTGCATGCTGACAGATCTCTGCAGGCATTACATAGAGGAGAACGATGGTAAATAAGGTGGCCGACTCCACATATCTGGTCCTGGTACGTCACGGAGTAACAGACTTCAATAACGAATATCGTTTCCAGGGGCACTCCGACAGACCGCTGAATGAGGCGGGCCGTGCAGCCATCCCGGCCGTGATCAATGCACTGCGCAGCTGGAATCCGGCAGTCATCTATACAAGTGACCTGCTCAGGGCAAGTGAGATGGCCGAGGCCGTCGGGCATGAGCTGGCAATACCTGTTAAACCCGATAAAGCCCTGAGGGAGTGCAGCTACGGAAGATGGGAGAGCAAAACGGTTGAGGAGGTCAGGGAGGAGTTCCCCGGAGAACTGGAAGAATGGGAAAATGATGAGGCTGATTACCCGCGTGGGGGAGGTGAATCACTCCGGCAGATGCGGGATCGTTCATGGGCATGTCTCGAAGCCATCGCGGAGGCTCATCGGGGTGAGACCGTCGTGATATTCTCGCATTCGGGCCCTGTAAGAGGTGCCGTCTGCAACCTCTTTGACCTGAGTATTACCGACAGATACCGCTTCCAGGTCGATAACAGCTCTATCACGGTGATGTGCCGCAGTTCAGATGGCGTGTGGCAACTGGTTCTGCTCAATCAGACCGTGCATCTTGGAGAGGATGCACCGGCCGTCAGTCCCGCGGCGACGTTATTGCTCTGAATCAGATCAGAATCGGGATACTGAAAGGTAGGTCTTCTCGGGACATTCGAGTATGTCCTCGGTTATCTGATCCACCGAAATCGAATTGAAAAGATCTATCAGCCGGTTCTGAACATGCTCAATCGGCGACTTGATTTCACAGAACTCGAATTTCTCGCAATGCTCGTCACTTCCCCCCTTGAGACAGACCGACACGACTATTGGTCCCTCGATTGCTTCAATGACATCTGTAACGCTTATCGCCCCGATTGGTCGTGCCAGTGAATAACCCCCGCCTCGTCCCTGGTGAGCCCTGAGCAGGCCTGTCTTGCTGAGCCTCTGAAGCACCTTGGCCAGCAGTTCGCTCGGCATGCCGAACACCTCTGATATCTCCTTGGTGCTGACAACGGTTCCTTCAGGCTTGTCGTCGAGATACCCGAGAGCGAGTATCCCGTATCCCGATGCTTTGGTAAGGGTCAGCATGAGAACTCCTGATTGAATCTAATATAGGACTAATTTACTCGTACTTTATTAAAGTACGATAGATATACCCCCGCAGTCAAGAACTTCAGTCGCTGCGCCTGGCCGGAGCATCGCAGCGGATCCACACTATGATCCGTGCGGATCTCGATTCGAGCCATGTGTGGAATCTCTGTCAGAGGGTTCCCGGTGTCT
>CAZWVF010000103.1:0-4746 GCA_964637695.1 uncultured Gemmatimonadota bacterium | reverse complement strand
TACGTGGAATGGCAAGGCCGCCAGGATTCAGGTCAAACGAAGTTTGAATATTGAACAAGTGCCACGGGCTTGCCCGTGGGTATCTACAGAAAACGAAATCAAGCCCTGGCAGCAGAAAGGATGGGTGATCCCACCGAAGCAGAATGGCAGCTTTGTTGCGCATATGGAAATGGTGCTGGACGTTTACAAGCGCCCGTTCGATCCCCTGTATCCGGTCATCTGTATGGACGAGTCCCCGAAACAACTGATCGCCGAGACGAGAGTTCCCATCCCGGTATCGCCGGGACAGCCGGCAAAGTACGACTATGAGTACAGGCGGTGCGGTGTGTGCAACATCTTCCTGGCCTGTGAGCCCCTGAGAGGGAAACGCATGAGCCCGGATCTCTCTATGAAGTGTTTCGTCCGGAGAAAGCCAAGGCCTTATGGGATCGGTTCGAGTTTGTGTATACTCCCAAGCATGGCAGCTGGCTGAACATGGCCGAGATTGAATTGAGAGTGCTGATGGGGCAGTGCCTGAATAGAAGAATCAGCGATATCGACATTGTCCGGAAAGAAGTCCGGGCCTGGCAGGAATACAGGGATAACAAGAACGCCACAGTCAACTGGCAGTTTACGACCGAGGATGCCCGGATAAAGCTCTACCGTCTATATCCGACACTTGTTGATTGACATGACACTAGTCTGTCGCGTTGATTATTGCTCCGTTGATGGCGACGGCCCTCTCCCGGCCGAGACACAATATCGTCAAGAAAACCGGAAACGCTGCACAAACCGTCCGGGAAGAGTGTGATCACAGTATTCTAAGACCTGTAATTGGTAACCGAGCGATTGGAATCTCTGCACGATATATTCGGTGATCGTCGGTAAATTTGGATTCATATGCCTCACGAAAAGAACGTTCATAACGAGCTGTTACTCCGGGAGGTCTGGAGTGGTCTCAGATAACCTGTCGCGAATAATAGCAGTGCCGCCACTGCATATTCGAAGAAGAGTGCCGGCAGAAGATGCGACCAGCCGCTCCCTGCATCCTGGAAAAGCACCTTGCCGATTCCTGCTGTGCACAGAGAGATCAGGCCCGGCCAGAGCAGAAGGATCTTTACCAGACGACGGAACGAGAGCAGCCGGTAGCGATGGACCAGCGATATCAGAAGGCCACCGTAGGCAATGATGGAAGCGATAAGTGTCGCTGCAGCCACACCGATCAGACCGAACAGCAGAGCAAACGTGATGCTGAGGACGAGATTCAGACCCAGTTTGAAAATGGAATAGTGCATCTCGACTGTGGGATCACCCAGACCGCGGGCTACAGCTGAGAAGAGGTTGGAGATCACGAAAGCCAGCGTTGCCGTGACAAGGATGCGCGCTACCGTACCGCTCGTAGTCACGTCTTCGAGCCCGGCCCAGACCGCGATGATATCGGGAGCGTGGGCAATGAGGATAATCGCGCTAGGGATAGCCAGCACACCGAGCAGGCGGAGTCCCTTCTCCAGGATGATCCGGAGGCTCTCCGGGCTCGGATCAGAAGCGATAGCGGGAACCAAGGGTGGAATTACGGCAGCCGGGACCATTAGCAGTAGTCCAGCCAATTTCATGCCGACGTCGTAGAGTGCGGCGGCCGCCGCTCCTCCCCCGCCGAGCACTACCCCCAGAATGAGCTTGTCGGATGTCCGATTCCCTGTCTCGGCTAGGGCCGTAGCATAGACCTTGAAACCAAACCTGCGCAACCTGTCAAAGGTCTTCAGTTTCACGTTGCGGGGACACACGCTCAGGGAGGGATAGAGACAGTGTCCAATGATGAACAGGAGAATCAAGTTCAGGGCAGAGCAGACCAACCAGACGGTCGCCAGCTCGTGAATGCCCCCATCACCGTTGATGACATATAAGAAACCAGCCGCGATCGTAATATGGAACGTAACTAGAACCGCGCTGGTGAATTCCATCCGTTGCAGACCGTTAATGAGTGCCCGATACGGAGTGCCGATGTTCCGGAGGATGTAGGCGACAAGGATGAGCAGAAACGTGTCGTGATACCCTGGTTCGATGACCGTATAGAGTACTTTCTTCCAAAGGGGAAGCCCGATGAACCAGAGGAGAAGGATCAGAAATGAGATCCCCAGATAAAAGAGTATGCCTGTGGATACAACTCGGGAAACTTCCTCTCTGTCACCGGATCCATGCGCCTCGGCGATGAAGCGCCCGAAGGAAGTGCCGATCCCAAAGGTCAGGAACTCAGAATACTCCACGAGGGCGAAGAGGAGAACCCATATCCCGTATCCCTCAAGTCCCAACCCGCTGAGGAGTATCGGAGTCAACCAGAGCACGACGATCAGACGGATCAATTGCGCTGTACCGGTGACGATAGTGTTCAGGGTGTAGCGGTCTTTCGGAAAATGGGGACTCACCTGATCGGGGGTCCTTCCTTTTAAACGGGATCAATCTGGTTCCGTGTCGACTTATACATAATGGTTCAGTGGCCCGACTCCCCGGCCGAACCCTGGCGCGTGTCGGATGGCTTCGGTGACGAATCGCTTGGTCGCGTCTACCACGTCGAGCAACGACGATCCCCTGGCGAGCTCCACCGTGATGGCCGCCGACACTATGCATCCGGTCCAGTGCGTATGTTTCTGATCGAGGCGCATACAACGGAACTCCACAACAGAGGTGCCGTCGAAAAAACATCCTCGGCATCGTCCTCACCCGGAAGATTTCCACCTTTCACAAGGACAGTTCCTGTTCCGAGTTCCGCAATCCTTTCTGCAGTCAGAACCATCTCCTCCACGTTGCCGATGGACTCATTATCCAGAAGCATGGCGGCTTCAAGGAGACTCGATATCAGCAGGCAGGCCAAGGGCAGGATCCACCCGATCAGAGCCTGCACCGCATCCGGATAGACAATCAGGTTGGTCGATGGATGTTCAATGAATGTGTCGGCAAGGGCAATGATGATCGACTGTGTAGTAAGTATACCAGTTTTGATCGCATCGATGGCTATACTCTCAATCACCGCAAGGTACTGCTCGACGATAAACTCAGGTGGGGGATATGAATCGTACTCACTCTATGAGTGCTCTGGGCAGTCAAGGCAGTTATCACCGAAATACCATAAACACCGAATTAATGGAAAGTTTTCAGATCAGCCTGGATCCCAGCTCCTCCACCGGAATCAGAACCAGCAATGGTCAGAACGACTGGTATTGAAGGGCGAATCTGTCGAGATCTCACGGCATTCTCACTACTGCTCATTATTGGGAAGATAGATTAATGAGAACCAAATATGCATTGATGAGTTCATTTTGGAACTATCAGGAGGTCGGCCGTCTCGGAAAAGTGGTCGGGATGAATCGGTATCAGTTGCTCCCAGTATGAATAAGAAACCTGGTAGTAATCCGCTTTAAACGGTATCAAATCCAAAAGGTCCCAGAATGGATAGTTATCTGGATTGAACTCACAAACCACTACTGGTCTATGCTGCTGCAAAGTGTATTCTGCGCCCTTTAAAACTTGTCGTTCAAATCCTTCCACATCCACCTTGATCAGGCTTACCCGTTCGGAAAATCCGGCAGCCTCTTTATCAATGGTGGTGAGTGGTATAGAAGTTTCTGCATCTGTCTGGATTCGAGCCTTCCCGATATTGAAATCTCCTTCCTTATCATTAAATCCAATCGTTCCAGGTATGTCCCCGATTCCAATGTTTCTACAACTGACATTTGTCAGGTTATTCAACTGGATGGTTCTCTGTAGCCGGTCGAAAATACGGCCGACAGGTTCATAAGCTATCACCTGACCTTGTTCGCCTATACATCTAGATAACACTGCAGTGTGAATACCCAGATTGGCGCCGACATCGAGAACCGTTGTTCCTTCCTCGATATGTTGGCGATAGAGATCGAAGAAGGTCAGGTTATCACTAAATCCGTACAAATAGACCACCCCGGAGTTCACATCTGACGACCGACAAGTGATGTGAAGATCATCGAATCCGATAGGAGATTTGCCTAGGAGGAGATCATGACCCTGCCGGAATAGTTCAATCTGGGCTTGGTAGAGAAAGGAGATAATAAGATCAGCGAGTTTCTTTTTGTATTGTTGAGTTTGGTTTAAACCGTACCAGATCCGAGCCCATCTCTGAATGGTGAGGTGTTCCTCACAGCCCTTCTGTGAGTAGGCTCTATTCACAAGATTGAGGAAATATCGCTTGGTTAGTGCCTCAACAATTTTTTTTAGAATTCGATTCATCAGTTGCAAAACATCTCCTATTGGATCAAAAGATATATCGTAACTACTCAGGTCCAAGCATCGCCACTGCCTTCATAGAACGATAGTATTAACGGTAAGCGCCGGAACAGAAGAAAATGGTTAAGGTTGTCAGGGTGGCACAGGCCTTGGCATGAACGGTCGACCCTCGAAGGCTTCCTTTATCGCCTGGATGACCGGCATACGGTTTTTCCTGACGGAGGAGATATAGCTGCGGATGCGGCAGAAGATATGGGCCCCTTCCCAGCTGCGGAACGTCCCGGATATTTTCTGCTGTACCTTCACCATACGCAGATCCCGCTCAGCCCTGTTATTATCAAAGGGTACCGAGAAATCGTTCATGAACATAAGCACTTCATCCTGGTAATCCCTCAAGCGCTCCATTAAGTTTCTGGCCTTACTCTTCTTCTTTCTTCCCCGTTTGGCGGGCTGGTCCCGGGCAGGGGGGAGGGGATTGACCGCAAACCCTTCATCGAGTATCTGGCGGTATTG
>CAZWVF010000102.1:0-4750 GCA_964637695.1 uncultured Gemmatimonadota bacterium | reverse complement strand
CAGACTGACGCAGAGATTGCGCAAAAGGACGGTTTCCAGACAAACAGGTCAGCCGCGGCGGTACGTAATACCCCGCGTATCCAGCCACGCTTCGAGATGCGTGCGGGGGCCCCTGGGACTGCCGCGCCTGTATCTCAATTCGTAGATCCTCCTCACAGTTGCCACCTGCAGCTTATGGCTCCCTTCAACCGTGACGGATCTGATGGTTTCGGCGGGCAGATAGGCACGCCAGTGCCGTGCTCTCAGCACGAGGGCGCTGGGTGTAAGGACCGCCTCACCCTTGCCCCGCTGGGTAAGCGGTTCATCCCCCCTGCCGTCGGAAAGACGCAGAAAGGGCCACCTGCGAACCGGGTCCGGTCCCGGCAGTGCGAAGGCACGGCGCTCCTGGACGCCCAGGGCCACAACCCGCGCCCACGTTCTCAACGGGTGTACTGAGCTGCCGTCCCAGCTGAGATGTGTTCCGCTGTAAAGCTGTCCCTTCCTGTCGCATTTGAGACAGAAGACCAGTCCTGCGCGCTTTCCACGAAGGGCGTTGGGTGAGCCGCAGGAGGGGCAGCGCCAGAGCAGACGGCCCAGGTCAGCGGCGCTGTAGTTGCGGTTAGAGGGAGGTGATGGGTGGGTTGCCAGTGATTCAACAAGCCACAGTTCAGTTTCCTTTTCATTTTGCGGGATCATCGGCGTGCCGGCATCCAGAGAGACGGACGCGCGGCGCGGACCCCAGCCCCAGCGCGGCCAGAGGCGGTACGATCCGGACAGGTTGACAGCGACCACCGGCTTGCCTGCCAGAATCAGCAATCTTGCCACCCCGGGCAGAACGGGTGACGGTCCGCCATCCCACGATCGCTCTCCTTCGGGAAAGAGTCCGACCACCCCCCCTCTATCGAGAGTTCTCAGAACCCTCCGTATGGCAATCGGATCGGGACAGTACCTTCTCAATTTTATGCAGCCGAGTTTTTTGAGTAAGAGTCGCTGCAATACAGGGCGGAACGCCTCTGCCGTGGCCAGGAAGGAAATCGGCCGGGGAAAAGCTGCCGCCAGAAGGAACGGATCGAGATATGAGCGGTGATTGATTACAACAACGAGGCCGCCTTCGGTCGGAATAGAGTCCTCTCCGGTGAGATGAAGGCCGCTCCATGCCCTCAGCACGGGACGGAGCAGCGACCTGAACAGAAGGTAGAATCGCATCAGCGGAAGATACCCTGAAATCGGGCTGGATGACAAATCCCCTCGGCACGTGGTTGACACTCAGTTGGCGCAAAGGTAATTTTCGTCGCTCTGCGGGAAGAGAATAGTTCCCTGCCCCCAACCCCTGAAAGGTAAGGAATATCAAAGCGTGAAGAGGGACAATCGATTCCGTATTTGGCTCGTCATAGTTCTTGTCGTGATTTCACTCTTTTCGCTGCTGCCGACAATCCGCATGGTCATGATGGGCCAGGAGCAGCGCGATCAACTTAAGCAGGAAGATCCTCGGGCATGGAAATCGCTCGAATCGAAGGCGATCAGGCTCGGTCTCGACCTGCGCGGCGGTATGCACCTTGTTATGGAGATCGATCTCGATTCCATTCCGCCTGAGGGTCGCGGTGACGCCCAGGAACGTTTTCTGAGCATCATCCGGAACCGTATCGACCAGTATGGGGTTTCGGAGCCTGTGATCCAGAGACAGGGCAACAACCGGGTGGTCGTTCAGCTGGCCGGTATAGACAATCCTGAAGCCGCACGCGACCTGGTGGGACGCACGGCGGTGCTCAGTTACAATCTGTTGAAGCCGGGTGAGCTGGTGGTAGACCTGATAAACAGGATGAACCGTGTTCTTTATGAAGGTCTGGTATCGGGAGAAATAGACCGCGAAAAAATCGGACTTCACCTTGTAATGCAGGAATCTCCGGATCTCATGGGTATCGTAGGTCTCGATAGCACCGCTGCGGGGATAGACTCAACCTCGATACCGGAACAGCCGTTGAGCCTCTTCCTGCTCGCCAACCCTGCCACGCCTGAAGTTCTGTGGGCCGATGAGAGCAGGATGGCGTGGGTGGACAGCATATTCGCCCTTCCCCGGATCAGATCGCTCATCCCGCCTGACACTGAAGTCCACTGGGCGATGTGGACCGACGAGCGCTTTTCGATTCCCGATGGTCCCAGTTACAGAGAGCTCTATTTCACCGAGGCATCTCCAGTGGTCACCGGTGATAATCTGGAAGATGCACAGGTAACCATCGGTGGACCGCAGGATCCTGATGCCGCAGGCCGGCCCATCGTAAGCTTCCGTCTGACGACAGAGGGGGGACGGATTATCCGGCGGATCACACGGGTGAACATCGGTAACCGTATGGCGATCATGCTGGATGGTCGCGTGGCGATAGCGCCGGTCATCGAGAGTGCACTGGGAGCGAATTCGCGCATTACCGGCCTGGGTGAGATGGAGGAGGCTCGCAACGTTGCAATCACGCTGCGTTCGGGTGCCCTTCCCGCACCCGCCGAAATCATTGAAGAGCGGACAGTCGGACCCAGCCTGGGTGCCGACTCGATCCGATCGGGTACGATGTCGGCACTGGTCGGGCTCCTGATGGTTATCATGTTCATGATCGCCTACTACAGGGGTTCCGGTGTTATCGCCGATACGGCACTTTTACTGAACGTGCTCTTCATTCTGGCGGTACTCGCAGGCTTCCACTTCACTCTGACCGTTCCCGGTATTGCCGGAATCATCCTGACCATGGGCATGGCGGTGGATGCGAACGTGCTTATCTACGATCGTATCAAGGAGGAGCTGCGAGCGGGCAAAACGGTCCGGGCCGCAGTCGATGCCGGTTATGCCAATGCAACCAGCGCGATCCTCGACGCCAACATCACGACGCTGATAACGGCACTCGTACTTTACCAGTTCGGCACGGGGCCCCTGCGGGGCTTCGCTCTTACCCTTTCGGTAGGTATCGTCTCTTCTGTTTTCACCGCTCTGATAGTCACGCGGCTCATGTTCGACACCAGGTTGGACCGGGCAGCAGTCAAAGGGCTGAGCATTTAAGGAGTTCGCCACGTGGATCTCTTCGTCAACGCTGATTACGATTTTCTCAAGATCCGGCGTTCTGCGTACATCGTTTCGGCCGCATTTATACTGGTGGGCATTATCAGCCTTATCATGCACGGCGGTCCAAATTACTCGATCGATTTCAAGGGCGGGCTGATGATGCGGATCGCCTTTGAGGAACCGGTTGACATCGGGGAGCTGCGGCAGGTGATAGCCGAAACCACGCAGCAGACACCGGAGGTAACCCGGGATATAGATGAAGCGGGCAACTATATCATCCGCATTGAGGAACTTGAGGCGGGAGTCGGCCAGGAGTCGGCCGATCAGATTCAGACATTCCTCGCTCAGACATTCCAGAACAACCCGCTGACCATACGTTCCGTCGAAGAGGTGGGTCCGAAGGTGGGAGCCGAACTGCGTACAAAAGCCATATGGGCGGTACTGTGGGCCATGCTGGGAATTCTCATCTATATCTCGTGGCGGTTCGAACTCCGCTTTGCGGTGGTCAGCGTCATGACGCTCTTTCACGACGTATTGCTGGTGCTCGGACTCTTCAGCGTCATGAATATCGAGATCAGCCTGGTGATAGTCGGAGCGTTGATGACGATCGTAGGATATTCACTGAATGATACCATCGTCGTGCTCGACAGGATCCGCGAGGATCTGAAGAGGTATCGCCAGGAAAAGTACGACTGGATTCTCAACAGGGCTATCAATGAGACCCTCAGCAGAACTATCGTCACCTCGGTGACAACCTTCCTTGTGGTTTTCATCCTCTGGATAGCAGGTGGATCGGTTATACACGACTTCGCCTTCGCCCTGATGGCCGGAGTGATCATCGGGACATATTCCTCCATTTTCGTTGCCGCGCCGCTGCTGGTTGAATGGCAGGCGATCTCCCCCCAGGTCCGCACCAGGCGGAAGTAGCCTCAACCGGGCCGCCGTGGACCAGGACAGGCAATATCTCCGCCAGCTTGCCGATCAACTTGACTGGCTGGTGACCGAGGCGTTGCAGCCGGAGGCCTTCCCTCTCGATACGATGGAAACGGCGGATCTGCTGCTGGCCATGAACAGCGAGGATGCAGCAGTAGCAGAAGCCGTCAGGGAGGTACTGCCAGCCATTGAAGAGGCTGTTGAGCTGATAGTTGCCGCCCTGCGGCGGGGTGGAAAACTCTTCTATATCGGGGCGGGAACCAGTGGGAGGCTGGGAGTTCTCGACGCAAGTGAATGTCCGCCGACATTCGGTACCGATCCGGACCTGGTCAAAGGGATAATTGCAGGAGGTCCCCCCGCACTCCTCAGATCGAGTGAAGGACTGGAGGATGAGGAAGAGCAGGGCTGGCACGATCTGCGCGATGCCGGCGCTGTGGAGGGTGATGTCGTAGTGGGGATCACGGCGAGCACAAGGACGCCCTATGTGGTGGGGGCGCTCAGGAGAGCTAAAGCGGCCGGTCTGGAGACCATCTATTTCACCTGTAATCCCGAAGGGTTGCCCGATGTTGAGGCCGACGTTGTAATCAATCCGGTAGTGGGTCCGGAGCTGGTAGCCGGATCGACCCGCCTCAAGGCCGGAACCGCCACCAAGATGGTACTTAATATGCTCACAACGGCTGCCTTCGTCAGGCTGGGGAAAACCTATGGAAGATTGATGGTCGACCTTCGTCCTGTCAGTGACAAGCTCCGCGCGAGAGCTCGCCGGATAGTCATGCTCGCCTGCGATGTGGA
>CAZWVF010000101.1:0-4786 GCA_964637695.1 uncultured Gemmatimonadota bacterium | reverse complement strand
CCGAATCCGCTCAACTTCCTCCCCTCAGAGATCCATCTGAGAAATACGGGAAGAGCGAATAGCCCGAGAAGAGTGGCGACGATCCACCCCAGGTGAGTGGTGATGGCACCCAGCGACCCCGGCATTTCGAGAGCACGCTCGAACCAGCCGCGCGCTGCCAGCCACTGCTGGATCAGGTAGAAGATGGCAAAGACCAGCACAGTCTCCAGCATCGCGGTGAAATGCTCGAGCCGCAGAGCTGTAATATCAGCATCCCTTTTCGATAATTTGAATCTGTCTCTCATTTAACCAGGATCTTCTCGATCACTTTCATCCCGTTATCCACGTGTTCACTGGTTGTCTGCAGGGGGGGACGGAAACGCACCGACCGGGTTCCGCAACCCAGAATGAGCATTCCGGCGGCCAGAGCATCATTCAGGAAGGCGTCACGGGTTTCGCTGTCCGGCAGGTCGAAGGCACACATCAGGCCTCTTCCGCGAGCGTTGCCGACCGACTGGAACTCGCTCTGCATCTGCACCAGCCTGTCGAGCAGGTATCTCCCGACATTCCTGGCATTCTCCACCAGGTTATCCTCCTCTATGATCTCGAGGATCCTCGTAAAGCGCACCATATCAACGAGGTTGCCCCCGAAGGTCGAATTGATCCTGCTCGATTCCGTGAAGCAGTTCAACTTCACTTCGTCTATCTTCGGCCCGGCCAGTATGCCGCACACCTGGGTCTTTTTGCCGAATGCTATAATGTCGGGTACCACTGCCAGCGCCTGGTGGCACCACATTTCGCCTGTCAGAGCGATACCGGTCTGCACTTCATCCAGAATGAAAACCGCTTCATATCGGTCACAGAGATCCTTCAGCCCCTGGAGGAAATATGCCGTAAGATGCATGTCGCCCCCCTCGGCCATTATCGGTTCGATGATCACCGACGCGATATCATCGGGATTATCATTAAACGCCTGTTCGACCGCCTGCAGGGCCTTGTCATCGGCCGCACGTGCGGCCTGCTCGTCAACCGGGAATGTGAATACAGGTGGATCGATACGAGGCCAGTCGAACATCGGAAAATACTGGTATTTCCGGGGATCGGCAGTGTTGGTAAGGCTCAGGGTGTAACCGGAACGTCCGTGGAAGGCATATTTGAAGTGGATGACCTGCGATCCGAGCTCATCCTTTCCCTTTTCCAGGTTCTTCCTGACCTTCCAGTCGAATGCCACCTTCAGGGCGTTTTCCACGGCCAGCGCTCCGCCCGAAACCAGGAAGAGGTGTGGAAGGTAATCCGGAATGGCCACCCTCGACATCGTCCTGACCAGTTCGGCCATTTCAACCGTGTAAAGATCGGAGTTGCTCGGCTTGTTGACGGCCACCCGCCCTATCTTATCAAGGAATTCGGGGTTGTTCAGCTTTGGATGGTTCGTTCCAAAGGGAGCGGAACCAAAGAAGGTGAAGAAATCGAGGTATTCCCTTCCCTCCCGGCTGTCGTATATCGTGAAGGGAGTGCTCCGCTCCAGATCGAGCACGATCGGGTAACCATCCGCCAGGATGTGGCTGCTCAGAATGTCGTGAACTTCGGATGGCTTCACCTTTGACATTTAGCTGCTCCTTGCACTGTCAGTTACATTGATCGTCAGCCGGAATATTCCAGCCGCGCCATATCTGCTCCAGAGAAGGTAAGGTCAATTTCCCTTTTCGGCTATAAAGTAAGAGTGATTTTCATGGCAGAAGCGACAGCTTTTCAGCGAGATCAAGGAAGTCAAGGAATCGCGCGGAGACGTACTAACCGTACGTTGCACAAGTGATTCCGAAGACTGACGCAGAGATCGATGCAAAGAAACGTTTCTGCATGAAAATAGTATCAACTAATTAGATATCACTTCGTTGAAAGTCTGTAGAAGGTGAAAGTAAAGGAAGGCAATCCGTATTACAGGATCGCGAGTCCGTTTGACAGGACGAGCAATCCGATACCGGGTATAGATGAGCGTCGACCTTAGAGAACAGGAAACAGAAGTGGTGGAGCGTGGAACCCCTGAAGAGGCACGTCTGATCCAGGCATGCCGGGATGGGGACCCGTCAGCCTTCAACATGCTTGTATGGAGATGGGAGAAACCTCTCTACAACTTCATATACAAGTATGTCGGGAACGCCACACTGGCAGAAGACCTGGTACAGGACACGTTCATCCGGGTTCTGAAATCGATCAGGAGGTACACGCATCAGGGATCGTTCAGCACCTGGCTCTACCGGATAGCCATCAACCTGTGCAAGGACCATCTGAAGCGGAAACGCCTTCCGATGGTTTCACTGCACGATTACTACACAACGGGTTCGGGCGAGAAAATTTACGTCCAGGACAGGGTTGCCGACGAAAAGGCCCGAACCGATGACAGCCTTAACGCCCATGAGCGGGAGGAGCTGGTCCGCAGACTGCTGGTCGGCCTCCCGGAGGAGCAACGTATCGTGATCCTGCTCAAGGAATACCAGGAACTGACTTTCCGCGAGATCGCGGAAGTCCTTGAAATTCCCGAGGGAACCGTGAAGTCGCGGCTCTACCACGCTCTCAGAGCGATGAAGGAGAACCTGGAGCGTACCGGCTTTGAAATGCGGTCCAGGAATCTGTCGGAGGCATAAAATGAGTACCCTATGCGAACGTCGAGAAGAGCTGTTGATCAACCTGCTTTACGAAGAGGGAGATCCGCACGAACTGGCCGGAGTCAGAACTCATCTGGCCACCTGTGAGAATTGCCGGCGGGAATACGAGATACTGACCGGCGGCAGGGAACTGCTCGGTGACTGGCCGAATGTGGTCAATGCTCCGCGGCTGGTCTATGTTTCGGAGCCTGCCGGTTTCATAACCACTGTCAGGCGCTGGGTGGACGAACTGGGTTCGCTGGGACTCGGCTCACTGCTGCGGCCCGCTGTTGCCGCCGCCTCTCTGGTAGTTGTAATGGTGATCGCCATTTCGGTTCTCCGCTTCCAGATAGGGCCCGATGGGGTACTGGAGGTAGGATTCGGATCGACTGCAATGGAGAAGAGCTCCACCATGCTATCCGTGTCTGAAGATACGGCCGGCGAACCTGTTGAGTCGCCGCAGCCGATAACCCGGGAAGAATTCACCTGGGGCATGGAAGAGATGGCCGCCTACATCGACGGGCTGGTTCGCAGCACACGTCTGCAGGACCGCCAGGTGATGATGGCAACGCTCGAGCAGCAGCTCGACGAGCGCGATGCCGCCATAACCGGCTCGGTACTCACCGCTGTAAACAACGCCTTCACTCAGATGGATCTGTACGGTCAGCGTCTCGACATACTGGCTGCTGCATACCAGGAACTTTACGACATCACCGGAAGTGAACTACAGAAGACCAATGCCATCCTGGCCGCCCTGCTGCAGCGGGACGAGTACCAGGAAAGGAAGTGATTGCCATGAAAGCTGAATACACAAAGGTAAAAATTATGATATCCCTCTCCGCGGCCCTGTTGCTGATGGTCGCTCTCTCAACTGCAGCCGGTGCTCAGCAGGCAGACACCTGGAGAGATGACTATGAGTCTGTTTACTTCGGTGAACCGGCATGGGTGATTAACGAGGAGCAGGATCAGCCTCCCGAAATCCGCATCATGTCCCGGATAATCCAGACCGCTCTTGCCGGTGTCGAAGCACCCGAACTGCCCGAAGAGCTGACCGAACAGGGGGAAGCAGGCGAACCGGGCCTGGTAACTACCTATCGTGTGACCGGGGATGTATTCAATATCGCAGCCCTGCCGCTCGCCTACTCCACCTCCCGGGGAAAGGTCTCCGGCTTCTACATGACCGGTTACGGCTACCTCTTCACTATCCACTGGCCGATAAGGACCTCCAATCTTCTCTCAACCTTCTACCGGGGTGAGGGTGAGAACCTGGTGATTCAGCTTCAGGCCCAGAATAAGGCGCTGGAACAGCTTCTGATCCAGCGCACCGACAGAACACTCCGTCGCACCGAAACAGGTGCGGGAGCTCAAGAAGAGCAAACCGAGGTGGAGCGTCAGGCTGAGCAGGAAGAGGCTGCAAAGAAAGCACAGGAACTGGCGGAACGGATCGAAGAGTGGAGATCTGCACTGGAGAACAGGCTGGTCAACACATTGAAGGATGTAATGGCCACCTACGGGCACACCCTCCACCAGGCTGCCCCGGGTGAATCCATAACCTTCATCTTCGAGCAGAACGACAGCGATGAAGACAATATCACTCTCAGTATCGAGCAGAGCGCACTCGGCGGCCCCTCAGAAAAAGATCGGGCTCTGAATGCCATCAAGGTTTCACGCGGCAGTGAAAACGTCAATCCGGTACTGAAGGATCAGATCACAATAATGGCCGAGATTATCGACGCTGCCTTTGAAGCTGAAGATGAAGGGAACTTCCGTATCTATGTTTCCGGAAGGGGTGCATACTTCGGAGGTGAAGCACGCACACAGCACATTCCGGGATACGGCGTCATATTCCGCAAGAACGCCCGCATTAATCCATTTATGGTGGTGTCCGAGGTCCCGGATGTGCCTGCCCCTGCAGCAAGAACCGAAACACGAGTGGAGGAACGGGTAATGGCCGCGACGCGCCGGCTGTCAACCTGGATTGAGGGACAGAATGAGGAATCTGCGGAGAAGACGGCCCTGCACCTCGATCTGCTGAAATCGAAGACCGCCGAGATCTTTTCCACCTACGGAACGACCCTCACAGAGCTGGATGACAGCGAATGGATCGGTATCAATTTCGAAGTCGGATCGGCTGCCGGTCTGCTCCAGTCGGGTGTGAGTGAATA
>CAZWVF010000100.1:0-4801 GCA_964637695.1 uncultured Gemmatimonadota bacterium | reverse complement strand
ATCAATACCAGTACCCCCAACTCGTGGTCAACTTGCGATGTTATTGGTCGAATGGAATTATTCGGGGGGCCAGGGGGATGAGGACTGGCGCTCACTGAGGCCCGTCATCGCTGCACGGATCAGGGTCATCGTCGATTCCATGCTCCTGGCCCGGCCCTCCTCGGCCGTGGGAAAGGAGGCGATCCCCAGAGCTCCCACCTTTGGATTCCGCATCAGGAAACGAACGGGCCCGGCGAGCTGAGCCGCGGTGGGTCCACCAGAAACCTCGAAGAAGCTCCCTGGTATCTCCGTGGCGTCCAGAATATCGAGGTCGATATGCAGATAGAGCACGTCGACTCGCTCGGACAACCGCTGGAGGACCTGCAGCATGCGGGGGGACCTCTGGAGCATCTCCTCGGTGGAGATGGTCTCGATGTTTGACTCGTCCACCAGGACCTGTTCGAGGGGGTCCACGTCTCTCAACCCCATCATGATGATATTCCGTGTGGATATGGGCGGATCCAAACCTGCCTGGAAACGCAGACGGAGAAGGCTTCTTCCGGCGGCCACGGAGACAGGCATGCCGCCCAGCCATCCGCTCAGGGTCGTCTCGGGGGTGTTGAAATCTGCGTGGGCGTCGATCCAAATGAGTCCCACCTTCAGGGGTCTCGAAGACGATCTTGTGTGTTGAAGGCCGGCCAGCATCCCGAGGGAGCTGTTGCAGTTGCCGAGGAGACCCAGCGGGAACAGACCGTCCTGGGTCATGGAGGTCACGGCTGTTCCCAGATGAACGTCGGCCAGGGCCAGCCGGCGCCAGACACCGTAAAGCTCTTCCTCGTCAGGCGTCAGTTTCACGTGCTCCGTTCTCGCGGGCACGATCTCCAGTTCTCGAAGGACACGCACCACTTCCGGGTGAAGCAGCCCGGGTGCGACGGAGATCTCGTCCGCACCGCGCCGTGCCGTATAGGGTTGGAGGACGATACCGACCCTGAAGGTTGTGGAATCCCCCGCAGCGATGGAGGTCCTGGCAAGTTCGGGTCCCGTTCCCGTATCCGGGTGGGGCATGACAAGGGAGAGCATTGCCAGGCAGAACACAGTCAGAATGGACATCTTCTTACCCCCTCGAGTTTGTCTTCCTACCATGTACGTTACAGGTTTTCTGTCTCTTCTGTCTCAAGTCTTTTTACCTTCATAAGTTGTAGTCGAAAGTGGCTCATTGGTTAATACCGACTGCTTCCCCGCGGAGTGCCGAGTTTCGATCTACCGTAAAGAAATGAAAGCGATGTTATTGATCGGATGGAATTATTCGGGGGATCAGGTTATGATCTCCACATAACCATTTCAAGCAAGGAGAAACAGATATGGGTGATAAGGGAAAAAAGGATAAAGGCAAAAGGGAACAACAGAAAAAGGCCAAGCTTGATCCGAAGGAAAAACGAAGATTGAAAAGAGAAAAGAAAAATAAATAAATGCTCAGTGCTGTCCTGTGACCGCCGGCTGATCTTGATCGCGGGCACCGATCTCGAAGAGCCCGGTGTTCCCCCGAAAAATTTCGTCCTCTTTGATCCGTAACAGGTTACAGGTTTTCTGCCTCTCCTGTTTCAAGTCTTTTTTACCTTCATACGTAGTATGTGACCCGTCAGAGTCTTCCGTAGTAAATACCCTGCCAAACTAAGAGACGGTTCCTGTACTCTGAGGGGCGGAAGATCCCGGGCTTGGAATCGGAGTAGTTATCCGGATCGGTTCTTATGTCGGGGGGCTCTGGGAAGTACCTTCGGAGGCATGGGCACTGCATATATTAGAGCAACTGGTCTCTCGTCTGAAACAACGCGGAGTGCGTTAATCACCATAACAGCGCTCATCATCTAATAGCGAGTGATGAATATGAGACTTAATGTGTGAGAAATGGCTCTCGCTGGCTACAATGCAGGTCCAGGTGTCGGACAACTTCTCCTCGGCACCGTGTTTGCTATCGCGGCTAATGATGGCGGCTGGCGGAGACCGCTTGACACCTGCAGATCATTAACATAGTGTCATGGTTGTAATCAGTTGTATGCAGGCAAGCTATCTGTTTTTTCCCTCTGCTTGCCGCAATCAGTTATGCCATTGATCTCGTCCGGAACTATCTCCAAGCTTGGGGGAAAGGAAACACAGATGTCAAATGAACAATGGCAGGGTGGGGTTAAGGATACCCTTGAGCTGGCTGAACGATGGTTCAGCAGATTCGAACCTCGCTTTGTCGGTCCGATCATAGCTGTTTTGGCTATTCTCATCCTTCTCGTGACGAGCTTGTACACAGTCCAGCCTGAAGAAACAGCAGTTGTCCAGCGCTTTGGCAGAGTCATCCGAACAGCAGGACCGGGTCTCCACTTCAAGATCCCTCTTGGTGTTGAAAAGATTCGTCTTGCTCCTACGACCCGAGTTCTCAAGGAGGAGTTCGGTTTCCGAACCATAGTTGCCGGCAGGCGTACGCAGTACCAGCGTGGTACATTCAGAGCCGAGTCTCTCATGCTGACAGGGGATCTCAACGTCATAGATGTCCAGTGGATTGTCCAGTACCGCATCGAGGACCCGGTAAGCTTCTTCTTTAATGTCCGGGAACCTGTAGACACCATCAGGGACGTTTCAGAGTCAACTATGCGCCGTGTAGTCGGCGACCGGTCGGGGAGTGATGTGCTGACGGTGGGCCGGGTCGGTATTGCCAGCAAGGCGGCGGAGGAGATGCAGAGGATACTTTCTGAATACGAAACCGGTATCCGCATTGTCACTGTAGAGCTCCAGGACGTGACTCCACCCGACCCGGTGAAACCTGCTTTCAATGAAGTCAACGAGGCAAGGCAGGACCTGGAACGCATGGTCAATCAGGCCCAGGAACAGGCTAATAAGGTGATCCCCAGAGCCGGGGGTGAAGCGAAACAGTCTATAGCCGAAGCTGAGGGGTACGCCACCGAGAGAATCAACAGGGCTGAGGGAGAAGCTGCGCGATTCCTGGCCATCCTGAATGAGTACCGGCAAGTTCCAGAGGTCACCCGGCAGCGTCTATACATCGAGGCCATGCGTGAGATACTGGGCCAGGTAAATGGACTGTATATCGTGGACAATGAGCTGAAAAACCTGATCCCATGGCTGCCTCTGAAACCGGGGGAAAGCCCACCGTCCCCGGAGCAAAGCACACCGCCGCCCGGTGAGGACACTTCGACATCAGAGGAGCTGGAAAGACAATGACAAGAGCGATTAGATATATTCTGGGAATAGTATTACTGCTGGTCCTGATATTGGCTTCCGGGAGCTTCTACATACTGGAAGAGGGTATGCAGGGAGTGATCGTTCAGTTCGGAAAGCCGGTGGGGTCTACAATTGCCGAGGCAGGCCTGCATGTGAAGCTTCCCTTTATCCAGAGAATCATCCGCTTCGAAAAACGTCTCCTCATCTGGGATGGCGACCCTAATCAGATTCCTACCGCAGGGCGCGAGTTCATCTGGGTAAATGCCACGGCACGGTGGCGCATTGTGGATCCACTGAAGTTTCTGGAGAGCGTTGCTACTGAGAACGGGGCTCAGTCCCGGCTGGATGACATCGTCGATTCGGTCATCAGAGATTTTGTCTCAGCCAATCCTCTGGTTGAACTTGTTCGCAGTACCACCTGGCAAGCCTCTGAGAGTGATATCTCGGGAGAAACTCCCCAGGAACTTGCGGAAGAACTGATGAGGGAGATCCAACTCGGGCGTGAGGGAATGACACGGGCCATCCTGATGGAAGTGCGCAAGATCACCCCTCAATACGGCATCGAGGTTGTCGATGTTCGTATCAAGCACCTCAACTATGTACAGAGCGTAAGGGAAAAGGTATTCGATCGCATGATCTCCGAGAGGAATCGGATTGCCAGCCGATACCGGTCCGAAGGAGAGGGAAGAAGCGCAGAGATTCTGGGTAACATGGAAAAAGAGCTGCGTGATATCCGCTCCACGGCCTATCGAAGAGTCCAGGAGATCCGGGGTGATGCAGATGCTTCAGCGACCAGGATTTACGGTGAAGCTTACGGACGCGATCCCGAGTTCTACGCCTTCTCGCGAACACTTGAGGAATACAAGGAGAAGCAGAACGACAGCATAATTCTGGTACTCACTACAGACAGTGATTTCTACCGGTACCTGAAAAAGGCTGCCCCGCCTCCCGAGTAGCTCACGTACGGAAACGGTACAAACGCCGGCCAGGTGCTGCTGAACGATGGACAGGGCGGGTTTACAGACACCGAGCCGAATCTACCTGAACGACGGTAACGCAGTATTTACCGATTCAGGACAGGATCTGGGCGATACGGAACTGAGCGGCTGACTTAGTGCACAGCTTCGTAATTACACTGGCATTCGAGCGACGATGCATTCCGTACAGCCGCGTTGCTCGTCGTCGCGATAGACACCGCTATCCCTCCTCCTCGTGCCTTGCTGTCCGGACACCTCGGCGCTCTCGATACGTGACCGTAATTACGAAGCTGTGCACTTAGTCTCCTCTTACAGGGGCCGCACTATGCGATCGGCTGTCCCAATCCGGCAGCACGCAGCGTTGTTTCCTCCGGACCACGTCCCGCACAGCAATCCGCGAGCTTGCCGTCGATTACTACGGCAGGGACTGAACGAATTCCCAAATCTTTTGCCCTGTCTGCAATCTGTGGATCGTTCATATCCAGCACGCTGACTTCACAAGACGGACATGCCACACGGTTGACAAGCTCAATCGTTTCTTCACATGCAGGACATCCCGCACTGAAAACCTCGATCGTACGCTTTGTGTTCATTGTACTACCTCCTTTAAGATGGTTTTC
>CAZWVF010000099.1:0-4939 GCA_964637695.1 uncultured Gemmatimonadota bacterium | reverse complement strand
AAGCTGATCGGGATACTTATCCGCAGGTTTGAGACCTGTGAGCCGGATGATCTGGTCACAGATCAGCCCCGTGGATCTGTCCACATCCCGGGAGTAGATCCTGCGGAACTGCAGGTTCTTCCTGGCCCGTATGATGAACACCGCTTGAAGTTGGTCCAGATTGTAGAGGCGGGCAAAATCAATGTACCCCCGGTCCATGATGTAGATCGAACCGGGTTCCGGAATGAGCTCATCGAGGACGTTGACGTCGTGCATCAATCCGTCGGAAACCCTTATATACACAGGGATATTGCCACGCAGGTCCAGCAGGGTATGCATCTTGATTGCTCCCTTTGCTTTCCGGAACCGTGCCCATGGAAAAAGGGATAGACAGAGGTCGATGGTGGTGGAGTCCAGGGCATACACCGTCTCGTCGAGATCAACACCGAAAGGTTCGTCTGCATACAACTGTCTGGCTTCGTTGATGAGCACTTGAGCGAAATCGGCATAGATGCGCCAATCTCGATTCTCGTTGGCATCGGCAAGAGTACTTCTGGATACCTTCCCCCGTATCCCCATGTGGTAACGTTTGTCTGGCAGGGCACGTAGACATGCCTCGATGTCTCGCAGGCTTTCCCTATTGGTAAGTTGGGCAAATCCCATGCAAAGGAACTGATTCCAACAAGAGAATGTCCGGACTCTGGAGTTGCCCTGGTAGCGATCAACGCATTTGCGAAATTCATATCGAGGTACAAAATCCATGAGCTGTGAGAAGATCATCCGTCCGTCGTACATGCGACCATCCTTTCTGCGTATGGGCAGAAGGATGGAAATGTGGGGAATGAGTTCAAGTCGATAAATAATTTATTCTCTTTAACTGTTTGCTGTATAATCAGTTGTAGAGATATTAGTGGAGCTTAACCGGACAGTAGTGTACAGAAGTATTTAATTTTATAAAGAAAACCGACATCCCGGTCGGTGATTTCAAGTGGTTGACCGTTGTTTCACCTGAAGGACCTGACGATATAGAGCTGCTTCTTGAGCCCAACGCAAACCCGGCTGCAGAAACCTACCAGAGAGCCATATTCGACCAGGGGATACCTGCAACATCATTCATTGTTGAGGACATTCGACAGGAATACGAGAAATTAAAGGATATGGGAGTAGTATTTAGCTCAGAACCAACAGAAATTGAAGAAGGGCCGACAATTGCCGTATTTGACGACACTTGCGGCAACCTCATTCAGATCGTTCAGGTCTGACATCATTGCCTTAGCTGATCGCAATCAAGCTGGCCAATTGATACTTGAATTCAGTAACCAAGATCCCTGTAGTACTTGTCAGGAGCGCTTTCGGGCCCGCACAGCGGCGGGTGTGACTTCCATCAGTTCGTCTTCTTCGATGAACTCCAGCCCTGACTCCAGTGTGAGCTCGCGCGGAGGCTCCAGCTTGATGGCACCGTCGGAAGCATGGGTGCGTATGTTGCTGAGTTTCTTTTCCTTGAGCACATTCACGTTCATGTCACCTGGCCGTACGTTCTCTCCTACGATCATGCCCTTATAGACCGGGTCTCCTGGATTGATGAAGAGTGTTGAGCGTTCCTGCAGGTTGTTCAGGGCGTAGGCCACAGCGGCTCCGCCCCGGTTGGCGACAAGCACGCCATTCCGACGTCCCTTGAGGGTACCGGCCCACAAGCCGTATTCCAGGAAACGATGGGTCATAATGCCTTCGCCGCGGGTGTCAGTAAGGAATTCCGACCGGTAGCCGAAGAGTCCGCGAGACGGGATCCTGAAGCGCATGCGCAGGGTGCCCCGGCCGGTGGCTCGCATGTCCAGCAGTTCCGATTTCCGTGGACCCAGACCCTCCATGATCACTCCCATCATCGTCTCAGAGACCTCTATCATCAACTCCTCCCACGGTTCCAGACGACGATCCGAATCGTCCCGCTTCTCCACGACCCGGGGACGGCCCACCTGGAACTCGTAGCCTTCTCTCCGCATCGTCTCCATCAGGATCACCAGGTGCAGTTCGCCCCGACCAGATACCGTGAACACGTCGGGCTGTGGAGTATCCTTTACGCGCAGTGCCACGTTGCGCTGCAGTTCCAGGTACAGGCGTTCCCGCAGCTGGCGGGACGTCACGTACTTCCCCTCCCGGCCGGCCATGGGAGAATTGTTCACAGAGAAGTCCACCGAGACGGTCGGTTCCTCTACCGCTATACCCTTCAGGCGATCCGCCCGATCCGGATCGGCCAGCGTCTTCCCTATCTCTATCCCGTCCACACCGGCCAGCGCGATAATATCGCCGGCCGAGGCCTCCTGGATGGGGATTCGCTCCAGGTCCCTGAACCCGTACAACTGGACGACACGCGCCAGACTGCCTTCTTCCTCTTCTACGGGTCCGGGTTCTCCGAGTGGAAGTACACGGACCGTCTGCCCTTTGTGGATCCGACCCCGCTCGATCCGACCGATGGCGATACGCCCGACATAGGAGCTGTAGTCCACGGTCGAGACGAGCATCTGGAAGGGGAGATCGGGATCTCCGGTGGGTGCCGGGATATGAGAAACGATCGTCGCGAAGAGCGGAGTGAGATCAGGATTCCGCACTCCCGGACCATCCGCCGCCCAGCCTTCTTTAGCAGAGGCATATAGGAACGGGCAGTAGAGCTGCGACTCGGAGGCTTCCAGCTCCATGAAGAGCTCCAGAATCTCATCGTGGACCTCGACGGGACGAGCGTCACGACGATCAACTTTGTTGATCACCACGATCGGAGTGAGGCCCAGATCCAGCGCCTTCCGCATGACGAACCGGGTCTGGGGCATGGGGCCTTCCGCCGCATCCACCAGCAGGAGCACTCCGTCCACCATACGGAGGATCCGCTCCACCTCGCCTCCGAAATCGGCGTGGCCGGGCGTATCCACCAGGTTGATCTTTGTCCCGCGCCACCAGATCGCAGTGTTCTTGGAAAGGATGGTGATCCCCCGCTCCCTTTCCAGGGGATTGGAGTCCATGATCCGTTCCTGGACCTTCTGTCCAACACGGAAGACACCCGCCTGACGGAGCATGTGATCCACCAGGGTGGTCTTGCCATGGTCCACATGGGCTATGATAGCGATGTTGCGTATGGGCACAGTACGACACCTGCCTGGGGCGCCTGGGAGCGCACGTTCTGGATCGGGGTAATCGGTTATAAGCCGAAGGCAGCATAATATACGCTGCAGATACGCCCGACGCATGTATTCCTGTGATGGAGGTCATGCAAACAGACAATATGACAGAAGAAAGTCAGACTGCTGCACCAATCCGCTGAAGTGCACGCAGATAGGATGGCTCAGGTTCCCTTATTCCTTCCAGATCATCTCCATAGGATCTGCGAACCATGAAGAATGACCGGAGTTCAGGCCCTTCCTTCATGGCAGGGCGCGGTCCATACAATTAGAAGAGCGGTCCGGGAGGGCATAGGCCGGGGCTGAGGCGAATCAGGAATACCTTGACTACCAGTCTGTATTTGGTACCATAAAGAGACTGGAGGTGAAAAGCATGGGCATTGAAACCGACATCAGGTCAATAACTTATCTAAAGTCCAGGGCAGCTGACTTACTGAAACAGATCAACGAAACACATCGTCCTGTAATCATTACACAAAACGGTGAGCCCAAAGCAGTCCTGCAGGACCCTGCAAGTTATGAGAATATGAGAAATGCCCTGGGAATCCTGAAACTTATTTCTCAAGGCGAGGAGGATATAAGCAACGGAAAGGTAAAACTACAAGAAGAAGTATTTGCCGGTATAGAAAAGAACTTCATAAAGAAATGAGAAAGAAGTACGAAGTAATTTGGGCTGATATCGCCGAAAATGACCTGATCAACATTATTGAACACATCGCGCATGATCGCCCGATCAATGCATCGAAAATATTGAAAAAAATAAGAGATAAATCATCCGATCTTTATTACTCACCAGAGCGAGGCCGCTTAGTACCGGAATTACTTGATCAAGGCATATCGAAATATCGTGAATTAGTTATACATCCATGGAGAGTTATTTACAGAATATCTGAAAAACAAGTTTATGTTTTATCCGTGATGGATTCACGACGAAATGTTGAAGATATCCTGTTGAATCGACTTATTACGAAATAATGTCACCGTTCCGATTAGAGGTGACCTCGATATCCAGTGAGGTAAGCCATTGTTGAGCCAGAGTCCTCATCGCTTCATCTTTCCCATGGTGCCACTCATCCCGTTCCTCGGGATACTCGCCGAGCACACGTCTGAAGCGACCGAAAGCTCCTTTGCCATCGAGTGCAACCCACAGCAGGCGCTGGAGTTCCTCATCTTCTCTGTTCGAGACGAACTGCTGCATTAACTCGTAGATCTCGTAGGCTTCTACCTCCGGGATACAGACATATCTACTCGACCCGCTTTCCACAGCACGGGCAATGGTAAGAAGCTCCTGCTCCCATTCCGGTATCTCGTCCGGATCAACATCGCTCTCCGATGCCGCCCAGTTCAATTCTTCAGGGATTATTATAACGTCGCCGGTTTCTGTATCGAGAAAGTACTCGTTCACCAATCGTTCGCTCTCCATCGCGGCAGCAACTTCCATGATATCTATGTTAAGTCTCTTCATTCCTGAAATTGATCCTTGAGTTGTTCTGGTCAGAAGTGACACCCTGCACAGGATACACGCCTTTGATAACAGCTATGAGCCTGTCGGAGTAACCGGCGAACGCGAGGTTTGCTCTGGCGCCGGCCCGACCAGGCGGCTGAGCCGGAGGCCCGGAAACGTAGCCACTGTGCTACGTTGAGGACATCCGGCGAAAGCCAACGCCGTCGGCCGGTTGCCGGCGCAGACCGCAGCCGGTGGCTTACTCCGACAGGCTCCTATATACCTCGAAATAGCGATTGATGTGCAGCGACAACTACATTTGGGTAACATTTTCTTATGAGGCAATACG
>CAZWVF010000098.1:0-5026 GCA_964637695.1 uncultured Gemmatimonadota bacterium | reverse complement strand
TCCAGCACCGCCTTGTAGCCGTACTGATTGATTCCGGAGTGCCCTTCTCTCTGCACGCAGCGCATCACCAGCTTCACCCTCCTGCCGATCGCCACATCCTCCGGCTTGCAGTCGGCTATCTGAGCTGTCAGTCTGGCTCCGTCGTCAGTTTCTATGATCCCGATTGGAATCGGTGTCTGGGTCGCGAACTCATCGGCCGCAACATGCAGAACTGTGAATGTCACGATCGAACCGGCCGGAGTCAGATCGGTTTTTTCGAACTTCCTCGAACCGCATTCTGGACATATCAGCCTGGGAGGAAATGCAAGGAATCCGCACCCCTCGCATTTCGCAGCTTCGAGGCGGTAACGCTGTGGAATCTCACGAGTATATTTCGGCGTTATCATGACACACCCTCCAGAATGTGGACTACACAGCTTGCGCCCGAACCACCCATGTTCTGGGTCATACCGATCCGGGCGCCTTCAACCTGTCGCTGGCCCGCGTCGCCTCGCAATTGATCGACGACTTCTATCACCTGTGCGATACCCGATGCTCCGACCGGGTGGCCCTTCGACTTCAATCCGCCGCTTGTGTTTACCGGGATCCTGCCGCCGATCCTTGTTTCGCCGGCAGAAACGGCCTCTCCCGATCTGCCCCGTTCAACCAGCCCCAGCTCCTCTGTAGCGATCAGCTCGGCGATCGTGAAGCAGTCGTGCACTTCAACCGTATCGATCTGGTCGGGGGTCAGGTCAGCCATCCCGTATGCCTTCTGAGCTGCAAGTCCTACAGAGGGAATGGTCGCAGGGTCTTTACGGGAGTGGAGTGCAAGCGCATCGGTGGCCTGTCCGAAGGCACGCACCTTCACTATCGGCCTGCCCAGCTTTTCGGCCATCTCCACCGAGGTGACTATAACCGCCGCCGCACCGTCGGTCACCGGGGAACAGTCGAGCAATCTGAGCGGTTCGGCCACCATCGTGGAGTTCATGACCATCTCGCGTGTGAGCTTGAAGGGGAACTGTGCCTTCGGATTCATCGATCCGTGGTCGTGGTTCTTGACAGCCACATCAGCAAGCTGCTCTCTTGTGGTTCCATACTTCGCCATGTGTGCGTTCGCCATGAAAGCGTACAGTCCCGGGAATGTGATCCCGTGGAATGCCTCGTACTCATAATCGGCGGCGGTAGCAAGGGCGTCTGTGACATCGGCTCCGTCGGTCATCTTCTCGGCTCCGCCTGCCAGCACTATTTCACTCACACCCGAGCCCACTTCAATCACAGCCTGGCGGAATGCCAGCCCCCCCGAAGCGCAGGCCGATTCGACTCTGGTTGACGGGATACCCGCCACACCCAGGTAGTCCGCCATCAGCGAGGCGATGTGCTCCTGATGGACGAAAAGGCCCGACGACATGGCTCCTACATACATGCTGTCGATGTGATCGACACCGGCGTCATCGATCGCCGCCAGGGCTGCCTCGGCGAACATGTTGCGCAGGGATAAATCCCACAATTCGCCGAACCGGGTCATCCCGACACCTATTACGGCAACATCTCTCATGATCTGTGCTCCTTGCCCGGTAAAACCCTCAAGTTGTCTGCTGCGTGCCTATCCATATCACTGTTCCTGGTGAGTGATCTCTGATACCTGATCATCTATCTGCTCTCTTAATCGTTCATGAGGATCTTGCCGCGGAACTTGGCGTACTCGCCGTAATTCAGATAGATCTTGTTATCATCCCTGAGTGACTGGAAACTTGGTGCAAGATCGCGCACCTCCTCGATCTCCCCGGTCACCCTGAAAACGAAAGCATCGCTTCCGGCGCCGGAACCGAACGAAACAAGCAGTATCCTGTCTCCGGCCCCGGCAACATCGAGAACGGAGACGAGCCCAGTGGGTGACGATCCCGAGTATGTATTGCCGATCCACGGAACGATCCAGCCCGGCTCGATCTGCTCTTTGGTGAATCCAAGTGTGTTCCCTGCCCTGAAGGGGAATTTTCCATTCGGCATGTGGAAGACCGCGTAGGCGAAGTCTTCCGGTTTCAATCCTGTCTGTTCGAGTATGCCTCTGCCCGCGCTGAGGACGTGCCGGAAATAAGCCGGCTCACCCGTGAAGCGGCCGCCGTGCCTGGGATACATCTCTCCCTCACGGCGCCAGAAATCTGCGGTATCGGATGTATAGGAACAGGTCGCTTCGATCTCCAGAACGACTTTCTCCGCTCCGAGAATGAATGCTGAACCCCCGGCAGACGCGGTGAATTCAAGAGCGTCTCCAGGAGCACCCTGGGAGGTATCGGCACCAATGCCCATGGCATATTTCATCTCACCGGCCTTAACGAGGCTGTAGGCGACGTAGATCGCCTCGGTACCCGCCTTGCATGCGAACTCGTAGTCGGCCACGTGGACGTCGGGTCCGATCCCCAGCGCGTCTATCAGCACGGTTCCGCTCGGCTTGACGGCATAAGGGTGAGATTCGGAACCGATGTAGACGGCACCGATCTCCTGCGGATCGATCCGTGCCCTCTGCAGGGCGTACCTGGCTGCCTGGACCGAGATGGTGATCGTATCCTCATCCTGGCCGGGAACGGTCTTCTCGTTCACGAGCAGGCCATTCTTGATCACAGCGGGATCTTTCCCCCACTGTGCAGCTATCTCTTCAACGGTGATCCGGTAGCGAGGCACGTAAGCTCCATACCCGACAATTCCTGTCATGATGCCCCTTCTTGTCCTTTGGCAGTGATTTTCTGGAAGACGTTCCCCACACTTTTTTCATGCTTCCGGCGGGCTGTCAAAATGTAAACAAGCATTCAAACCGGTGCGACTATATAAACCAGCCAGGTCTCCTGATTTTCCTCTTCCACGGTCTCTCTGTATTCCCCCGTCCCGACTCCCCCTTCATCAACCGTTTCCCAGAATACCCTGACATCCGGGAATCCTGCCTCGAACAGGCAATCACGGACTTCAGGTATGCTCCACAGTCTCCACTCGTAGCTGAATGCACGGTCGAGACGGGAACCATCGGGAAAGCTGAAATGGATGTTGCAGACACCCTCATGCGTGATCGGATTGTAGCGCTCCTGATCCCAGTGATAATTGAAGCCGGCGCATTCCCGCTCCTCCTCGCCGGCGATAATCGCTTCGGTTCCGCCATACAGTTCACTGACGAACATACCCTTCTCTACAAGAGCACCCCTGACGAGTGTGAAATACCTTTTCAGTTCCTCACGGCTTCTCAGCAGGCAGTAGCTGAAGTTGAGGGCACAGATCAGATCAACGGGTGGTCCGGTAACTTCCAGAACGCTTGCCTCTATCAGTTCGATCCGGCCGGCGATATCCTCTCCTGCAGGCTCGATGTTATGGACGCGGGCCCACTGGAGTGCCTCCCTGCTGGTATCGACGCCGATCGCATGCCTTCGGGGGTCGCCGCGAACCCACTCCGATGCCAGATATGCAGTACCGCAGAAATCTTCTCTGAGACTCAGAGGTTCACGCTCCTGGATCTCATCGAATATCCGGAGGAAGAATTCAATATCCGCTTCGGGATTCTGGACGGCCTGCTGGTAGATCTCACGGCGATCAGCCAGTTCGGCCATGCTCTTCTCACTCTCTGTATCTGTTCCTGCTTCAGCAGACAATGGTTCCTCCATGGCCGTTCGGCTCCTGGTACCCATAACCTATATTGAGAAGGATGATCCATCCAGTGTGAGGATTCATGGTGACGCCGTGGATCGCCGGCAAGTCGAGTGAGGTTGTAGTGGTCCAACTAATTGAATAACCTGTGAACTATGCTGCTGATCGATGAGAAGAGACGAATAACACCGGGAGTAACCTGCGCTCTCCTGTTATTCATGTTGAATCTTATTCCGGGGCTGACCGCGCGACCGGTATCTGCTCAGGATTGGGGTATACCTCCAACTGTATTGAGGCCCACGCCGGTTCCCGACTACGCACAACTCGTTCTCAACGAGCTGAACCGCCCTGTTCAGCTGACCATGGTTGATGGCTCGGTTCTGCGGGGAGTGGTAGGCGGTGCAGACGCTGCAGAGTTCACGTTATTGCTCGATGGCCTCACGCTGATGGAAAGCAGGGTTGGTATTTCGTGGGCCCGTATAAATGAAGTCCGGATCGAAAGGAGATCGAGAATGATCGAGGGTCTCCTGCTGGGAGGAGCCGGAGGTGCACTTGTCGGAGCACTCAGCCCGCTTGATGACGATACCGGCAGGAAATATCTGGGTGTGGAGGCTCCTCAACACACGTGGGATACAGCACTCCAGGGCGCTGTAATCGGTGCTCTGGTGGGCCTGTTGAATGGTGTTGATTTCGTTCTGCCCCACACTCCGCAGTCGTTCGGTACAGTTGGACCTGGTGTACCTTCCAGGCAGCGGTCACGACCAAGCGTGAGAGTAATAACTACAGCTCCGTCTCAGAGCCTCACGATCAGGGATATCGAGGAATCGCTGGAGGCGAGCCCATCTGCACGGGGCGCATCAGCGTACAGCGATCAGGCGTGGAACGGGCACAACGGTTCTACGCTGGCAATGGAAACGAGCTGGCGGTGGGATCAGCGCTGGTGGCTGCGCAGCAGGATCGAATGGACTTCTCTACCGAGAGTGAGTTTGAAATCTCCCTTCGGGTACGACGGCCCTCCGACAACTCACCTGGAAAGAGATTACAGATCGTGGCGGACATTGGTCGGACTTGCTCTGCCGATGGGTGGGGTGGGTCGCCTGCCGATTATCGAAGTCGCATTCCTTGCAGGTCTCTCGAGAACCAAACTCGAATCACGAGTCTATTCCGGATCTGAACCTTCTCCAATTCCTCCACTGGACCCGGTAAACACAACGCAATCCGTTTATCGCCCTATAATAATGGCCAGTGCAAGTCTTGCGCTTCTGCGACGGCCCAAATTAGCAGTTGGTCTACGGGCAGAAGGTGTGATGGGCGTGGGTTTTACTGCCAATGCACTGGTAAGCGATACTGGATTTGAGTTCATCCCCAAAAAAAGGATTACGCCGATCGGACTGTCGATCGGAATAGAAGTTCTCTTCCC
>CAZWVF010000097.1:0-5291 GCA_964637695.1 uncultured Gemmatimonadota bacterium | reverse complement strand
CGATATGCCGTCGTAACAGAAGCCGACAGGACTCTTCTGTACTCCCCCGAGCGCCCCATTGTCCTGTTGAATAAAAAAGAGAATTCCCCTGTTTCCCCGGAGGTGGCACCGGGGGTCGGCAGGCTCGGTTTCATGCTGCCCTACACGCCGCTGCACTACCTGCTGCTCGAACCAGAACCGGGGTTTCCCGAAGTGCTGGTGATGACCAGCGGGAATCTGAGCGAGGAACCGATAGCATACCTGGATGACGATGCCCGCAGGCGCCTGACCGAATTCGCCGATGTTCTTCTCTTTCACGACCGCCCCGTGCACATGCGATGCGACGACCCCGTAGTCAGCCATTTCCGGGGCGATGTCTACTTCTTCCGCCGATCGCGCGGATACTCCCCCTTTCCGATCCTCCTCCCGTTTGAGAGCCCTCACTCACTGGCGGTTGGCGGAGAATTCAAGAACTCGTTCTGCATGGCCAGGGAGAACCGGGCTTTCGTAAGCCACTACATCGGCGAAATGGATTGCCTGGAGGCATACCGCTCCTTTGAGGAAGGTGTTGAGCACTATCAGCGTCTCTTCCGGATCGAACCCGAAATCCTGGCCTGCGACCTGCATCCCGACTATCAGGCAACGCGCTATGCTCAGAAGAGGGCGGCAAGGGAAGGACTCGAGGTCTTCGGTGTACAGCACCATCACGCCCACATAGCCTCCTGCATGGCAGACAATGAACTTTCGGGTGAGAGCCGGGTCATCGGAGTCTCCTTTGACGGGACCGGATACGGAACCGACGGCGCGATCTGGGGCGGAGAGTTCCTGATCGCCGATTATGACGGTTTCATCAGGGCTGCCCACCTCCTCTACTGCCCGCTGCCCGGAGGTGATGCTGCGATCAGAAATCCCTACCGCACCGCCCTCAGCTGGCTCCGGAGAGCAGGGCTGGAATGGACAGACGATCTTGCCCCCGTCCACCTGGCCGGCGGTGAAGAACTGAAGGTGCTCGAACAGCAGCTGGAAAAGGAACTGAATACACCTCCCACTTCCAGCATGGGCAGACTCTTCGATGCCGTCGCATCGATAGCAGGCATCCGACACCGCATTGCCTACGAGGCTCAGGCCGCGTGCGAGCTCGAAGCGATTGCTTCTTCTTCCAGTGAGGCATATTCCTTTGGTTTCGACGGAAAGGTGATCGATCCCTGCCCGCTGATCTCGGCTCTTGTATCTGACGTGAGGGATGGAATCCCGACTTCCGAGATCTCCGCGCGCTTCCACAACGGAACGGCAGAGATGGTCGGCCGGGTCTGCAGCCACATAAGGAACGATAATGGAATAGACATGGTGGCACTGAGCGGAGGGGTATGGCAGAATCTCCTTTTGTTGAACAAAGTTGTTTCCATTCTGGAGAATGAGGGATTCACTGTATACGCACACAGGAGAGTGCCTGCGAATGACGGAGGACTTGCCCTGGGGCAGGCGGCCGTGGCAGCGCGCGGGCAGGGTCAGGTCAGATAGACTGGAGCATTTCAATGTGCCTTGGAATACCCGGCAGAGTAACCGAGATCTACGAGAGCGACGGCCTGAAGATGGGGAAGGTCAATTTCGGAGGGATCAGCCGGGAGGTCTGCCTCGATTACCTGGAAGCGATCGAACTTAATAATTACGTGATAGTGCATGTCGGCTTTGCAATCAGCGTTCTGGATGAAGAGGAGGCGCAGAACACTCTTGAACTGCTGCGACAGCTTGACGAGCTGGGAAGTGAACCGGGACCGGAACTGTGAAGTACCTCGATGAATATCGGGATGGCGAACTTGTTCGCAGGGTTGTCGAAGCGATCGCCGGCGAGATCTCCAGACCCTGGACCCTCATGGAGATCTGCGGCGGCCAGACGCATTCGATCGTCAGGAGCGGCCTCGACAGGCTGCTCCCCGAGGAAATCACGCTGGTTCACGGCCCCGGCTGTCCTGTCTGTGTCACTCCTCTCGAGATGATAGATCGCGCCCTGTCGATCGCCGGCCGCCCCGAAGTCATATTTACCAGCTATGGAGACATGCTTCGCGTTCCCGGTTCAACAACCGATCTGTTCTCGGTCAGGGCTTCGGGCGGGGATGTCAGGGTGGTCTACTCACCCCTCGATGCGGTTAAGCTCGCCCGCGAGAATCCCGACCGGGAAGTTGTATTCTTTGCCATTGGATTTGAAACAACCGCTCCACCCAATGCCATAAGCATACTTCAGGCCGGCCGGCTCGGTCTGTCCAACTATTCGGTTCTTGTATCCCATGCCAGTGTTCCACCGGCTATGCGTGCCATACTCGCCTGGCCGGGTAACCGCGTTCAGGCATTTCTGGCGGCCGGGCACGTATGCACGGTCATGGGTTACTGGGAATATCCTCCGATTGCCGAACAGTTCGGTGTCCCGATAGTCGTGACAGGTTTTGAGCCCCTCGATCTGGCCCGAGGTATCCAGATGGCTGTTCACCAGCTCCAGGAGGGTCGTGCCGAGGTGGAGAATGCCTACACTCGATCCGTTACCTTCGAGGGGAATCGACCGGCCCGGGAATTGATCAACCAGGTCTTCGAAACCTGTGACCGTAAATGGCGCGGCATTGGCGAGATACCTGACAGCGGTCTCAGGCTGAGGGATGAATTCTCTGTTCACGACGCAGAGAAAAAATTCGACGTGGGTTCTCTGCAGACGGAGGAATCAACCACCTGTATCGCCGGGGAGATACTGCAGGGCCGTAAAAAACCGGCCGACTGCCCGGCTTTCGGGCAGCAGTGCACGCCGGAGCATCCGCTGGGAGCAACCATGGTGTCTTCTGAAGGCGCATGCGCGGCTTACTATCTTTACGGCAGAGACATCTCGTGAGCGTGGAAAACAGCAATGGCGACAAGCCGATCGACGGGCCCCGGCTCAACTGCCCCCTGCCCCTGCTCCATCACGACCGGATAGTCCTGGGCCACGGCAGTGGAGGCAAACTGACCGCCGAATTGATAGAACGCCTCTTCTACCCGCCCTTTCAAAATCCATTACTCCTGCAGGGCGATGACGCAGCCGTAATCCCTATCAGAGATGATTTTCAAGAGGGAGATTCCCTCGCGGTTTCCACCGATGCTCATATCGTTCAGCCGCTCTTTTTCCCCGGCGGTGACATCGGGCGGCTCTCCATCTGCGGAACAGTGAACGACCTGGCGATGGTCGGAGCCAGGCCGCTCTGGATCACCGCCGGCTTTATTCTGGAGGAAGGGCTCTGCAGTGAAGATCTGGAAAAGGTCGTCATCTCGATGAGAGACAGCGCCGATGAAGCGAATGTCGCGGTTGTTGCAGGCGATACAAAGGTCGTGGGACGGGGAGAAGCGGACGGTCTGTATATCACTACTACCGGTGTAGGCAGGATTCCGCGCGGCCGCAATACCAGCGGCCGCAATGCCAGACCGGGAGATATTGTGATTCTCTCCGGAACGATCGGAGACCACGGGATAGCAGTGCTGGCAGCCCGGGGAGAACTTGCCTTTGAAACCGAAATTCTATCCGATACGGCTCCCCTTAACGCGATGGTCGAGGCAATGTACGAGACGGGCGCCGAGATACACACCCTCAGAGATCCGACCCGCGGCGGTGTGGCGGCGACACTGAACGAGATAGCCCGCCAGAGCGGTGTGGCGATCTTCCTGGACGAGAAGAGCCTTCCGGTAACCGATGAGGTCCAGGGAGCATGTGAACTGCTCGGATTCGATCCCCTTCATATAGCAAATGAAGGCAAACTGCTGGCATTTGTCCCGGCCGGGAACGCCTCCGAGGTGGTTGAAGCAATGAAATCGCACAATTACGGCAGACACGCCCGCATAATTGGACGGGTTGAAAGTGATCCGGAAGAGAGGGTACTCTTGGAAACCGGGATTGGGGGCACGAGGATCATAGAGATGCCGGCCGGGGAGCTGCTGCCCCGTATCTGCTGAAAGACAGGAACAACGCGGCCGGCCGGAATGCATCGGCGATCGAATACCGGCGTAATTGCGGAACGGTGCGCCAGGGAGATGACATGGCGAAGTTCATCTGCAGGAGATGTACATGGGTTTACGATGAAGAGAAGAAAGGAATCCCCTTTGCAGACCTTCCTGAATCATTCGCCTGCAGTATATGCGGCTCGCCCAAGGTTTCCTTCGAACCTCTTGTAAAAAAGGAAACAGAGCCCGAATAATTACTTTCCCCGGCCTTTTCTCCTTTTAAGCTGCTCCGCCAGTAAGGGCAGGGCTCTCCTCGGATCGGTATAAGATCTTATCGAGAAATACTGATACCAGCCGCACGCTCTCTCGCAACGGGCCATGACCTCTCTGCCCCTCTGAGCCTCCTCGCTCCTCACAATCTCTGATAATTCCGACTCAACCAGATTCCCGAACGTGTCCCCCAGAACTCTGCACGGGTAGTAGAGAGCGCCGTCTGAGCGGATAATGATGGAAGCGGAGGAACAGCCATGCGGGCTGTTGATGGCATCCAGGTAACCATCGGGATCGATAACCGTACCCGGGTACTCCTTCTTCAGTCTCGAAACCGATGATCTGAATTCACCCGGGTCTGGACAGTAGTCACTTTCCTCATCCAGATCGACCGCGGGCATGATCACTATCATCGTTCCGGCATCACTGCATCTCTGCACCTTCCAGTCGAGTACGGGGAGTGTATCCCGGGTCACCACGGTCTGAACCGTGACCTGCGGATCCCACCCTGTATACGCTTCCAGTTCATCGAACATCTCCATATTGCGATGTCCCTCGTCTATCGAGATATGGAGGAAATCGATCATGGGACCGTAATCAGACATCGGGTATTCCGAAAGTGTCTTTTCGGATGTCGTAATGAACAGATAGAACGGCTGAGTGCGCGCGAACCGGAGTATCTCCTCTATATCCGATCTCATGAGAGGCTCTCCTCCCTCCAGCGATACGAGAAGGATGCTCGAGCGGCCCAGATTCGAGAGGACCTTCTTCACGTCCCCTGTCGACAGATCGGGGTAGGGATCCTGCCACATGTCGCAGAAGGGGCAGCGGAAGTGGCACCTGCTGGTGATTTTGAAGGAGGCGTAGAAGGGATATCGATCGGTTCTCGATATGACGTTGTGTGCCCAGTATCTGAGTACTCCGGCGTATTTGGACAGGGGAAGAATTCTCATCACATTCGCATATCCGGTTCCGTCAACCGACCTTCCTGCCCGACCTGCGGTCCCGCCACTCATGGGTGAGCAACTGGCTTCCAACGGCGATAGTCAGGATATAAGGTATGTGGAGGAGTTCAGTAATGACAAAAT
>CAZWVF010000096.1:0-5439 GCA_964637695.1 uncultured Gemmatimonadota bacterium | reverse complement strand
CCGATCAGTTCGAAGGGTGTGTCGGTGCCCCTTCCCTCCGAGATGTTCGTTCCCTCTATCAGGCATGTTCCGGGATAGACCATTGCGGTTGCCCTTGTAACCATATTGGGCGATGGAGCCACCCACGGCACTCCGCTATCCTCATACAGCATTTCCCTCCGCCAGCCAGCCATCTCCACAATGCGCAGATCCAGTTTATCCCCGCCGGATATGAATCCCTCTCCCACCATGTAAGAAGCATATTCTCCAACAGTAAAACCGTGGCGGATCGGGACCGGGAAAAGACCTACGAATGATGCAAGGTCGGGATCGAGTACCGGGCCATCAACAGCCGTTCCGCCGATCGGATTCGGCCTGTCGAGGACCACATATGGAATCCCGCGTGCGGCCGCCGCCTCCATCGTTCGCGCCATGGTGCTCGTGTACGTATAGAAGCGCGCTCCAACATCCTGAATGTCGAAGAGAAGGACCGAGATTCCCTCAAGCATTTCATCCGTGGGTCTGGTAGTGGCACCGTAGAGGCTGTAAATGGGAACACCGTTGTATGTCTCGCCGGCCGAGTAGATTCTGGCGCCCTCGGGAGCGGCACCTTCGAAACCGTGCTCGGGGCTGAAGATGGCCGCCACCGGTAAACCCGCCTCCAGCATTGCATCTACAAGGTGCGTGCCGTCTGAAAGACGACCCGTATGATTGGTAACAACCCCTACGGGGGCTGGTTCCAATCCTGTCACCTCCTGCCAGCCCTCTTTGATCAGACGATCGGCTCCTGTCAGCACAGCAGACCTCCCGGTACACGCGACACCGGAGAAACTCAGGAAGATCAGACAAATCCAGATCGATCCTGCCATTATCGAACTCCCGGCGGTGGTGTATTGTGAAACGGTTCAGGCCTTCGTTATACTGCGCACTCAGGCATTCTCCAAGGAGGTTATATGATCGGCTCCAGGCAGGGACTTCATCCCCGATACTTCACAATCGTAATCGCGGTTCTTCTGATACTCCTGGCCTCCGCAGGATGTGCAGGCCCCGCTGCCCTCACCCTGCGCAACAGGGCTCCTGCATCAGTGGGCCTCGATCCCGACAGACTCGCACTTGTGGATGATGTGATCGAGGAGGCAATCGCCGATTCAACAATTCCCGGTGCGGTCCTTCTGGTGATCAGAAGCGGCGCCATAGTACACCGGAAGGCATATGGGTGGAGATCGCTTGAACCGACCCGTGAAAGAATGACCCTCGACACCATCTTCGACATGGCTTCGGTGACAAAACCGGTAGCCACCGCCTCCAGCGTCATGAAACTGGTTGAGGCCGGCAAGGTGCGTCTGCACGACCCTGTCGGTGTCTACCTGCCCGAGTTCGCTACCGAGGGCAAGGAGAGACTTACGGTAGCCCACCTGCTCACGCACACCTCCACTCTGGCCCCCTACGCACCGGTCGATTCTATCGAAAGGCGCTGGGGGCGCCCCACCAGGGAGGGTGTGTGGCAGTGGATAGTGGACCACCCGCCGCGCGATCAGCCCGGCAGCAGATTCCTCTACAGCGATCTCAACTATGTCACTCTGGCTCATCTTGTTCACAGGGTCTCCGGTCGGAGTCTCGACGTTTTCGTACAGGATGAGATCTTCCGGCCGCTAGGCATGGTCGATTCCGGTTTCTTCCCCCCTCCTCAATCGATGAATCGTGTCGCTCCAACAGAGCGTCTGCCCGACCGTGTCCTGAGGGGTGAAGTGCACGACCCGCTTGCCCGCCTGCAGGGTGGAGTAGGCGGCAGTGCGGGACTGTTCAGTACGGCACATGATCTGGGGATATTCGCACAGATGCTGCTCAATGGCGGAGAATACAACGGAGTGAGGGTGTTCACTCCGCTGACGATAAGGGCCATGAGCACGCCGCAGATGCTGGGCAGAGGATACGGATTTGACATCCAGAGCCCATACTCGAACGTCAGGGGTGACCTGCTCGGGCCCAATTCGTTCGGACACAGCGGTTATACAGGAACGAGTATCTGGATCGATCCCGACCAGGAACTGGCGATCATACTGCTGACCAACAGGGTTCACCCGACCGATACGACAAGTGTGGTACCCCTGCGTTCCAAGGTCAGTAACGTGGTGGCCGCTTCGATTATCGCTCCACCGAAGGGCCGACGTTGATACCTGTCCCATTCTGAGTACAAGCTCACGAATCTCTCTTGTTATCCTCGGACGGCCCCTTCGTTTCGCCTTCGATTTCCAGCGCCAGTATGTCTTGAATCCAGCTCTATGCCACCGAACAACGGTCTCCGGCTTTACGATGATGAGTGCGTCTGCCCATCTGGACCAGAGCCAGCGCAGTACGACCCAGAATACACGGTCAACCGTAGTCAAACTCGGTCTGGGCTTTACAGCTTTCAGTGCAGATAGTTGTTGGCGCAAGGCCAGGTTTTCGATGATCAAGTCACGACGCGACTTAAAGCTGGCACGTAGAACAAATATGATTCCTCGAAGTAGTCGATTCATCCGGCAAGAGTGTATATAGATCCAGCAGCAGGCAAGTCCTTCTCAATTGCCGCAAACATAAGTTCTACAAGGCCGGATGGAATATTGGCGAGGGACAAGTTGCTTGTTTTGTTGTCAGATATTAGTTGACGTCATAACGTTATTGTGTCATCATTGTGTAACGTTATCTCTCATGGCTATTGCTAGCTTCTATTAATCACAAGGCAGAGAGTAGCACTCACAGCTTCCTATTGCAAAGGAGAGCAATATGCGGGACGATTCCGCTGGGGTAAAGCAACAGCAGCTTGAATCTCGTTCCTTTCGAATTCGAAAATCACAAAGGACAACTATCTACTTCGAACCTGCGATTCACAAGAAACTCAAGATTAAAGCTGTCAAAACAGGCCAATCAGTATCTACCCTTGTGAACGAGACGGTTCGAATGGCGTTGGATTCGATGATTCCCGATCAGTTCCCACCTACTATTCAGGGGGTGCATGAGGCGCCCGCTGCATACTCAACACTGGATGCTCGTGTGAAGCGATTGGAATCTGCCCTGCGCATCAACCAAGCCACCATAAGCGCCCCGGTTGATTCCTTTCCCTCTCTGCAGAATTTGAAACAGACATTATTAAATTGCAGTGCAGAGCTGAAGAATATGAGAGTCAAATCACTCTGGGTTTTCGGTTCTTTTGCTAAAGGGGAGGTTGTCCCTGGTAGCGACATTGATGTATTAGTCGAATTCGACAAACCTGCAGGTTTTTTCCAACTTCTTGAACTCAAGGAATACCTTGAGAACCTCCTTGAGTCTTCGATCGATCTGACAACCCCTGACGCACTGCGTCCGGAAATGAAGGACCAGGTTCTGCGTGAGGCGATCCGTGCAGTCTAGGAGATGGGATCTCTATCTGAATGATATGATCGAGTCGATAGAGAGGATTACCCGGTACACCCGGGATCTGATCGATTCAGAATTCCGCTCTGATCAGAAAACGATTGATGCGGTAATCCGGAATGTAATCGTTCTAGGTGAAGCGGCGAAGAAAGTCCCGGACAGTATTGTTCATGAACACCCTGAGGTTCCATGGCACAAGATGCAGGGATTACGGAACCTGATTGTTCACGAATACTTTTCGATAGACCTATCAATGCTTTGGGAGACAATTCGCAACGACCTCCCTCCCCTCCTCCCACATTTAAGACAGATCGAGAGTGAAGAATAAGTAACTCAATTTCCGCCCAAGCATACTTTTTCGCATACATTCCAGTCAATCCCCCAGATGTGGCCCTTTCAGCATCCAGATGAGGCCCTGTCGCAGTATCAATCCCCTCAAAACCAGGGCTATCTCCTGCTCTGAAGCATGAGAAGAACCTGTAACGGCCCGGTGACCACAAGTTCGGACATACGCCCACCACGAGGGCTTCTGCGCGTGCGTTCTCTTCTTTTATGATTCAGGTGCTGCGGGGGGATTGAACGGAGGGAAGGGACTCAGCCACCTTGAGCTCAGCCGGTGGCGACCGACCGGTCCCAACCGAAGATCGGTCGCCAGGTGCAGCCCTCACTCCACCCGCCTCCTGTGACAATAGCGTGCAGATGAGGGTGATAGCGGACGCCTTCTCCGAAGGTATGCCGGGCGATAATGAGCCCGGGGCTCACATCTTCATCCAGCAGTACCCGACAGTAAGTGAGAATGGTCCGGTGGGCGGCTCTGCCCCCGTCTGGGAGAGAATGCAGACATACATCTTGCGTGTATGCAGATCTATCCCGCAGTAGAATTGACGGGGTTGAATGTAAAATCGCATTGGAGGCCTCCTGGTTGAGAGGTTTTTAACACCCTTGAGCCTACTACGTAGGCTCGACAGGGGGCCTCCATTAGATTCAAGAACATGCAGCTGTCATCGGCAGCGAATGACTAACCAAATCAGGATCTGTATACTCTGCCTCTGCAGTTGACGCTCGCTTCCTGTACCGAGGCGACCGTGGTTGCCTGATACACATCCGTGGCTACATACTTGGTAGTAGGTTTCATGAGAGCCGCTCCTTATTGGGGTCCAAGGAACTGTATCGGTTCCCTCAGACGGGCAAGGGGCGTGCTCTCAACATGCGTTAGTCAGTCTCACCTGCGAATTGGGCTGGTGCCCAGTACCAGATCGAGTTATACTATTGGTATGAAAACAGCCATCTCATTACCAGACGATCTATTCCGTGCAGCAGAAAGCCACGCCAAGCGACAGAAGAAGTCTCGCAGCCAGCTCTATGCTGAAGCCCTGGCCGAATACCTTGCACGTCATGCCCCAGATGAAGTGACTGAAGCCATGAACCGAGTTATCGAGAAACTCGGCGAATACGGTTCAGAGCCATTCCTTGCTGGGGCAGCGCGACGGGTACTTGAGAGTACCGAATGGTAGAGATCGCACAGGAAGATATCTGGTGGGTGGAGCTGCCCGAACCTGTAGGATCCGCTCCAGGATTCCGTCGGCCAGTGGTGGTGGTTCAAGGAAATCCGTTGAATCGCAGCCGCATTGCGACCGTCGTATGTGTCCCTCTGACCAGCAATCTCATGTGGGCAGACGCACCCGGCAATACACTGCTTCCCACGAAAGAGACTGGATTACCAAAGGACTCAGTGGCAAATGCATCCCAGATTATCACTATCGATAAAACATTTCTCACTGAGCGTGTTGGCCAACTAAAGTCCAAACGGCTCACCCAAATCCTTAACGGGATTGGTATCATTCTCGGTCGATGAGCTGACTAACAGCTATGAGGCCCCCTGAAGTCAAGGGACAATTGTATCCTTCCGTCAGGGATAGGGTCGGGTGGCCCTGGGGAATCTCACCTGTACCCCCGAATAAGTCCGTCCTCTTTGAATCGTAACAAGTTACACATACTTTATTCCTTCTGTATCAAGCTCCTATTTACCTTCGTGAGTGGCAATTAAGAGATGATTTCAAGCCAAGC
>CAZWVF010000095.1:0-5515 GCA_964637695.1 uncultured Gemmatimonadota bacterium | reverse complement strand
GATGATGGCGGGACATGGATCAATGCCACGGCTGCAGGTTCATTCACTGATATTCTTGCCAGTGCTTATTCAGACAGTCTCAAGTGGAAGGCAGGGCAGGATCTTCCAGGTGCAACTCAGAACGTGCTTTTCAGGATAACTCCAAGTGATCTGGATGTTGGAACATCTGTTGAGAGGTCTGTCTTTGTCAACTCTCTGGGTGTACCAACCCTGGAGATCACATCAGATCTGAGTGCTGAACAGAGTGCTGACATCACGATTGAATACACTGCAGATGATATTAACTCCGATCCGATCGATCTGGTGTTCGAGTACGAGTATCCGGCTGGCACCTGGAATACCGCCACGGTAACAGGCAGTGCTTCATTAGCTGGACCAGTTGAATACAGCGGAAGCGTTGTCTGGCATTCAGGTACCGATATGCCGGGTCTGGACGTCAGTAATGTACAGTTCCGAATCACCCCCGGTGATCCTTACAACCAGGGATTTTCGGCGCAGACAGCACTGCATGTGGACAACAACAGTCCGCCTTCGATAAGCCTTGCTTCACCCTCCGGGCAATATGCGCGGGATATTCAGATCGACTGTCAGCTCTCAGATGCAGAAGGCGATAATCTGAGTGTTCAGACCATGTGGTCAGGTGATAAGGGTATAACCTGGCAGACCATGACTCTGCTGGGTGACTATTCGAATATACCTTCAGGACAGTATTCACAGACTGTAGTGTGGAAGTCGTTTGATGACTGCGGCTACGCACGTCTGGACAGCGTGCTGGTCAAGTTCGTTCCCAGTGATAACGACCCGGGCTCGGAGGTAGTCTCCGGTTACTTCGAGGTCAAGAACTACGTTGGTGACTTCAGTGGAGACATGCTGGTCAATTTCGATGACTTTGCCACACTGGTCATGGCCTGGAACGATCAGGATACATATCACGATATTGGACCAGCCACCGGAACCGTACCCGATCTGGTGCCTGCCGGTGACGGGGTCATCGACTTCGAGGATCTCACGGTATACCTGCAGATGTGGAGCTGGTCGGCAGCCAACCTGGCTTCTTCAGATGAAGAACAGGTTCGACTCAGCAGGCCTGTTTCCCGCAATGAGGGGCAGCAGACGCTGGTCGAGATCGAGCCGGAGCATCCGGTGGTACTGCAACAGCAGATACCTGAGGATGTATGGGCACCCGATGACGGCATCATGAAGCTGGAGCTGGAAGCCCGGAATGTATCGGGTGTGAGTTCGGCAGGGATAGTGCTTCACTACGATACCGAACACCTGAAGTTCCTGGATGTACAGCCCGGTACGTTCCTGGACAGGACAGGATCGGGTGAACCCGGGCAGATATTCATCAAAGACGTGGATGAGGAGAAAGGTCGTATTGAGATAATGCTCGGGCGGATATATCCTGATGATCCGGCTGCAGGGGGATCGGGCGTTCTTGCCAGGCTGCGGTTTGAGAAGCTTTCCCAAGAGAACTCATCGGTCAGTGTGAGCTACGATCTCAGGGACAAGTCTGCAGGGCTGATCACTTCGGGCACGTACCAGAACACCCTGCAGGCAGTGCTGGTACCGAAAGATTTCGCCCTGCTTCAGAACTATCCCAACCCGTTTAACGGAGAGACGATTATCCGGTTCCAGCTGCCCTCGGAGCAGAGGGTGCAGATCTACGTCTACAATGTGAGAGGTCAGAGAGTGGCCACATTGCTGGACGAAAAGATGCCGGCCGGGTATCACAAGGTCACATGGTCGGGCAGGAATGACTCCGGCAGACAGGTTGCCTCTGGTATCTACATCTATCTGATCCAGGCAGGACGTCATCGTCAGTCGAAAAAGATGACGATCCTCAGAGAGGATTTTTCAAGGATGACGTCATATTGAGCACCATATATGGAACTTTTATACTGATCCCACAATAAGTATATTTTAGGAAGAACGGGCTTCATAACGATAGTGATAGCAGACGTTATATTATTGAATATTCATTAATGATGTGAATAGATGACATTATGGAATTTATCCGTGACAATGCATCGAATAGTATTTATAATGTAGTCTATTGCAGTCATTGATATGATATATCATTCATAATGACTATCGGAGACTACATTATGGATTACAAAGGAATGACTGATCACGCTATCCTCCGCGAAATTGGTCGCCGTCTGAAGCGTCGGCGGCTCGAGAGGAACTTGTCTCAGCAGAAGGTGGCCGATCTGGCCGGACTGGCCAGATCGACTATCGTTGAGATCGAGAAAGGATCTCCGTCAACCCTGTTGACATTTGTACAGATCCTGCGAGCACTGGATGTTCTGGACGAGCTGGATTCCTTCCTGCCGGATCCGGGCATCAGTCCGCTTCAACTCGTCAGATTGAAGGGTAAGGAGCGTATGCGGGCGTCACGTCGCCCCCATACAGGGGATGAAGGAGACCTCTCGTGGTAGCACCGGTCGACGTAGCCTACGTTCGTATCTGGGACATGCTGGTCGGTGCCGTGGCCTGGGATCGCGACCGGGGCATCGCAACGTTTGAGTTTGACAGGGAGTTCCTGGACCAGAATCTGGATCTGGCTCCCCTGCGTATGCCTGTTGCTGATGCTCGGATTGGTGATGCTGTGTTCGAGTTCCCGGCGCTGTCCGGAACAACCTTCCGCGGATTGCCCGGTCTGCTTGCAGATGCTCTGCCGGACAGATTTGGCAACACAATCATCGACGCCTGGCTGGCCCGGCAGGGGCGGTCATCAGAGGACTTCAGCCCGGTAGAGAGACTCTGCTATACGGGCAGGCGAGCCATGGGAGCCCTTGAGTTCGCGCCCGCGATCAACCCGGATATCGATAAATCAGTCCCGGTGGAGATCGGTGAACTAATCGCCCTGGCCCAAACAGTTACTGACCAGCGGGAGCGGTTGCAGTCCAATATCATAGAGGAGCCCGCCGACGCACTGCTGGACATCATCCGTGTCGGGACTTCCGCGGGTGGCATTCGTCCCAAAGCTGTTATAGCCCTGAACGAAACCACGCAGGAAATACGCTCCGGTCAGGTTGATGCACCTCCCGATTTCGACTACTGGATCCTGAAGTTCGACGGTGTGGAAGACAAGGAACTGGGCGATCCAAAGGGATACGGGCGCATCGAATATGCCTACCACCTCATGGCCGTCGACGCGGGAATCACGATGACCGAATGCCGCTTGTTTGAAGAGAACGGGCGGGCCCACTTCATGACCCGCCGCTTCGACCGGACTGCCGGTAAAGGTAAACTGCATCTTCAATCCCTCTGCGCCATGGCTCACTTCGACTACTACAATGCAGGTGCTTATTCCTACGAACAGGCATTCCAGACGATCCGTCAACTGCGTCTGCCCTATAGCGATGCCGAGCAACAATTCCGGCGCATGGTGTTTAATGTCGTCGCCCGCAACCAGGATGACCACACCAAGAACATTGCATTCCTGATGGATCGGCGTGGTCAATGGCGTCTCTCGCCGGCCTATGACGTAATCTACGCCTACAATCCGCAAGGGCCCTGGACCGGGCGGCACCAGATGACGATCAACGGTAAGAGGGACGATTTTACCTCTGCGGATCTGGTGGCGGTCGGTGGAGAAATGGGTATCAAGTCGTGCGATGTAATTGTGGATGATATCGTGGATGTGGTGGCCCGGTGGCCGGAATATGCAAAAGACGCGGATGTCGCACAGACTCAGATCGAAAAGATCAGAAGGATACATCGGTTGCTATAATACTTTTGTATACGGATCTACTGTCGTGTTTGCCAGCAATTATCCTTGAAGACGGCCCCGGTGCCCGTGTAATATCGGCGCGATTAATGGGGACCGGCGGCTCGTTGGTGTTTTCCGGGTGATAATGGTACTGCCACTCGGTAAGGGAATTAATAAGGACATTGTTGCTTACTCAACGGGAATGACTGTGAATAATCCGACGTCAGCGATTCAGGTGAAAGTAACGCTGCAAGGGATATATCCATCCATCTGGCGCCGTCTTCTCATGCCTGCGGGTGCGAGCCTGGAAGACCTCCACTGGATTATTCAGCAGGCGATGGGATGGTGGAATTCACACCTGCACGAGTTCAACCTCCCCGACCGCCGTATAGGCAGACCGGACTGGGAGGATGACGCATGGTATGATGATACCGTTCCTCCCCTGGAGGATGCCCGGAATGTTAAGCTCATCGAGTTGGCTGCCGGTCCGGGGTTCACGTTTGAATACCTGTATGATTTCGGGGACAGCTGGTACCACGAGATAGTAATCGAAGGAGTCCGCAAGTTAGATGCCCCGCTTGAAGTGCCCGAATGCCTGGACGGTGCGAGGGCCTGCCCTCCCGAGGACTGCGGCGGACCGGGCGGTTACGAGGAAATGCTGGCATCGTGGAGGAATCCCTCCGATCCCGAACACGATGAGTGGTCAGAGTGGCTGCCTGATGGCTACGACCCGGAAGCATTCAACCTTGTAGAGATCAACTGGATACTGAGACAACGGTTCCCCCATCAGCCTGACCTCGACGAAGCAGAGTCGAAGATAGAGGAAATGGCGTCGGCGGCGGGTTTGGACAGTGGACACCTCCAGGTGTTGATACAGCAGGAACTGAGGAGGAAGGAGGTTACCTCCTTTGAGGAAGCCGAGGCTGTTGTGGCCGAACTGCTCAAGGAGCATGAGGATCGCCAGAGGCACTATCTCGGGGGACTCTCCCCCCGGCAGGCCGACAGGCTTATCAACAGTATCTGGACCGATCCCGAGAGCGCTATCAAACTGAATGACTCGCTTTCAATGGATGAACTCAAGGGTTCCCGGCTACTGGTCAACACGCGGGTGGTTCTGTGGCTGATGAAGGAATTGGGCCCCGTCAAGACAACCTCGGCGGGGAATCTGAACAGGAGGTTCGTCGAGGAGGCCATCCGGCGCATGGTGTGGGAGCCCGTCTATATTTCAATGGTCCGCACGGTCAGCAAAGCCATCAATGAAGGTGATGTCTGGCCGCTTCAAGAGATCAGGCAACTCCTTTTGCTGTTCAGACTGATCAGGCGTTATAAAGGATCTTTCCGGATCACGAAGAAGGGAGAACAACTGCTGGAGGAGGATCGGGCCGGAGAGCTGTTCGCGTATCTGTTCAGGAACTTTTTCCAGCGGCTGGATCTTTCAAGTACAGACTGGCTGCCGCCAGTTCCCTTCTTTCAGCAGACGATCGCCTATCCGCTGTGGAAGTTCGGCCAGATGGCCGTGACCTGGCGGCACCCTGAGGAACTGGTAGAGGAACTTATCCTGCCCACTATCAGGAGTGATCTGCTTTCACAGGCGGGACGGGAGCTTCCGGTAGTCCTTCGAGTCCGTATGCTTGAACCGCTTGAAAGGTTCGGGCTTGCAGAGAAACGCGATATCTCATCGAAGGATAAATACTCTCGAGACTGGGAGTTTAGAGCGGCGCCGGTTTACAGCCGCTTTCTACGCTTTGACTTGTAACCGGATGCTCTGCCTCGGAGGTTGAGAAGCGCTGCCGCCGA
>CAZWVF010000094.1:2567-5532 GCA_964637695.1 uncultured Gemmatimonadota bacterium | reverse complement strand
AAGCCGCAGCCGGAGTGTTTCTCGGACAGGCTCTATACACTCAGCTAATGTCGAGGAAGACATCCTCGTCGGTCAGATACCCACGAGCTTCGGCAAAAGGCATTACACGGCGCCGCAGTGTATCGAACATGAGAATCTCCAGTTGGCGCCTTGTCGCCTCCCTGATCACCTCACTTCTCGTTTTCCCGGTCATGGCGCAATACCGCTCCAGCATATCTTTCAGATCACTATCCAGACGGAGAGTTATGGCGTTCTTCATAATCGAATCTCCTTATTAAGAACTTGAGTAATATACTTAAGGCAGGAATGTATTACAATGTAATACGGAATTGGTGTCACTGCGGTAGCCGCATTGCGGCTTATGCTATACGTTAGACCCACAGTCTCCTGCTTACATCCCAATTACCGCACCTGACTTAATTCACTTACATATTCGTATCCTATAGGATACATTATCAGTGTGATAGAGATTCTCAAACCGAAGAATACTTCAGCTGGTTCGAGCGTTTGAGAGATTGCCAAGCATGAGCCCCGTATTCTTGCTCGAATCCGCCGCCTTTCACTCGGGAATCCAGGCGAACGTGGAACCCGTTGGTGAAGGCGAAGGAACTTGCCCATGGGCTTTAGGAGACAATGATGACAAAAACCTCTGCTCGTCCATGGGATGCGGCTGAGCATCTTGAGACCGAAGAGGACATGGCCGCCTACATTGAGGCCGCTCTCGAATCTGGCGATGCCTCCCTCGTTGCTTTCGCACTGGGAGATATTGCTCGTGCCAAGGGCATGACAGAGATAGCCCGTGAAGCCGGTCTTGGTCGGGAGAGCCTATACAAAGCTCTTTCGCCCGAGGGTAATCCAGAATTCGCCACGATCCTGAAAGTCATGCGCGCACTTGGTCTTAAACTCCATGCCAAGGTTATATAGTCAGAAACTTACATCATCGAATCCCGGGGTCTAACAATTCGTTGGACCAACGGATGCAAGAGTTGACAATAAATGCATCATAGTGTAATAATATATATGTGTTACCCCCCCTTTCCCTTCGGGGGAAGGGCGCGAGGCCGGCGTTCGCGTCGGCCTCTGCTTTTAGTCCCGCCCCCATTAGTTGTGCCTTATGCGAACCCATGTCTACATTGATGGCTTTAATCTCTACTACGGTTGTGTTAAGGGAACACCCTTCAAATGGTTGAACCTCGCTGAGCTTTGTCATCTTCTCCTGCCGCGGAATGACATTAGGGCGATAAAATATTTTGCCGCTCGTGTAGATTCCCGTCCTGGTGATCCTGATCAGGCAACGCGCCAGGAGATGTACTTCCGTGCCTTGCGGACATTGCCTACGTTCGAGATTATCCTGGGACATTTCCTCTCAAATCCAGCCAAACTCCCTCTAACTGATGGATCTGGCTTTGCGGAAGTTTTGAAGACAGAAGAGAAGGGCTCAGATGTAAACCTGGCGACTCACCTAATCCATGATGCTCATCGCGGTGTAATCGACTGTGCTGTTGTTGTTTCCAATGACTCTGATCTGGCCGTACCAATGCGAATCGTTCGCGATGAGCTGGATCTTGTGGTTGGGCTTGTTTCTCCTACAACAAGAAGAGACCGTCACCCCAGTCGCCAACTGACAAAATATGCTACCTTCATGAAGAGTATTCGGATCTCTGCACTAAGGAAGTCACAGTTCCCGCTCACATTGAAAGACGCAAATGGAACCATACAGAAGCCTGCAGACTGGTAAGTCAGTGGTTGAAAACATCAGTTAACCTGCCTCACGTTGCTCAGGTTACTGGCAGGCCGATATATGTGTATGCCCCCGCATTGAAGTGGGCACAGGTTGTTCCAATATTCGCAGCACTGTCGGGGCAACATCGAGGATCTTTGCATTTTCGATATATCTACCCTGCGAATTGAAATCCTCATCGACCTGAATTGGACCACCAGCAGCAATCAATATCCCATCCCAGTCGTGATTGGCGTCGTCGGGGCCGATATCGTTTTCCGGAGTATAGAGGGAGGGGGTGAATGGGGCGATTTGAGTGGCTGATGGCGAATCATCTGATGCCGGGCTCTCCTTGTGGATTATGCCCTGGTCGGATACAGCCTCAATACTCCCAATACTCCGCCAGGCCAGATTGCCGAAATAGACCATCAGATCGGGAGGAATACCGTTGATCTCTTCCTTATATATGTCGGCAGGACGATAGACGACGCTGCCCATCGGCTGGCCGAAGTCATCGGGAAGGATCGCGAGTTTCTCTTCGATCTCGTTGAGCAGTGATTCGACTTCATCTGGTAAAACAGTTCCCTCCGGTTCCCGACCCTCGACATTCAGAAAAAGTCTGCCGTAGTAGCCTCCCTCGCCCCATGCCCGGGTCTGTGACCAGTCGATCATCGATGGCTCAAGGGCGATCCTCTGCAATCTCGATTCGACTGAAGAATCCTCCTGAGTATCAGAAGAACCAGGCTTCGGTATCCGTGCACCCTCCTTCAGCACCAGATAACCCTCCCGGATCAGCCATTCATTGAATGCGAAGCCGCCTTCCAGGGCCCGGGCGCCATGGTCGGAAACGACCATGATTGACGTGTTCTGCCCGCCCCGGACGATCTTCAGGGTTTCGGCGATCTCCGAGTCGATCAGCCTGTAATAATCACGGATAACATTCTTGTAAGGGTTGCCGGGTTCATAGAGGCGGTGCCGGGGATCAAAATAGCGCCAGAATCCGTGGTGGATGCGGTCTGTGCCCATCTCGACCATTATCGCGAAATTCCACGGCCGGGTCCGGAGCAGATGGCGGAAGAGGGTGAACCTCTTCCTGGTCATGGAAATGATCTCTTCCAGCAGGCGGTCCTTGTCTTCGGTCCGGAAATTCTGCACGTCGATCTGGTAATCGCCCACCACACTGCGTATTTCATCGGCCAGCTCGGGCGGGTGGGTGAAGTTGCAGACCGTATCGGGCGCCAGAAA
>CAZWVF010000094.1:0-2467 GCA_964637695.1 uncultured Gemmatimonadota bacterium | reverse complement strand
ACCTGCCAGGCTGGAATGGTTATGGGCGGGTTGCACGAGCGAAGAGGTCCCCATATTCCATTCTGACGCAGGGCTGAAAGTGTGGGGAGGTCGTCGGCGAAACGGTCGAAAACCAGCTTCGGATCGGCACAGTCGAGGCCGATGATACAAACTCGAGGTCGATCCGGAGTTTTATCCCGGCGCTTATTCTGATAATTGTTGAGCATGGTTTCCAGGGTAATTAATAGAAGTACATTCGGGAATGGAAGGGGTCAATCAAGGGATCATTCAAGAGGGCAATATTTAATAGAAAATCTGCCCAGCTAGGAAAATATTTTCCGCCCTGGAGATGTGATGACATGAAATTGCCGTGTCATATTGCAACAGCGGAATCGAAGCCGGAACCGGGGAAAGCTGCGGCGCTGATGTCCGCAGCCATGTTTTCAAAGTGGCTGTTTTCTTCGTTTTGATCTGTTACTGGCTCATTCGAATCTTTAAAGACTCTCTATACTCCGTTCACTGCACCATACTTAACCAAATCAGGATATGACGGGCGTTCTCGATATATAAAAGATACAATCCCTTGTACTTACCGGAAACTCCGGTACGCAGATATGGTGGCCGGTTCTGCTGGAATATTGCTGAAACACTGCTGAAACCGGCCACGGACGGTGTGTACTTCTTCCTTTATAACGTTCAGATGTTCACAGAGTGAAAACTGCCTTTCAACTGTTTCCGAAACAGGACATTTCACTCCATTTTCTGGCACAGTGATTGCCAGTATATATAGATGAAGCAGAAGCACCCCTGTCGTAATCAGATAGATCGCCGGCAGGGTTATCAACCAACCATGCGTTTCGGGAGGTAAAAACCCCATGGGTAAGCGCTTGATGGGAGCCTTATCCGTGATGGTTGCCCTTCTGGTGCTCGTGCCCTCATATGCTTGGGCACAGGGTACCACAGGCACCATTCGCGGAAAGGTCATCGACCAGACAACGAATGAGCCGCTTGCAGCGGTCAACGTGTTTGTGTTGGAGACCGATGGCACCGCAACAACGATGGGCGCGTTTACCAATGCTGAAGGGGACTATGTTATCATTAACGTCCCCCCAGGCAGGTATATCCTACGCGCCACCATGATGGGGTACAAGACGTACGAAGTAATGGAACTGCTTGTAACGGTTGGTGTCTCCACTTCACGCAATTTCCAGCTCGAGGCAACCGTCCTCGACGTGGGTGAGGTGGTCACCGTAACAGCGGAGCGCGATATGATCCAGCGCGACGTCACCGGTACACAGCAGACGTACACCATCGAAGAAATGGAACGGATGGCTGTCAGTACCACGACAGACATCCTTCTACTGCAAACAAATGCAGTGACGTTGTCCGGTACGTTTATGGACGACATTCCCGGTTACTACGACCGTGGACTGGAACAGGTTCACATGCGTGGTGGCCGAAACGCTGAAGTCGCGTTCATGATCGACGGCATGCAGGTCACCAACCTCGTGTTCGGCGGGCAGGCGGCCAGTGTGAGCCCCTTCTCGCTGTCTGAGATGGTGGTTATGGCCGGTGGTATGAGCGCCGAGTTCGGTAACGCAATGAGTGGTGTCGTTAACATGGTCACCCGTGAGGGTGGTTCCAGGTACGACGCCAACATGGAAGTCCTGACTTCGGAGTTCAGTGGCCAGCCACAGGACGACATGATGGACGCTACCAGCGGACAGGGCTACGTAGGTGGCCCGATTCCCCTGATTCCGAAGTTCAACTTCTTTTTCTCGGGTTCTCTCTTGACCGAGCGGGACTACCTGCTTGAGAAGGATGAGGACAGTTACGACGTAACTCCGTTTTCCTCACCGAATCCGGACATCACGTACAACGAGGATGATCCCTACGTGAACCAGATCGGTCTCGATGACCGGCGGATCCACCCTCTCGATGTTTACGAGGGATGGCTCGGCCAGGGATTCGACAACCGCTGGAACGGGATGCTGAACCTCAGCTACAAGCTGACTCCGAGCATGAAGATGGTACTTTCGCTCTCGAAGAACGGCCGCTGGGGCGCTCCGTTTACGAGCACCTGGCGTTTCAGCATGCTGTGGGGAATGCCGGAGTGGATGCAGGACCACCTTACGTGGGGTACTCTCGCGGAAGATCCGGTGACGGGTGTAGTACCTCCGGATGCGGACTACGCAACTGACATCATTCCGAATACAGGTACTGTTTTCCTCGAGAATGAGAAGAACATCCTGCGTGAGGACAACAATCGGGCTGCATTCGTATGGACCCACCAGTTGAACCAGTCAACCTTCTACAGCCTGCGTGGATCGTACTACAAGTACGACCGCACAATGCGCGTGAACCGCTTCGTAAACGAGGAAGGGTACTATTCCGACCGCGACCATTACTTTGTGTCGGCCGGTTCGGACACCTTCTGGCGTCCCGAAGATCCGATGCGCGAAGTAGAGCTGCGCTGGATTCCCCACTC
>CAZWVF010000093.1:0-5622 GCA_964637695.1 uncultured Gemmatimonadota bacterium | reverse complement strand
TGTATCCGGTGGTCTGTATGGACGAATCGTGCAAGCAGCTCATCGGTGAGGTGCATGATCCGATCCCCGCTGTGCCGGGACGAGTGGCCCGCATCGACCATGAATACGTGCGTAACGGCGTGGCCCAGATCTTCCTGGAGGTGGAGCCGCTTATGGGCCGACGCCACGTGGCCGCGAGCGAACACAGAACTGCTGTAGACTGGGCCCACTGGATCAAAGGTATGCTCGATGAACGGTATCCAGAAGCTGTAAAAGTACGTCTCGTGCTCGACAACCTGAACACACACAATGCGGCATCACTCTACAAGACTTTCGAACCCGAAGAGGCGCGACGCCCGGTGGAACGGATTGAGTTTCATTACACGCCCAAACACGGCAGCTGGCTCAACGTGGCTGAAATCGAATTCAGTGCGCTCAGCAGGCAGTGTCTGGATCGGCGCATTCGCGACTTTTCGACTCTTCAGATGGAGATCACCGCCTGGGAGGACGATCGAAACAACCGGCAACCGCAGGTCGACTGGCAGTTTACGACGGCCGACGCTCGCATCAAGCTGAAACATCTGTATCCGAAGTTATAAATGTTACATGGTACTAGCCTATTTTCTATGATTCTTCATATCACATGGTTATATGTCAAGCAGCACCAATCCCTCATTAGGCGAATAGATTGTTACACTAATTCGGTCATACTACTTCAGACTTATGAAATCCCAACTTCTTTGGTTACCTATGCATGCTATCACACTGAATTTATAAAGCTGAACATGACCATAGAATTTATGCTGAAGTCAATTACTATGTGTACTTTGGTATAATGGGTGTTCATTTACTGAGCGGTTTAGGAACGATTAATCAAATCTGATCACTATTGAAAGAAGTATTATCCAGTACCTTGGACATCGAGATCGAAACGCGTACACTCGCTTTATTATTTACGATTCCCGTTAATTATGTTTGCCATTATTAATGCCATGCGTTAATATTAAGTTGTGATACGAAGTTTCGCAGATAGAGAGACTCAAAGAGTCTTCAACCGTGAACGCTCAAGACGCTTTCACTCTGAATTGGCACGTCAAGCCTTGAGGAAACTCCTCACGCTTGATGCTATCGGCTCACTTGAGGACTTGAGATCTCCACCTGGAAACAGACTCGAACAGCTTTCGGGTGACAGAAAAGGACAGCACAGCATTCGCATTAATGATCAGTGGAGAATCTGTTTCAAGTGGGAACCTGATGGACCACATGAGGTTGAAATCACTGATTATCATTGAGGAAAAGGATGACTGAGAAACTACACCCTCCCATTCACCCAGGTGAGATACTCCTCAAGGAGTTTCTTGAGCCTCTGGGAATCAGCCAGTATCGCTTGGCCAAGGACATCAACGTTCCTGTTCCACGTATTAACGCAATTATCAAGGAGAAGAGGGGAATCTCAGCTGATACCGCTCTACGTCTAGCCAAGTATTTCGAAACAACTGAGCAGTTCTGGATGAATCTTCAACTCAGGTATGAGCTCGAATGTGCCAAGGATGAACTGGGAGCCAGTCTTGAAGATGATATCCCTCTGGTGGTCAGAGAACGACTGGCGACCTATGAGGCAGGGTCATCGGAATGATATGTCTTGATGGTTTGTCCCCGCAACCAAGCATCATCATTAAAGAGAGTGGTTCTGTCGAAACCTGAAAATCCCACGCAGGATATTGGCCGACCGCACACTGAGCGGAAAATCTGATACCGGGCCCTGGAGAACAGACACCCGTTCTCCTTCCCGGGATATGTTCTCTTCCATGCGGAGTGCCTTTCTTCGCTACATCCCTTTCGTGATTATATGACCCCCGGGGCGTTCCGGACGATTGCCGGATGAATCAATGTACTCCTTGTGTGTTTCCACTTCCAACTCATCAGGATTGATATACTCTTCGGTGAGAGACCGGAAAGCCTCACGCGGGCTACTGTTCAGATAAGACATCGGCGTTTCGTTCAACAGAACAGACACTTCAATCAAGGTCATTTCATTCCCAACCAAGAAGAGCTTCGCTCCGAAAACCAGGTCGTTTATCGAACCGGTTACCGATCGGTTGAGAGCTTTGGAGAACGAGGCCGCATCCAGACCAGGTTCAATGAAGTTCCGGTACGTATGCTCATATCCTTCAATCTGCATGAATTCCTGCAGTGTAATCCCCATGCGACGGAGGAATATCTTCTCACTCACTCGTGATCCCTTTCCCAGGCATGACCACTGAGTACAGGGATGATGTATTGGCAACCAGGATGTACTGCCGACGCTCAGCCGTGAATAGATGAGCCGACCAGTCAGCGAAGGGATTGGAGTCGGGCGGGAGCGTTGCTGACGGTATGTTCTTGATCTTCTTCCCAAGCTTTGCCGTCAATCGAATTATCATGGAGAATCCCTCAACAAACAGGTTATTGGCAGTCTTTCGAAGGATGAAAAGCCATCAACCATTACAGAGCCAGTACAGTTCTCCGCAAACGTTCATCAAAGACAGCCAGCAGTATCAAAGCGGGGATCGCGGGAATATCAGCATCCCACGCGAACAGATATCAGGATAGGTTAACGCAGCCTGGACTTGTGTGCGAGCACAATTGCAGGGCGTGACGGCGCGGGTATATCGCTGTTGAGAACAACTTGCAAGAATCTTGGGATTATTGCATGAATCGACTGTATTGAGCAGATTCTATGTGTTGACAGTCCTGAGCCAGGTCGCCTCGGACCTGCAGTACATAATCCGCGAGCGGCCGGTTATCTACGGTCGCCTGATCCGCACTTTAGGTGATGAGCCGGATGAAGCTCTGCACTACGTCATCGACCAGGCGGAGCAGGGCTATCTGCCGGGAAGGAGGTGAGGTCGATGCCCCGATTCCTGTTCATTCTCGCCTTCATCCTGATGCAGACGCCGATTGTCGGGATCGTCGAGCGGATGATCGACGGCGATACGATCCAGGTTCTCATCGGAGATCGGATCGAAACAGTCCGCTATATCGGAGTGGATACGCCGGAGACCGTCCATCCCGTCCGTGGGATCGAGCCTTATGGTCTGGCAGCTTCGGCTTTCAACCGGACCCTGGTCGAGGGCCGGCAGGTCCGGCTCGAACTCGATGTGGAATCCCGGGACAACAGAGGGACTGGCTGTAGCCGTTCTGTTGCTAATAATAATTATGTTACCAATTTTGGCAACATGAGGGAACAGGAACTGAGAGATTACGTAAGGGATCACCTCAATGAGTTGATTCCGATACACTTGTCGAGCTGGTCATGGGAGCCTGCACCGCGGAAGGAAAGCTACGATGCCCTGCTTGAACTCGCTACGGTCTCAGGAAAGTTCAAGGCCGCCTGTGAATTCGTTGTCGCGCCTACGCGAGCGAAGATCGCGCGAGTGCAAGAAAGGATGGCCAGGATCCATAAGGGCTCGGACCATCTGCCTCTACTGATATCCGATTATCTGTCTGAACCTCTGCAAGCGTTCTGTCGTGAGGCCGGCGTCCCGTATCTGGATTTATCGGGTAATGCCTGGATCGAACATCCCGTACTGGTCATCCATCGATCTTCCCAGCCGCCGCGATTTCCGACTTCCAAGCCCGATAGAACTCCATTTGCTGACAAGGCCAGTCTGGTGCTCCGGTTTCTATTCGCTGAAGGACAAACAGGTGGGGTGAGAGAACTGGCGAGATCAGTAGGTCTGAATCCGGGCTACGTATCACGTATCATAAAGGCCGCTGAGGAGCTGGGGTATGTCAGGATTCTCCGCAACAAATCCATCCGGCTGGTCGCTCCCGAAGAGGTTCTGGGAGACTGGGCTTCCATATACCATTGGAAGAGGAATCGGATTCGTCATTTCACACTTCCTAAAAGAGGAGGGGAAGATTCTCTCCTTACCCGATTGAAGGAGAGTCAGAATGCCGCCTTGACTATGCACGCGGGTGCCAACCTGATCGATAAATATGTGGACTACCGTGGGTGGCATATCTACTGCAGGACGGTACATGAGCAGACGGCACTCGAGAAGGACTTGGCGCTGACCCAGGTCGAATCAGGAGCCGGGGATGTTATCCTGATGCAGCCGTACTATCGGGAATCCGCATTCTATGGATTGCGGTTTCTGGGTGGCGTTCCCGTTGTCTCTGATCTGCAGCTCTATCTGGACCTTTTCCATTTCCCGGTTCGAGGTCAAGAAACCGCTGAGCGAATCCTGACCATGCGGTTGCGGCACAAGATTCCAATCCATTATGAGGATCAGAACGGTCGCCCAGACGATGAATCCTGAAGTCCTGATCGAGACAGTACGACCTCTAAGACTATACCTGCCTCATCTGGTCCAGGGCCGTCTCGATCTCCCTCTGAAAGGCACGGAAACGGTGGTACTCACTGCGCAGGTCCTCGACCCATCGGGTGATCTCCGCCTGCATCCCCGCGGCAGGTGCGAGTTCGAGGCAGCAGGCGACCAGCGTGGCCGCGTGCCCATAGACCCGACGCCGCTTCTTATCGAGCACACCTTCGGCCCGCCTGGTTGCTGCAGTTCTCATCGCCTCCAGCATTGTCTCTCGCCCATTTGCATCGATCTCCGTGGCCGGAAGGGCTTTCGTGATCAGCGAGACGATGGAGGGAGTCTCAAGGTGCGGTTCTTCGTCGTCGAACCGAATGGAATCGAACGGGTCACGAATCCGGTCATCCAGTTCGGCCAGGAGCCGGGTGCTCAGCCCGGTGCGCTTTCCTTCCGCCAGGAGACCCGCGAATGCGGCAAAGAGGAGATGCCCGGGATGATCGTAAGCGGACCATCCCAGCCCCGGGGCCCCTGCCAGGAGCTCTGCCGCAGTTTGCAGTTCACCGTTCAAGATCCTCAGCAGCCCCTGTTGCCGCTTCGCCCCGGCGGGGCAGGCCGGTAACGCCTCTGCGGCTCGTCGGTGAATCTCAGCGGCCGAGGGATCGCCTTCGCCGAACCATCTGAGGAGCCGCTCCATAGACGGTGACCCACACCAGGCCGCTTTCAGTCGCTGGGTGAAGTCATCCTGTCCGAGCTGCCGGGCTGCCAGCGCGGCACCATCGAGGAAGTCACCCAGCCAGTGCGGACTCTCTATGAGTTGTGCCGCGTCCTCGTAAGCACGTAGCGCCTGCTCCCAGTCGCCGGTCTCCACAACCGCCCGGCACCATTCCAGCAGCATGTCGGGCTGCTTCGTCTTGCGCGCGATCCGTTCCAGACCTGAGACTCCCTCGAACCGTCTCACGGCTTCGCGGAGCCACCGGGCGCTACTGCGCTCCCATTCGCCCGCTACCCCTGTTTCGGCCTCCAGGAGCGCTACCCATCGGGGAAGGAAGTCATCGAGATCGGGTAGGGGAGCTCCTGCGACCGCCTCCATCTCCTCGATCGGGGCGTAGACCCAGGTGATCGGATCCACGAAATCGATCGCTGCCCGAAGGGCTGCAGGGCGATCCTCTCCCGCAGTGGTCACATAGACGCTTGCGAGATACTGGGCGGAACACTCATGCAGGTCGGTGGTGAGTACCTCGTCCAGCATCTCGTGCTGCCCGAGGTCGATCTCGAAATCGGCGACGGGTGGGATAAGGGTGTCGATGATCGTACGGGCGATTTTATGATCGCCGGCTAG
>CAZWVF010000092.1:0-5627 GCA_964637695.1 uncultured Gemmatimonadota bacterium | reverse complement strand
TGGGCTCATGAGCGGCAGATCCTGCTGGACGAAGGATTGGGGAGCGATTTTGCGCACGGTCTCAATGAGTTCCTGTCGATTCAGGAAGAGATCGCCGGAAGTGTTCAGGCTTCCAGGGAGAAGGACGATATCCGGGGCGCTCGGATCATCTCCGATTATGCATCTGCTCATGCTCCAGCGAGTGAAGATGATTTCGTTATTCAGACCTGGAATGAATTGGAGGAACTGAAGAAAGAGGTTGAATCCATCATCTCATCCTTTACATAACCTTCCACCAGGGCGCAGCCAGAATTCTATCTCCTGCCCAGAACGTTTCCTCGCCTGCATAAATAATCAGTGCACCTTTCACGAGTTTGTCATACTCCTTCATGAACAGCTTCAGATGTCTGAGATCTTTTTCACCAACGCTTGATGACGACTTCACTTCGATCGGGATGAGCACGTCCTGATCCTCGATTACAAAATCGATCTCCTGACCTGAAGCCGTACGCCAGAACAGGATCTCAGCCTGCATTCTCTCCGCATCACGCCATACCATCAGTTCGTTCAGAACCATGTTTTCAAAATATGTACCATCAGGCTTTTTCCGACTCAGGAAAAGTGCAAGTCCTGTATCAGTCCAGTAAAGTTTTGGAGAGCGAACCAGCCGTTTTGTACGATTCACTGAATACGGCTCGAGCAGTTGAACCTGAAATGATGTAACAAGAAGGTTTATGTAACGGTGTACAGTCGGCCGCGGCATGCCGATATCCCTGCTTATTTCTTCCCGATTTATCAAGCCTCCAACCCTGTATGCCGTGGCACGCATGAGGCGGTTGAAATCTACAAGGTTATCTATAGCCGAAAGATCCTGGAGATCTCTTTCCAGGTATGTTTGAACGTATCCACGAAACCAGTTTGAACGTGCTTCGGCTGTAAAGAGTTCAATCGCCGGGCTTGGATAACCCCCGATGCGCACATTCTGCTTCCAGTCAGACTTGAGAACGGACTGAGAACGGACAATCTCATACCACCGCTCTGTTTGCTCATCCAGAAAGGCACTCCAGACACCTGTTTTCCCTGAACCCGATCTTTCGCGACGGGTAAATGGCCTGATGGGGAGGTAGAGTGCTCTGCCGGCCAGCGTCTCCGAAATACGCTCCATGAGAAGCAAATTGGCAGATCCGGTTAGAACGAACCTTCCAGGGTTCCTGGGATGTTCGAGGTCGATTGCCCGTTTGATAGCAAGGATCAGACCGGGCTCTCGCTGGACCTCGTCTATTATCATCCTGGGATGTCGGGAAACAAATTCAACCGGGGAGGCGGTCGCCAGGGATCTTATTTCCATATCGTCGAGAGTCAGATATTCATAATCCTGCAGGCGCGGGTGTGTTTGGACCAGAGTGCTTTTACCGGTCTGTCTCGCTCCCATAACGACAACCACCGGCATAGTGGATATTGCACTTTCCAATGCACTCCCGATTGCTCTTGGCAAAAGATCTGATCTGGATTGGTTCATTGATGATCCTGCCCCGGTATATCACTCAGAGTTTCAGCAATTCGTTCACACTGTGAACGTATATCGTTCACGCCATGAACTAATAACATAGTACGTTGTTGTGCGTCAACTGAAAAATATAACCCTCCGACTGATAGGTCCCGGGTCGGAATGCATCAATGCTCGAGTGCAGGCGTGATTGCGGTACGGTTTACTAAAAGAGGAGAATAAAGGGATGCTGTATTGAAGAAATTACAGGCGTGAGAACGGCAGGGCGGTTACTTCAGATCCAAGCGGAAGGATAATGTCCCCGGGATGGACCACGTAGCCGGGCATTGCCCTGTCTCCCATGTCCCTGCGGAACACCTTGATGGATTTGGCCATGTCGGTTTTGGGAGTAGCCGAGAGCTTCACCTCAATTGGTACAAGCTTGCCTTCGGTTTCAACTACGATATCCACCTCTGTTCCAGCAGTTGTTCGCCAGAAATAGACCTGTGGATCGATACCGCGGTGGGTAAGCGTCTTGACAATCTCTGAGAGAACCGCAGTCTCCATGATCGCTCCACCCATGGGGCCGGAAGCAGCGTGCTCCGGGTCCTTCAAACCAACCAGATAGCAAAGCGTGCCGACATCCATGAAGTAGACCCTGGGCGTTTTGACCAGCCTCTTGCCCACGTTGGCGAAAAAGGGTCTGAGGACAATCACCTGATAAGTGGCCTCAAGTACCGAAAGCCACGCCCTGGCCGTATTAACAGCAATGCCCAGATCCCGAGCGATATCGGCCAGGTTGAGCAGTTGGGCGCTCCGGGCTGCCAGCGCTCTGAGGAACATCTGGAACTGGGACAGGTCCCCGACCTGCCGAAGTGTACGTACGTCCCGTTCAAGGTATGTCTGGACATAGCCGGCATGCCAGAGGTTGACATCACGCCCAGGATCAACAGCGAGTTCAGGATAACCGCCCCGAATGAAATTCTTCCAGAGTTGCCGATAAGAATACTCCATTACCAAACGAGGCGAATCCACGGACTCCCACGGCAGGGGAGCTCCAGGTCTGCCATCAACCTCACGACGCGAAAGCGGTAGAAGACGCAACACTGCGGCACGGCCGGCAAGGGATTCGGTCACTTTTTCCATAAGCAGGAGGTTCTGGGAACCTGTCAGCAGATACTGACCGCTTTTGTTCCGGTTGGAATCGATTTTCTCCTTTACGTAGGGCAGCAGCTCTGGAGCGTATTGTACCTCGTCAAATATCACTGGAGGGGGATGCATTTCCAGGAACCCACGCGGGTCCTCAATGGCAGAGGCCCGAACATCGGGCGCTTCCAGTGACACGTACCGGTATCGTTTGCTGAAAAGGTGCTGCAGGAGGGTCGTCTTCCCGGACTGGCGTGGCCCTGTTAAAAAAACTGCCGGGAACTCTACAGCGGCCCTTTTCAATACTGATTCCAGTGTTCTCTGTATATAGGTCGGGGTCATGGCACAACTCCTTGGTGGATATTATGCAATTCAAATGCATAATGTCAAGAATATTTAATGGATATGTCACATGTTTCTTGACAGCAACACCCTTGTCAATAAACATGGTTCTGGAAACTACTCACCCGCGGGAGAATAGGGAAATCAATGGGCCAGACACGCGTTGACCTGCGTCATTTATTGGAAGACCTGCGAGACGCCTACTCCGGAGCAATCGAGGAAACGATACTGGTGGAGATCGTGGCCAACTCCCTGGACTCGGGAGCCCGGCATATTACATTCCACACCAATCCCGTCGACCGTACTCTGACCGTCGTGGATGACGGCAGGGGCATGAGCCGGCGTGAACTGACCCGCTATCACGACCTCGCTACTACATCAAAGCAGAAGGGGAAAAGCATCGGCTTTGCCGGCGTTGGGATCAAACTCGGCCTGCTGGTCTGCGAGGAAGTAATTACCGAAACCCGCACCGCAAGGATCCATGCCGCTACAACCTGGCATTTATCGACGCGCCACAAGGCTCCCTGGAAAATAATCGATCCTCCGGGCCTGGTGGAGGAAACCGGAACCTCTATTTCCCTGCACCCCGACAACCCTCTCTCTCCACTGCTCGACGGTGGTTACGTCGAACGAGTACTGCGGGAGCATTACCATCCCCTCTTTGAGAGTGCCTTTGACGAGATATTGAAGGCCTACTATCCCGAGAGTGTGCGGTTCACTGTCAACGGGCGCGTTCTGCTCCGACTGCGTGAAACCGGCGAGCGGATCCCCCTTTCAATCCGTCTCAAAGGCAAGCGCAAGCCCTCCGCGGTAGGCTATCTGGTCCGTTCCGGGGAACCACTGCCCGAGTCGGAACGGGGTGTAGCCGTCAGCACATTGGGGAAAGTAATCAAGAGGGGATGGGACTGGCTGGGGATCTCTCCTTCCGAGGGTGACCGCATAGGCGGGCTCATCGAGGTGCCGCCCCTGGCCGAGTGCCTTACCCTCAGCAAATCGAATTTCATTCGCGCAGGCGTCCCCGGTGCAACCTTTCTGACATACAGGAAGGCTCTGCAGGAAGTAGTCAGCGGCCAGCTTGCCGCCTGGGGAGCGGAGGGTGAGAAAGATCTTCAGCGTCGCCGTCGCATCCGTCCCGTCGAGCGCGACCTGGAGAACATCCTGATCGAACTGGCACGCGTGTATCCTCTGCTGGCCGCCCTTGTCGAACGCCGCAGGGGAGGGCAGAAGAAAATAGCTCTGGGAAAGTCTGAAGGCGGGCCCGGAGCGGCGGCAGGCGACCTGCTTTCATCTGAAAGCGGCGAGGAACCTGATGAGGCAGCCGTCAGGCCGGAAAGTTCGGGCGCTGAAAGGAACGGTGTACCGCCGGAACAGGAGGAATCCCCTCCGGAGGAAGCAGAAGGCAGAATCCCTCCCTCTGCGGCACTTCCCTCTAAAACGGGCCGGCGGCGGCCGGCCAGATACGGGCTCCATATTCAGTTTGAAGACCGTCCCGAATTCCCTGGTCTGGGGCGCCTGGTGGAATCCACCGTTTTCGTAAACGAGGCGCATCCGGCCTACCGGCGCGCCGTGGCGACTCGATCAGTAGGTTATCATCTGGCACTTACCGTGGCCATGGCTCTTGCTCCACTGGCTGTTGATGCCGGGCAGGTACACGACTTTGTAGTCGAATTTATGGCCAGGTGGGGTGAAGAGGCTGAAAAACCCGGAAGGCAAAGAAAAAGAAAGCGTTGAAGATCTTGACGGGTGTCCTGAGTCAGAAGTCCCTGTGGCCTTTCCAGGGATCTCCAGGCGGTGATGTAGTCCCTGGGAATCATTCATCTGACTCCACTTCTACGTTGACGATGATCTTCCAACTCGGAATCCGCGTTCCACCCACGATGTCTGCCGCGCGCCGCAGTGGCGCATAGCTGCGAGCGTTTTCCAACACAAAAGGCGCGAGAGCTTGTGCGAGATCTTCCTGCCCGATCAGTTCCAGGATGTATCCCATTCGTTGTGACCAGCTTACCGGGCAAAGCCGAGCGGATTTGATCAGCCTATGTGCGACCATTTCCTCGGACAGCTCGGACAGGACCGTTGCGACGTTGTCCAGACCACCGGCATGATTGGGGTAGCCGACCAGCTCGAGCGCCGTCAGTTCCGGAGTCGCATACCGCAACACCCCACGCGGCGTGTTGACCTTGGTGACCGGCATCTTGTCGAGGTCACCGCGGGCGATGAACTCGACGCGCACCTGTCCACACGCGATGGCCCGGCGGTTCTTGCGCACCATGACCTGGGTTGCCTGGGGCCGCTGATGGGCAGCGCCATGTCGCTCGGCTGCGCTCAACAGGCACACGTAGTAGGGCTCTACCCAGACCTGCATCAACTGGTCGATGAAGTGCTCCGCAGGCAGGCAACCCAGGCGCTTGTACTCAGGCGGAACGATGACGTGAAAGCTGCGTACAGGTTCTGCAATAAGCACCTGCCGTTTCAGTAGGCGCAACTGGGCACGCACCGCCGGAGGATTGCCCTCGACAACCTTGATCGCGTCGGCGGTGGTGAAGTGGTAGATCCCATTCGACGCCAAATCCCGAATGTATTCACTAGTCCGCATGTCGTAACGGTTCTCCTGAAAAGCAATGTTAATCTTTGTATATCTAAAGAATCGTCTCGTAAATTCGTTACGATTCTTTTT
>CAZWVF010000091.1:0-5672 GCA_964637695.1 uncultured Gemmatimonadota bacterium | reverse complement strand
CCAACGGCGATAGTCAGGATATAAGGTATGTGGAGGAGTTCAGTAATGACAAAATGCCCCAGCCGCCACTGCTGACCGAAAACTTTGAAGCCTCTCCTCATCACCAGATAGTCAGATAAAGCTTTCAGGCCTCTTATCGTCAGGGGGTATGCGATACTGAGAGGTCCCAGCAGACTGCTCAGGAGAAGGATCGGCAGTCCCAGGAAGAAAAGAAAGGTGGATATGGTGAAGAGGAGCACCGGCCTGTTGTAGGCAGTGCTTTTCGAGGCCCATCTCATACGCTGCCGGAAGAACTCACCCACACTCCTGGTCGGTCGCGTAGACACGAATGAACCCTGCTCGACGGCGAACCTTATTCCCCACTCTGTTTCTCCGGCGACCTTCTGCAGAAGAAGGTCATCATCCCCCGAGATGAACCGGCCTGCTGATCCGTACCCTCCAACCTCACTGAAAAGAGTTCGCCTGAATGCAAGGTTGTTTGCGTTCGAGACGAATGCCTGACCCGCCCCGACCGCACCCGCCGACACGAAATCGAGCGAGAGGAAATCCATTGTCTGCAGGCCCAGGAAGAAAGGATCGATCCCCTCCTCAGGCCTGTAATGTGTGAATCCGAGAACCATTCCGACTTCCGGAGTGAAATGGGCCATTAACGTCTCGATCCACGACGACCCTGCCCGGCTGTCCGCGTCGGTGAGCAGAATGATCTCTGAATCGGATTCCTCAATACCGCGTGAAACCGCATGTTTCTTGGGAGCAATGCCGGCGGGAGGATTCTCGATCCGGATCAGCCTGACCCGATCGTCCCGCAGGGAGAATTCCCGGACGATCTCAGATGTTGAATCGGTCGACCCGTCGTCCACGACGATGACCTGAAGCTGCTCTCCCGGATAATCCTGCGCACAGACACTTTCGAGGCACCCCCCGATCTCCTCCTCCTCATTCCTGGCCGCGATGATCACGGCGACTGCCGGTTTTTCTTTCGACCTGCCTGGTGATAATCGGGACAGTCCGGCTCTGAAACGCATCAGCTGAAGCATGTAGACAAGACCTGTAAGGCAGACAATCCCGGTAAGGACCGACAGCAGCAGATCTGATTGCGTCACGGGAGGAACCTGAAAGAAGACACGTCGGATTCAACAGTGTCAGGAACCATCCTGCTAAGGACCCTTTTTGGCGTACTGGGGGTAAAGCTTCTTTATGCAGTCGGGACACATGCCGTGGCTGAAAACGGCATCAGAACGATCGGCTATATACGATTCCACATTCTGCCAGTAACCCTGGTCATCTCTGATATTCTTGCAGTTGGCGCAGATCGGAAGCATCCCTGACAATGTCTTGATCTCTTCGATCGATTCTTTGAGCCTCCTGACATGTTCCTGAAGGGAATCTCTGGTCTTCTTCAGCTCGACATGCGTTCTGACTCTGGCGAGCAATTCGAGTGGCCTTGGAGGTTTCGAAACGTAATCAACAGCTCCTGCCTCAAAGCCTTCCGTGATATCCTCGAGTTCCATTTTCGACGTCAGAAAAATTACGGGGATATCCGCCGTCGAAGGTTCAGTTTTCATCTGCCGGCACACTTCATAGCCTGTCAGACCCGGCATCATGACATCGAGAAGAGCAAGATCTGGAAGATTCTCTCGTATGAGCTGAAGAGCCTGCCGGCCGTCTCCCGCTGTTTTTACATTGTATTCATCAACAGTCAGGATGTTTTCGATCAGCTTCCGGGTGACTGTATCGTCATCGGCGATTACGATCTTTGTCTTTAAAGAGATAGCCTCCTGCAGCTCTTCTCTATCGGTCGGTTCAGAAGTCATTCTCTGCCCGGTTCAAATGAGTTACGAAAAGCATCCGCATCGATCATCCATATTAATCCAGGCTGGAAATGGAGTCCACCAGCTATCCGGAGGTGAGAAACGCCTCGACAAGAATTGCCATGATCAGGCCATCAGATATCAGAATGAATGCTGCGATAAATATGTTTTTCGCCTTGATTCTCTTCATTTCAGTCGCACTCGATGCCCTGAACTTCCACAAGCCCTGTAACGCGCTTCCTCAGATCCCTGACTACTCTCTCACAACTTCGCACGGGACAGAAGAAATTGCACCACGGTCTCTGGATAAAGAGTGAGGAGATCATCACAATCAGCAGCAGGAACCACTGCAGGACAGTACCCTTCAGTGCAAAGAGTACGGCGAATGGTTCATAGCTTGTCAGAGCGGGCTGTGCGGTCGCGAGAGCTGCGATGATCACAGAGAATACAATAACACTGCGCATTCTGGTCATGAGCGTGATACTCCAGGGGGGGAGTTTGATCCGTTTGCCTCCGATCATGTTGATGAACTGCTGTGCGGCTCCAAATGGACAGATATGTGTACAGTAGATGCCCCTCCCCACCACCAGCACGGTAAAAAGGAAGCCTCCGATCAGCAGGTAGAATGACAGGTTTGTACGGATGTCGGGAAAATACCCCGAGATCAGTACCGTTATCTTGGCTATGGTGATCGGTGAGTTCTTCCAGAATCCAATAACCAGGAGACCGGCAGCCTGACTCGACCAGCGGATGAGGTCGGCTCTCCTGCCCCTGAACCGGGTGGCGATAACGGCGATAACGAACAAGAGAAGTATGACCAGTTCGAATATCCCGAACTCGAATGGCCGGTCGGGCCGGGGGAGGCGGATGTTGAATTCAGGGCCCGCTATGCCCGCAACCGCGTTTCTGACACCCGCAACTATGGCTTCTGATGACATGGTGGCGCCGGTAACGCCGACGATTTCGCTGTAGCTGTAATTTATTTCTGCGAAGTTCCTGCCTTCCGCTTCTTTGAAGAAGGCAGGCGCTCTGACCATTCTGAAGAACAGCGGCGTCTCCCGATGTTCAACCACCCTGCTCCCGACGACGCTGCCGGAAGTATCAAGACCCACAACCACCAGCATCGGTCCGCCATAGCCCGATCCGCTGCCCGTCGCAGCCCAGCCCAGCAGTTCAGCATCGTCTGAAAGGGCGGCGTATACACCTTCAGATTGCTCGAATTCGGAGGCATTGGGAAATATCTCATACAGAAAGGGCACGAGATCGGGACCGCTCCTCGATCTGCCGTACCAGACGGCAATCGCCAGTATTGCTAAGGCAGGAAGATACCTAAACAGGCTGCTCTTCAGGGTCGGTCTGGATCCCCTCTTCACCGTTGCCGCTTCCGATATTGATCAACCGCCACAGGCCTGCTCCTGAAATAGCCACAATGATCCCGAAGAGGATGCCTCCCTTGACCGCAGCTGAAGGTTCGTTCTCCCCCAGGCTGGTGCCGACGAAAGCCACCGTGAATCCAAATAGAAGCATCCAGGCCGTCAGCGCCAACCATTTCCAGTACGGCATGGGTATCGATCTGTCCTCGGCCCACGTCTTTATGCCGATTACGACCAGGCAGAAGAGGATCCCCTCGATGAACCAGAACAAGCCGCTGTTGAAGAATTCCACGAGTTTTCCCCTATTCGAAGTCGATGAAGTCCTCGGCCTTCAGCCACCACGGGGGCTCACGGTACGAGGCGTTGGTGCCGCCCATCGACGGCATGTAATAATCCTGCGGATCGGGTCCCGGATAGAAACTCTTCTGGAAGCTCGTCAGAACCCTGTCGGAGATGTTTGTCGGATCATTTGCAGTTACCTTCAGTGCGGTCCGGTGGAGCCAGTTTGCCTTCCGTGTGTAGGGACAGACGCTGATGCATATCCGGCATCCCATATTCCCCAGATTCGAGTTCCAGAAATTATTGCACTTCGCCTGGTTCAGTGCATAACGGAGGTATCCGCGTACTTCGACTTTCTCGCCCATCGAGATTGCACCGCTCGGACAGTTCTCTGCACACACCTTGCACTGCCTGCAGAAATCCTGTACGCCGAAGTCGATCGGCTTGTCGGTCGCCATCGGAATGCTGGTTGTAATAATCGCCGGCCGGATATTGCAGCCCAGCTCGGGAGTAATCATGATCGCATGACGGCCCTGCTCACCCAGTCCTGCATCGATCGCGACCGGCGGGACCATAAGGTCGTAGCTTGTTCCCGGTATGTGGATACGAGCTGGATATCCGAGTGCCTTTATGAATGCGGCAACACGGGCTGCAACGACACGTGAGCGGGAATATGCATCATTCGAAGTGCCGTAATTGGGATTGGCGTACATCGGATCCCACGACATCGGCGTACCCACAACGATCGCATATTTCCAGTGCTCGGGGATCTCGAGCGGTTCGTCGAGGTTCTCGAATCCCCTCCCGCGAATTGGATAAGCGTAAACCCAGTCGGGATTCAGTTCGGTGATCCCTACCAGAGTCGATCCCAGTTCATGAGCGACCTTCTTGATCAGGCGGGCCGTCTGCACCGGATCTTTCATCTTCAACTGTCCCGAAGCCGGACCTCCCGTCATCGCGGTCATCTGCTCCCGACCCGGTGCAACACCCCCCTGTGGAGGTGTCCGCCGGCCTCCCGGAGCCATGCCGCCCATCATCCGTCTCCGGCGGGGGAAGTCATCTGTCTCGGGCGGTCCCTGAGGGCCGCTCGGCCCGACAGCACCCATCGCATCCGACCAGGCTGTGGCAAGTTTGAATTGATCCCTGTAGAGGGGAGAGTCGATTCTTCTTACAGGCAGGATCTCCTCGACATTGATGATGTCCAGCTCGAGTACCTCCGGATTCTTCTCGTAGAAGGAGCGGAGAGGTTCCTCGAACATTGCAGGACCCTCCAGGCCCTGCTGAAGCCCGCGTCGGTACTGATAACCGAACTGCCCTCGACGTTCAAAGAGCTGTTCAACCCTCGGATCGGGACGACTGGTTGGTCCAACCCGTTCATAGGTCGGCTTATCGACTTCATGTTTCTTCCGGTTGAAGTACTGGTCGCCTCCCTCAAAAGTCTGCCAGCCCAGGTAGGTATTCGGGTCTTTGCCGGCAGCGTAGCCGAAGAGACCCAATCCTGCGCCACCGGCCACGGCACCGGCCGCTCCTGAGGCCTTCAGAAACTGCCGCCTGTTGACATTGAATCTGTCTTCCATATTCACTATTCGGTCTCCCGGGGTTCAGAGAACATCTTCATCCTGACAGGGTCTGTATATAACGATCTGCTTTATCTGATTTTTACAATGTCTCCGCCGGCAAAGCCCGATCCTTCCAAAATGAGGCATTTTGATGCCTTCCCTTCACCGATATCCGGATCGAGCACCTGGATTCTGCCAATCAGGGTCTCCTCCGAACCGAGGGAGATGCCCAGATCGGGATCTATCAGCTCGGGACCCCTGTGGTAGACGTAGAGGATATTCCCCTTCTGCAAACCACTGTCACTGCCCGGCTTGATATATATGAAAGGTCCATCGCTGGCCGGTTGTATCACCGCACCGTGCCAGGGCAGATCAGTCATCCGCTCCGACGCATATCTGACGATTTTCTCTGCACACTCACTGGCAGCCCTGCCGATTCTGGTATCCCGCCATTTCTCCACCGATGAATAGTCTATATCGCCGGCATCGATATCCATGCCGACTTCGGATTCGGTGCCTTCTACGGATTCGGCGTAGAGAATCTCTCCGGTCGATGTATCTACGAACCGGACGTCGGCTATCACCCTGGCCCTCGACCTTGTAACGGCAAAGTTTCCGATCCCGATACGACGTTCCTCATCACCGAAGGC
>CAZWVF010000090.1:4041-5893 GCA_964637695.1 uncultured Gemmatimonadota bacterium | reverse complement strand
GCCGGTACATAGGGATAACCCCACGTCTTATATGGCCGCGGCAGGTCGGGGTACTTCTTCCTGAGGGTGAACACGGACGCCGTGGCAGCAATCCAGAATACGATCGTGATGAACATTACAAAGGTGAAGAGCTGTTCGAATGTGCCCGACACGGTCAGTATTATCGCCCAGATCGCCTGTACGAAGATTGCGGCTCCCGGAGTTTCAAACCGGGGATGCACTTCAGCCGCCCTGCGGAAAAAGAGCCCATCCCTTGCCATGGCGTAGTAGACCCTCGGCCCCACGAAAATCGACCCGTTGAGCGCTCCAAAGATCGATATGAGCACCACGGCGGTCACAAGGCCCGCCGAAGATGCACCGAAAAGTGCCGATGTCGATTGCTCGGCGATCCTCACTACTCCCGCCATCTCTTCCACAGGCAGGGAGTAGAGGTAGACACAGTTGACCATCAGGTAGAGAAGTGTAATGACCAGAGTTCCCGTGATCAGAGCCAGCGGGAGGTTCCTGGCGGGATTCTTGATCTCACCGGCGACGTAGTTGAGATTATGCCAACCGTCAAAAGCCCAAGAAACAGCGATCAGAGCCACTCCGAATCCGGTCAACATTTCTCTGAAACTCAGACCTGCGGGATTGATGGCCAGATCGATGGCGTGCCCCCTGCCGACAGTGAAGCCGAGTATGATCAGGATGAGGATCAAGCCTATCTTCATCACGGTGAAAACATTCTGTATCATCTTGCCCGGTTTGACGCCCAGATAGTTGAAGACCGAGAGAGCAGTTATCAGGAGTGCTGCGAAAAGCTGGCCAACCGACAGTGAGTAGTGGATGACCGAACCGAACATCGGTAAATCGAGCGTCACTATCACATTTGAAGTCGAAAGTGCCGGGAGGAAGTAACCGAGATATTCAGAAAAGGCCACTCCGAGGGCGGCGATCGATCCTGTCATCGCTATCCAGAAGAGGACCCAGCCGAAAAGGAATCCCGCAATTGGTCCGTATGCTTCCCTCAGGTAGACGTACTGCCCTCCTGCCTCGGGCATTATCACACCCAGCTCTGCGTAGGTAAGCGCGCCTGCCAGGGTGAGCAGACCGCCGACCACCCAGGCGAGCAGGATCAATCCGCCCGACGGGATCGACTCCGCCATAATCCCGGTTGTGAGGAATATCCCCGATCCTATAACTATCCCCACGAGCATCATCGTGGAATCGAAGAGGCTCAGCTGACGCGTCAGACCATCCGTTGACTGTCGATCATTGCCGATCACAGCCGTCTGTCCTCTTACCTGAGATTAACAGTTGAAAGCACTTCTTTCAGCAGGATAATCACTCCCGAAGATGAATCCGGTTATAATCTCTGGAGCTATCCTCCGGACCTCTTCAACCATCTCACGGTCGAAGGATGTGACCATACAGGATCGTGTAAAGTTCTCAGTTCTGATGATTCCAACCACTGCGGAGGCCGCTTCGGGCTCCTCCCGCGACACCTTGATCTCGATGTTCAGTTTGATCCTTCCGCCGGCCAGCCGTATTACATCCCGCAGTGTCGGCACAGGCTCGCCGGTAAACTTTTCGGAAAACCACGATCCGGCATCGAGTTCCTCCAGCTCATCCAGGGTCAGTTCCCAGATATTTCCGGTACCATCGGTGGTCCGACTCACACTGCCGTCGTGCATCAGGACCACCTCTCCATCTGCCGTGAGATGAAAAGGATGAAAGTCTGCCCGTTTTGAAACATGGTTATATCCACCCCTCAGAGGATCTTTTCGATCGTGTGGTTGCGTTTTACATGCAGGCTGCCTTCCCTGACCAGAGCGGAAGTCAGATGTATTGCACCGTCATCGTCCCCGTGGAT
>CAZWVF010000090.1:0-3941 GCA_964637695.1 uncultured Gemmatimonadota bacterium | reverse complement strand
CCGGTATCGGCACAGTTCACCGAATTCCAGCTGCCTCCCGATACCCAGAGCGGAGGGAGCATGCAGTTCGGCCCCGGATTCACGAGTATCGACGGCAAAGGCTTCCTCAGCTTCAACATCGAACCGGAGCTGGCTTTCGGCAAAATCGGTCTGGGTCTCAGCATCCCCCTGCTGATCAGCACCGACACCTGGCAGATCAGGAAGATCGACTGGGACAGCAGCAGCGATTATGCACGACTTGTCCGGTATATCCGCTACGGCGTGAAGCGGGATCCCTTCTACGTGCGCGTGGGGGAGCTCTCCAACACCCTCTTCGGACACGGTTTCGTCGTCTACTACTACAACAACTCGCTGGACGACAACTATCCGAAGCGTGGCCTTCAGCTCGATATAGACTTCGGCAAGTTCGGATTCGAATCGCTGATCAGCAACCTGGGAAGGCAGGAGCTCTACGGTGGCCGTGGGTACATACGGCCGCTGCAGATAATGAACAAACCGATCCCGATCCTTAAGAACTTCGCGGCAGGATTCACCTTCATCACCGATCGAGATCCGGTCCTGCTGGAGCCCCTTTCGATCATCGGTTTCGACCTGGAACAGCCTCTGATCCACAACAATATGGCTGATCTCTATCTCTACCTCGATTTTTCGAGCATCTCCAACTGGGATGATCCAAGCTATGAATTCGGCAGCGGCTCGGCTTATGGAGTGGCAACGGATATCAGAGGGATCGCCGGCCTCTTCCAGCTAGGGGCAAAATTCGAGATGCGCAACCTCAGCAAAGGCTTCACTTCGGGCCTGATCGGTCCGCTCTACGATGTGAACAAGATGAGCATACTCGAGGACCTGCCCCTGCAGCCCAAGACCAGCGGCTGGTACGGTGAAGTGGCCGGAAGCATTCTGGGCAAGATCAGCCTGCGCGGATCGTACTTCCAGACAGGTGAGGATTCGAACCTGGGCGACCAGTTCATACTCCACGCTGACGCCTCGAATGTAGTGCCTGTCTTTTCGGCACGGGCCTATTTCGTGAAGGAGGGACTCACCAAAGACGGCAAACTCTTCGACTTCGATGAGAACACCTACACGATCGCCGAAGTGGGTTACAAGATGAACCGCTTCACGAGTGTTGTGATGCGCTATAAGTGGTCGTACATCCCCGATCCGGACAATCCCGGAAAATTCATCACGCAGCAGCGTGTGGAACCCAGGGTGATGTTCAACCTGTCGTGGTAGGTCAATCCTAACCTATCTCGACACAAGGGGACACGACACTTCTGAACCTGCATTCACCGATGTAATCCTCGAGGGAACAGCAGGGGGAGGCGGACTATACGTTCCTGCCTCCCTTCCTTCTCTCTCCGTAAAAGAAGTCGTCTCGATCGGACTGCTCCCCTACCCGGCTCTTACCGCCGAAATCTTCCGGCTCTTCGAAGTGAACATCGACAGTGACAGGCTGGAGTCGCTGACTGAACAGGCCTATGGTGACAACTTCGACACACCGGAACCAGCCCCCCTGTTCAAGCTCGAGCCCGGCATGCACATCCTCGAGCTGTGGCACGGGCCCACATCGGCATTCAAGGATCTGGCCCTGCAGTGCATGCCCCTCTTCTTCGCCGAATCCGCCGACTTGAAAAAAGCTGAAAAGGGATCTGACACAGGTTACCTGGTGCTGGTTGCCACATCAGGCGATACGGGCACCGCGGCCCTCGATGGATTTTCGGGATGTGCCGACGTCAGGACCGCTGTCTTCTATCCTGTCAACGGTGTTTCTGAAACACAGCGAAAGCAGATGGTCACCCGCTCTGGTGATAATATTGTCGTATTCGGAGTGGAGGGCGATTTCGACGATTGTCAGCGGATGGCAAGGACTCTCTTCAGCGACCGTGAATTCGGCAGCTTCCTCCTGGACAGCCATTCACTGAAATTATCCACCGCCAACTCGATCAACTGGGGCAGGCTTCTGCCCCAGATCGTCTACTACATAAGTGCGTATGCACGGATGGTCGAGGGAGGAGATGTTGAAGCCGGCTCTCCAATCGACATATGCGTTCCGACCGGCAATTTCGGAAATATCCTCGCCGCCCACTATGCCGGACGGATAGGTGTTCCGGTTGAAAATCTGATCTGTGCCAGCAACGAGAATACCGTCCTCACCGATTTCATCTCTTCCGGTATCTACGACATCAGGAATCGCCCGATCGTCAAAACACCCTCCCCCTCCATGGATATCGTGATTTCCTCCAACCTGGAGCGATACCTTTTCGATATCTGCCGGGATCGGTCAAAAATCAGAGAGTGGATGTCACTGCTGAACAGTGAGGGCCGTTTCGAAATCGATCGAGACACATTCGATTCTGTTGCCAGCACTCTGTCTGCCGGATATGCAACAAATGATGAGACTCTCGCTGCAATCAGGCAGGTCCGCGACGAGTACGGCTGTCTGCTCGATCCGCATAGCGCAGTGGCCTGGCAGGTCGCCGGGCGTCACCGATCGGATAGACCCATGCTCGTAGTGAGCAGTGCGCACTGGGCCAAATTCGGCAGTGATGTCTACAGGGCAATTGCAGATATTCCCCCCGCGGATCCCCTGCCACGGGATATTACCGATCTCTCAGCTCTCCAACTGTGCCGTATCATCAGCAGAGAGACAGGGGGGGCGGATATCCCTTTCTGGCTGACCGAACTCGAGAACCTGAAAGAACGATTTACGGTTGTAATAGATCAATCCGCATCCGACATGAAATCTGTGCTGGTTGACTGGATTGAAGGAGGAATTGATGCGAGGTCTGGTTGAAAAACGTGTCGTAATAACAGGCGGAGCCCGAGGAATTGGTAGAGCTGCAGCGGAGAGGTTCCTTGAGGAGGGATCGAGGGTGGTGATCTTTGATCGGGATGAATCGGCCCTTGATAAGGCTCAACAGGAACTTTCCGGCCTGACCTGTGCGATCATGGCTGATGTCACCAACCCTGATGATCTCGCTCGTGGATTCTCTACTCTTCAGGAGATAACAGGCGGGCTCGACGTGCTGATCAACAACGCCGGGATAAGTACGCGAAACCGTTTTATGGATATCTCACCGGAGCAGTGGCACAGAACGATCGATACGAATCTGAACGGGGTTTTCCTTACCGCCCAACAGGCCGCCCGGATGATGCTGGAAGATAAGGGCGGAGTGATACTGAACATGGGTTCCACAAATGCGTTGGTCGGTTATCACTATTATGCAGACTACAACGCTTCGAAGGCAGGTGTTGTGGAGCTGACCCGCTCCATGGCACTGGAACTGGCTCCGGATATACGGGTCAATGCGGTCTGCCCCGGATTTATCATGACCCCCATGCAGGAGGCCGAATACACCACAGAGATGCAGAATGCATACGCCGCGAAGCTGCCTGTCAACAGGCTGGGCCGTCCCGAAGATGTCGCGGCGCTTTTTGCGTTCCTTGCCTCAGAGGAGGCATCCTTCATCACCGGCCAGCATTTCGTGATAGATGGCGGCGAGATCGCAGGAGGGTTGACCAGCCAGGCTCAGTGATTTCCGGCGTAGCGGCAAATCCCCGCTAATCCCTCCTGGTTGTGACCGTACCCGCCTCGGGGTTGCACCACAGGCGTTCCAGGCTCACCGGGTGAACACCGCGCGCACGGGCCACCTCGACATCTGTTTTCCCACTGGTGATCGTTTCCATGACGGTCTCGAACTTGAAGCTAAACGAATAACGTTTCCTGGTGGTTCGCCCCGGATGCTTTCCTGAATCGCGGCACAAATCTCGTTGAGATTTGCCCCGCTCTCGTCTATTCTCACCGTAAGGGAGATGGCCAATTCCATCTCCATAAAGGGTCACCTCCTCTTTTGTTTGATGATTGGGTGACCCTTTTCTTATCTCATCTGCTGCCTTTTGTCACCTGCTTCCCTCAGTGGTGGGACATAGCTAATTTATTT
>CAZWVF010000089.1:0-5912 GCA_964637695.1 uncultured Gemmatimonadota bacterium | reverse complement strand
ATTTCCTGATACCTCTGGAATCCTCAATACTTGTGGAATCCTTCTCCCGATTTCCGGCCGAGTCTGCCCTCCGCGATCAGTTCTCTGATGATCTCGGGCGGTCTGTAACGATCATCGTTCAACCTGGAATAGAGGGTCTCCATCTTGGCCAGGTGGATGTCGAGGCCGATCATATCGATCAGTGCCAGCGGACCCATCGGCAGACCGGCTCCCAGCTTCATGGCTGTATCGATATCCTCAGGCGAAGCGATACCATCCGAATAGACCACGGCAGCTTCATTCAGAAGGCCCGCCAGAACCCGGCTGACTATGCCGGCGGGTGCTTCCCTGGCCGTGGCAATTGGAACTTTCCCCAGCATCTCTGAAAAAGATCTGATTGTCTCGATCGTTTCATCGGAGGTCCCTTCACCCCTGATGATCTCAACCAGCTTCATGATCACAGCCGGATTGAAAAAATGCATCCCCACAACCTTGTCGGGACGGGATGTGGCCGATGCAATTTCGCTTACAGAGAGGGCCGTAGTGTTTGTGGCCAGAATTGTTTCAGGTGCGCAGACCTCATCCAGCCTGGCAAATACCTCTTTTTTAGCATCGAGGTTCTCGAAAATCGCTTCGATGACTAAATCACTGCCTTCAGCAAGCTGCAGATCGGTCGACCAGGTCATGCGTGACAGCACGGTGTCCATTTCCTTCTGAGATATCTTTTCGTTTTGGACCCGCTTCTGCAGACCACCCTCAACCTTCTCTCTGGCCGCGTTGATGATCTCATCAGCAGTGTCAACGATCACGACATCGAATCCCTGCTGGGCACACAGTTGTCCGACTCCGGCGCCCATGATCCCGGCACCCATGACAAAGGGTTTTTCGACAGTCATTTGTGTTCCTCCTCATCGTGCCTTGCCGGCCCGACACTTCGGCGCTTTCGATACATCACCGTAATTACGGAGCGATGCACTCAGCCGGTCAGTTCAGTCTTTCAATGATAATAGCCACACCCTGACCTCCGCCAATGCAGAGGCTCACCAGACCCATCTGCTTGTCCCGACTTTTCAGCGCATAGATAAGTGTTGTAAGTATCTTTGCTCCAGTTGCTCCTACGGGATGTCCAAGCGCGATGGCACCTCCATGGACGTTGACGATAGAACGATCCCACTTCAGTTCCCGTTCGACGGCAATGATCTGGGCGGCAAACGCCTCGTTCAGTTCTATAATGTCTATATCTTCCAGGTTCATACCCGCTTTTTCGAGTGCTTTGCCGACCGCCGGCACCGGACCGATGCCCATAATCGCAGGATCGACGCCTGCATGCGCATAAGAGACGATTCCGGCCATCGGTGTGACTCCGAGTTCTAAGGCTTTCTCTTCCTTCATAATGAGAACGGCAGCGGCAGCATCGCAGAGAGCACAGGCGTTACCTGCAGTGACAGTTCCATCCTTCTTGAAAACAGCAGGCAGCCTGGCCAGTTTCTCAACCGTGATTCCCTCCCGCGGGATCTCCTCTGAATCGAAGATCTTCGTCTCGCCCTTTTTCAGCGGGATTTCAACAGAAAGCACCTCTTCCTTGAATCTGCCCGCTTTCATCGCCTCGATCGCCTTGTTCTGGCTCTCTGCCGCAAACTCGTCCTGCTCTTCCCTGCTGATATCATATTTGTCGACAAGCGTTTCTGCTGTCATTCCCATCAGGTGCCCGGCCAGAGGGCAGAGGAATCCGTCCCTGTGCAGGATATCTATAAGTTTGCCGTCACCCATCCGGTTCCCCCATCTGGCCCCCTCTGCTATGAAGGGAACCTGAGATGAATTCTCGGCTCCTCCCACCAGAACCACTTCGGCGTCTCCGGCCTTGATGATCTGGGCGGCCAGGGAAACACTCCGCAGGGAGGAACCACACCGCTTGTTTACAGTGAAGGATGGCACTTCTACAGGCAGCCCGCTCCCGATTGTTGCCAGGCGGCCGATGTTGGGCCCCAGGCCTGCCTGCCAGCCGGTCCCGAATACGACTTCATCAACCTGATCGGGTTCTATCCCGCTTCTTTTGACGGCTTCCTGAAGGACCAGAGATCCCAGATCCACCGCGGATACACTCTTGAAAGCTCCGCCGAAGCTGCCTCCCGCGGTTCTCACTGCGCCGGCAATAACGATGCCACTCATGTCGAATCCCCCGATGCGATATGTAAGAAGAGGAAGATCTGTTCAGGTAATATGTGTATAGCATTCATTCGTGGTGATTAGAAACTGCGGATAAAATCAGATTGTGCCGACAGGACGGACTCCCCTGCCTTTTCTTTCCATATCTCCCAGGTCATCCCTGGCCGTTTCGGCAAGTTCCTGAAGGCGTTTGACCGCTTCGGGGTATCTGTCGGCCACATCCAGCGTCTCACCTTTATCATTCTCCAGGTCGTACAGCTCCAGGCCGGTAGAAGCCTGCTGATAAGGAACCGAGAGGCCATCCTGCCTGGTGGGCCGGACTCCCAGTGTCCTGTAATTATGCGGAAGATGGAGTTTCCATTTACCCTGGCGAACCGCCTGCAGTTGATATCCTTTCGAATGCGTATAGTAGTAGAAGAGATGATCACGGGGATTGGCATTCTGATCGCCCTCAAGCAGTGGAAGAATATTGACGCCGTCTATTGTCTGCGCGGGCAGCGGTGCCCCGGCAATAGCCGCAAAAGCTGGAAGCAGATCCATTGTTGTCGCAATCTTCGAGCATTCAATGCCGGCCGGGATGTGTCCGGGCCACTGCATAATACACGGTACACGCTGCCCACCCTCCCACGACGTACCCTTGCCTTCCCGGAGTGGCCCGGCACTTCCTGCGTGACTGCCGAAATTGAGCCAGGGTCCGTTGTCAGAGGTGAACACCACAAGTGTGTTGCGATCGAGCGAATATTTCTCAAGTGTCCGGATGATCTGACCCACCGACCAGTCGATCTCCATCATAACATCACCGTATCTGCCCTGTTCGCTTTTCCCCCTGAACCTGTCTGAAACACCCAGAGGTGTATGGGGCATGGAGTGAGGAACATAGAGGAAGAACGGTTCGTTCCTGTGTTTCTCGATAAATGCAACTGCACGCTCTGTATACAGCGTTGTCAGGGTATCCTGATCCTCCATGGTCAGCACCTCACCGACTTTTTCATTTCCGTCGATCAGAGGCAGTGGAGGATGCACAGATTTATTGCCTTCCGAAACCGGATTGCCATGATAGTCGTTGGGCCACATGTCATTGGAATAGGGCAGTCCAAAATACTCATCGAATCCATGCTGGAGAGGCAGGAATTTCCGGTGATGCCCCAGGTGCCATTTGCCGAAGATGCCGCAGGAATAGTCCTTCTGTTTGAGTACTTCAGCGATGGTCATTTCCCGATCGCTGATTCCGACCCTTGCCCGCGGCATGAGTGCGCCGCGTATACCTATCCTGTTCGCATAACAACCTGTAAGCAGAGAAGCACGAGATGCACTGCATACTGCCTGGGACACATAGAAATCGGTGAAGCGGATACCATTTGCGGCCATACGATCCAGATCAGGCGTTTCGAAATCCCGTGCTCCATAACACCCGACGTCGCCGTATCCCTGGTCATCAGTAAAGATCACGACGAAATTTGGAAGACGTCCCGAACGCGAGCAGGAAGACATGAGGGCGGGCATGGCAAGAGCTGCTGAACCCAGGGAGATATCCCGTAAGAATGTCCGCCTGATAATAGATCGGGTCATAGCCTCACTCAGCAGGACGATACGTGAGCTGGATACTTCTGCAACTGACACGATCTTACAGCCCGGTCAGGAGTCCAGCCTACCGGAATTTTCCGCTCAGGCAGGATCCTGCCTCACTCAATCCCTATGGCTTTTATCTCCGGAATAGGCACCCTCTATGTAGTCCAGAGCGGCGGCTCTGACCAGTTCAGTCTCTTCGGCGTTACCGGACAAAATTGTATTGAGTGATACGGATTTCTGAGGTACAGGTTGTGGCGAATCCAATATTACAGATCAGAAATCGGATAGAGACGCTGATCTCTGAAGGATATTAAAGACCGGCCTCCCGCCTGGCTTCGTCGAATAGAGGCGTGGAATAGTACCTGTCACCTCTATCTGCTATTATCGCAACAATATTCCCGCGTTTCATTTTGCTTGCCAGCTGAACAGCCGCCCATACAGTAGCCCCTGAACTGATCCCGGCGAAGATGCCTTCATGCCTGGCGAGCATCTTCGAAGTGACAATGGCGTCATGATCCTCGACCCTGATGATCTCATCCACCAGGCCTGCATCGAAGATGGTCGGCATATACCCTTCTGTTGAATTCTTGATTCCCTCGATCCTGCTGTCGATGGACGAGGGCTCAACGCCGGCGATCCTGCCTCCAGTGCCGGCTTCCCTGAGTGCCGCCCCGATGCCCATCAAGGTGCCGCCGGTTCCGAATCCGGCAACAACAGCATTCACATTCCCGTCAAGATCATCCACTATCTCCCGACCTGTACCCTCCAGGTGAGCCAGAACATTGTCCTGGTTCTCATTCTGGTTGATATAGAAGATCCCATCGGAACTCTTTTCGGCCATTTCCTTTGCAGCCCAGATACTGGAATCGGGATCGTCACTCGACGTGAGTGTAAGTTCACACCCCAGATAATAAAGCATGTACCTGCGTTCTGATGACTTTAATTCGCTCATAAAGAGATTGCATCGATACCCTTTCAGGGCGCAGACCATGCCCAGTGCAATTCCAGTGTTGCCGCTCGTCGCTTCGATTATCTTCGCACCGGCAGACAATTCCCCCCTCATCTCTGCACCCTCAACCATTTTCAAGGCTATCCTGTCCTTGATCGATCCGGAAGGATTCAGAAGCTCCAGTTTCCCGTATATTGAAACGTCTGAAACCGAGCTGAAACTGTCGAGTTTCACAAGAGGTGTGTTGCCGATTCGATCCAGAAGATTTCTGTGAACCATACAAACCGTTTCCGTTAAAAGGTCCCGAATGATTGCCGGATAGATTCCGATGTGAATATGATTACTGCAAGGAATTCTTTTTGTTCCCTGCAGTCTCACTGGAATCCTGCTGCAGTGTTGTCCAATCCGGTCAATGAGCATTGAAGCAGTTGAATTGTCCGCTGCAATCAGCCAATAATTGTCCATCTAACAGCATAAACCGGGGTAATTCATACTCCGGAATGAACGGATCGGAGAAAACAGTGTTGAAATGGGGAAAAAACACAGGAACACAGCTGGTCGGTGCTTCGGCTCTCCTGACAGCCGTATTTCTTCTGCGATGGGCCGGCATCGTTGACGGACAGCAGGAAGGCCCTCTTCAGCTAACCTCCCCTCTCGGTCGATCGTTATATGCACAGACCGATGCCGGTGAACAGGTATCTGAGATCAGGAATCTCCTCAGCAAATCCCCTGACAACGTTGAAACGTGGATGGAGCTGGGACTGGCTCTGGCAGGTTCGTGGCGCTATCAGCAGGCGATAGATGCTTATTCTGAAGGACTTTACCGAGATCCTTTCCATGCCCTGCTCTACCGTCACCGTGGACATCGTTTCATTTCGACCAGACGATTTGAGGCTGCAGCGGCCGACCTGGAACTGAGTTCCAGACTCGATCCCGGAAATTGGGACACGTGGTACCATCTGGGACTGGCTCATTACCTCCTGGGCAATTTCGACCGGGCAGAGTCAGCCTACCTGAAGTGCCGCGAATTGACTCAGGAAGGCGATGACGGCGCGCTGGTGGCTGTATCAGACTGGCTCTGGATGACGCTTATGAGACAGGGTAAGGAAGATAAAGCCTCGCTGATTCTGGAAAAGATCCGCGCCGACATGGAGGTCGGAGAGAATACCTCCTACCATCAGCGTCTGCTCATGTATAAGGGACTTCTAAATCCCGAAGACCTGATAACCGATGATGCCGAAGATCTGGA
>CAZWVF010000088.1:0-6096 GCA_964637695.1 uncultured Gemmatimonadota bacterium | reverse complement strand
AATCCCCAAAAGGCCCTTGCCTATATGAGTGAGGTCCGCTAGTTTTTCACATTCTAAAGGGTGCGTTTTCTCACCCGCCATATGGAGAATGAGTTTGATGCAGGTACACTATCCACGAATGCGAATGCCTATGTGCATGCCCAACCCGGGCCGTGCTGCATTCGCGTTCGAGGAATAGGCCAAGACAAAAGCCAGGCAGTTTTCCTGAACGTGACGCAGCACCGTCCGGCAATACCGGCGGTGCTTTTTGTTTTTTTTAGATGTCACACAGAAGGAAAACGCTTTGACTCCTCGAAAGTTACAGGATTTCGATACATCACGACCCGCCCCACGGACCGATAAGAAACCGCTCAGCAACACCCGCCCGATTATTGTCTTTAAATATGGAGGTACCCAGATGATACATGGTTTCGACACTGAACTCGTCCACTTCGATCCGGCGCCGGGCGACCCGTTTCACCCAAGTGCCACTCCTATATACCAGACAGCGACATTCCGGCAGCAGTCCGCCGGGAACTCGGGAAATTATGACTACACTCGATCCGGTAATCCCACCCGTCATGTGTTTCAGAATCAAATCGCCCGCCTGGAGAGAGGAACCAGTGCATCGGCTTTCAGCAGCGGAATGGCAGCTATCAATGCGGTTACTTCTCTTGTCAACAGCGGTGATGGAATAGTAGCCGGAGACGATCTCTACGGTGGTACCTGCCGCCTGCTCTCCAGAGTTCTCACACGCCAGGGTATCGACGTCCGGTATATCGACACTACCGACCTCGACTCGGTCGCACTCGAAATGAAAAAGCGTCCAGGCCTCGTATTGATCGAAACCCCTACCAATCCGTTTCTCAAGGTTACCGATATCTCTGCTCTGGCTTCCCTTGTGCATGAAAACGGAGGCATCCTGGCCGTAGACAACACGATTCTCTCCCCTTACCTGCAAAATCCCCTTGAACAAGGGGCCGATGTAGTCATCCATTCCGCAACCAAGTATCTGTGCGGTCACAGCGACGTAACGGCTGGAGCGGTCGTCACCGTTGACGAACGTCTTGGGGAAAAGATCGCCTTCTATCAAAATGCAGCCGGTACCGGCCTCGCTCCTTTCGAAGCATGGCTCCTCATTCGCGGGATGAAGACCCTGGGGCTTCGCCTGGAGAGGCAACAATCGACTGCGGCACGACTGGCACGATTCCTGACAGAGCACCATAAGGTCGAAAAGGTGTATCACCCGGACCTGCCCAACCACCCGGGGCGGGATCTGCATTTCCGCCAGGCCAGAGGTGCGGGTGGGGTTATCAGCTTCGAGACAGAGTCGGCAGAGTTCTCGAAAAAGCTCATCGCCGCAACAAAGCTCTTTGCAGCGACAGTCAGTTTCGGAGGAGTTGCTTCATCCATCAGTCTCCCCTTTTACATGTCTCATGCGAACATCCCCCCGGCGGTTCGAGCCGATCGGATGATACCTAAAAATCTCGTACGAGTTTCCGTGGGCATCGAAAACCCGGATGACCTGCTGGAGGACCTCACACAAGCATTGGAAACCGCAGATAACGATAAGGATGATGCAGATGCAGCGGAAACCTGTACTCGAAGCTGAAAAGCTGAATATTGTCAACGACGAAGTTGTTTCCGTGTCGGGTGAGTCGACACGTTCTGTGCATGCCGGTGAGCGTGGGCATCATACCTGTGATACCATCACTATACCCATCCATCAGACTGCCACCTTCTGGTTTAAAAACTCGGAAGAGCTTCGGGCCTACCAGGAAGGCAGACTCGCGCGGAATGAGTACGGCCGATACGGCAATCCCACCTGGCAGGCTGTCGAGCGAAAGCTGGCCGATCTGGAGTTCGCCGAAGAGGCCCTGCTCTTTGCTTCCGGTATGAATGCAGTAACCACAACGCTCTTTGCCCTCCTTCCTAAAGGAGGCCATCTGATCATCACCAGCGACTGTTACAGAAGGACCCGGCAGTTCTGCTTCGAATTCCTCGCCAGGATGGATGTAAAAACCACGGTCATCGAGCCTTCGAACCTGGATCAACTGAGTGACGCCCTGTGTGACGATACGGACCTGTTTTTCTCCGAGCTGCCGACGAATCCCTACCTTCGGGTGCTCGATGTGCCTGAAGCAGTGAAGCTGGCCGGAGCAAATGGCACAACTGTCATCATCGACTCGACGTTTGCCACCCCGCTCAACTACAGGCCCCTGAAAGACGGCGCCGATCTAGTGATACACAGTGCCACAAAGTACCTGGGAGGTCATAACGATCTGCTTGCCGGCGTCGCAGCGGGCTCATCGAATATCGTTCAGAGCCTTCGAAAAGCGGTTGGAATTCTTGGAGGGATCACCACGCCTCAAAACGCGTACCTCCTTCTCCGCGGACTGAAGACACTGGGACTCCGCATGGCTCGCCACAACGACAATGCCTTTCGGATTGCCCGAATGCTGGAGTCCCACCCACGGGTTCGACGAGTCTTTTACCCCGGACTCGAGTCTCATCCCGATCACCAGACTGCAGCCAGCCTGCTGAAAGGCTATGGTGGCGTTGTGACTTTTGAGATCGACGGAAACCTCGAGGCAGCCGAACGCTTTGTTGATCGATGTCGGATTCCATACATCGCACCCAGCCTCGGAGGCGTGGAGTCCCTCATCGAGATGCCTGCTGTCATGTCGTACTGGGATATCTCCAGAGAGAAAAGGCTCGGGTACGGGATCTCCGACTCGCTGGTGCGATATTCCTGCGGAATCGAAGACCCGGAAGATCTCATCGCCGATCTCTGCCAGGCGCTGGAAGTGGCAGCACCATGAACGAAACTGGAGTTGCAGTGCTGGGAGCGACCGGAATGGTCGGGCAGACGTTTCTCTGGCTGCTGGCAGGGCATGATTGGTTTAAACCTGTCTACCTGGCGGGATCGCGTACTCGGGGAGGGCGGGTGTACGGGGATGATATATGCTGGCGACTCCCCATGCAGATGCCGGAGAGAATCGGCAGAATTGAATTGAATGCCCTGGATATCGATGAATGTGTGGATTCCGGCGCTCGAATAATCTTCAGTGCACTCCCGTCAGAGTTGGCAGCGGACGTCGAACCGGCGCTGCGCAAGCGGGGGCTTGCCATTTTTTCAAACGCAGGAGCAATGCGCTCGGACCCCGATGTGCCGATCATGATCCCCGAGGTTAATCCGGAAGCGCTCGATCTTATACGTGAACAGGGATTTCCCACCGGCGGTTTCATCGTCACGAATGCCAATTGCTCGACAACAGGTCTGGCTCTCGCCCTGGCCCCTTTGCGAACATTCGGCATCGAGCAGGTGTTTGTTACCACCTGTCAGTCGATCTCAGGGGCAGGCTATCCCGGAATCCCCTCGCTCGACATCTGCGACTCTGCTATCCCGTTCATCCCCGGTGAAGAGGAGAAGATCGGAACGGAACTTCTGGAAATACTGGGGATTGAGATAGCCATCTATCCCACATGTGTCAGAATCCCCGTCCGGTTCGGTCACCTTGAGATGGTCTGGGTCAAGTTCGCCGGATCAGTCAGGAAAGATGATATCCTGCACGCATGGCGTGAATTCCGGAATGAAGAGTGCTCTCCCCTGACTCCTGCGATCCCCGTACTCCACTGTGAGGAAGATTGCCGGCCCAGGCCGGATATGAGCTTCTCAGGTGAACCGCCGGGGATGCAGGTCTTCACCGGTCGGGTTCGGGAGAGAGAGGGATGGATCGGTTTCGTTCTACTGGTGAACAATCTGGTGAAAGGGGCCGCCGGCGGCTCGATTCAGAACGCCGAATTCTTCCTGCGGAAGCATGGAGATGATACATGAGTAGAATTGTAGTGAAGTTCGGTGGATCGAACATGAAATCGGCGGACAACCTGGGCCGTATAATCGAAACAATCAAACGTTACCAGCAACCACTCGTCATCGTAGTCTCAGCACTCCATGGTGTAACCGATATTCTTGAACGGACACTGCATGAGCAGTCCGGCAACTGCGGGAAAAAGGCAAGAAATGAGAGTATCGAAAGCCTCAGGCAATTCCTGCTGACCGCACACATGGAGTACATCGACCTGTATGTGACTGACAGGGAACTCCGTCAGCGGGCGGAGACCGGATTGCTGGACCGGCTGGAGGAATTGGGAGAGCATCTGCTCGAGATCAACTTGCCGGGAGCTTCGCCCCCGTTCGCCGGTGACCGGGTGTTGAGCTATGGTGAACGGCTCTCCTGCCTGATGCTCACCGAGGTGCTCGGGAGTACAGGAATCATCTGTACGGAAAAGCTGCCCGAGGAGATCGGAATGATCACCGATGGTCGTTTCGGAGGGGCAATAATCGATATCGAGGCCTCACGCGATCGCATCAAGGCGGCGTTGGGAGAGGGATGCACATGCATCATCCCTGGATTCTATGGAATGTCACCGGAGGGTGATGTGACTCTGCTGGGGCGTGGAGGGGGCGATTATTCGGCTACCGCCATCGCCCGCTGTATCGGGGCAGCCTCAGTGGATCTCTGGAAGGATGTGCCGGGATTCCTGAGTGCCGACCCCAGGCTGATCCCCGATCCCTTCAGGCTGGAATCGCTTTCCTATGAAGAGGCAGCGGAGCTCTCGTACTTCGGCGCCCGGATTATTCATCCCCGGGCATTAGAACCGTTGCTGGGTTCCGACATACCTGTACGTCTATTCGATATCGAGGCGGGAGGAGACATCATTGAAGCGCCTACCGTAATCTGCTCGACCGCGAACACCCGTGCTACCGTTGTCAAGAGCGTCACCTGCAGTGACGATGTCGGCGTGCTTAAACTTCGTGGTCCGGGGGTGGGAATCAGACCGGGGATCATGGCGGAAGTTACCGGAAGTCTGAATGCGGCAGAGATTAATATCCGATCGATCCTCACTGCTCAGACCTGCATTAATATCCTGCTGGCACGAGATGATCTCGAACAGAGCCGGTCGATCATCAGTCAGGTGATGCCCACTGCCGTTGAAGAGATCACGGTTCTTGAGGATGTGTCACTGGTGGCTGTAGTAGGCAACGGGATGCTGGAAAGAGCAGGAATATGGGCCCGGATGGCGGGAGCTGTCTCCCGAAAAGGTATCAGCATGCACATGTTCTGTGCCGGAGCTTCGGATGTCGCCGCCTACTGCATTGTAGACCGTAGAGATCAGGATACCGCGGTAAGGGCCATCCACCGGGAGTTCTTTTACGTCGTGACTTGATCGTTAAAAACCTGGCCTTGCGCCAACAACTATCTACGTAGACGTACTTATCATCGTAAAGCCGGAGATCGTTGTTTAGTGGCATAGAGCTGGATTTAAGATATTTTAGCGCTTGATATGCAATGTACTGATCAACGTACTCTAGGAGCCTTGGCGCAGGGAAGTTATGTCTGCAGAGATACGTATTAGGGGAATACGGCGAAGCAGTGGCAGAAGTTCTTACTGGTTGAGACATAACTCTTTAGCTTCAGTATCAATTTGGATGGAGTTTTGGCGAGGGACAACTCTCTTGATGTTATTGCATCATAACGTTATAATGTTTTAATGAGTGAGAAACAGAAAAGAACCACGATTTATCTCGATGCTGATACCCACCGCGCCTTGAAGATGAAGGCCGTGGTGATGGAACGCTCGGTTTCCTATCTCGTGAACGATGCCGTCAAGCAGCTCCTGGCCGAGGACGCGACCGATCTGGAGGCGTTCGATGAGCGTGATAAGGATCCGGATCTCGATTTTGAGGATGTCGTCAAAGACCTGAATCGGCGTGGCAGATTATAGAATCGCGATCAAGCTTTCTGCCGTGAAGGAGCTCGAGGGGGTCGGGCATACGGAAGATCGCCGGCGGATCGTATCCCGGATACGTTCCCTTGCGGATGATCCACGTCCCCGGGGATGTGAAAAGCTGTCAGGCAGGGCGGAACGGTTTCGGATCAGACAGGGTGACTATCGGATCGTCTATGGTATCGATGATGACGACTTCACGGTCACGGTCGTCCGGATCGGTCATCGGAAGGATGTCTATCGCTGACATCCCTGCTGTCGCTCATGGGTGTCCCCCCGAATAAATCCATCCTCCTTGTTATAATGGGAGACCTGATGCTAGAT
>CAZWVF010000087.1:0-6308 GCA_964637695.1 uncultured Gemmatimonadota bacterium | reverse complement strand
GGGGGAGTAGCTCAGTTAGGTAGAGCAGCGGGCTTTTAACCCGCGAGTCCAGGGTTCGATTCCCTGCTCCCTCACCATCCATTATATTGTTAATGTTCTTTGAAATGGGGGCGAATTTGGATTCGACGGGAATCGGCGTGAAGGTGGCCGCGTTCCAAGTTGCCGGACGAACTTGTAAAAACGCCCGGAAACCAAGAAGCGCCAACAACAACTACGCGCTGGCAGCGTAAAAGACGCAGCCCGTCTCCTGACCAGCCTGCCTGTGGCGGGTCAACGAGACGTCGGAAATACAGGCTGGTCCCGATGGTTGTTCAGGCCTGAGGGATGAGAACTTACTGAACTGGCCCCGTATGTGGCCTGCCGGTTGGCAGCATACGGGGTAAGATTAAATAATCGGCTATGAGCGTAGAAACTGCCCGATCGGATTTCCGGACGCGGGTTCGATTCCCGCCGCCTCCACCAACTATCAACAACAAAACCCTGCCGGATGTTTTCCCTGCAGGGTTTTTTATCGAGCTCAGGGTTTAGTTGATCTCGAGACGTTCCTGGAAGTAAGGCAGGCTTCGGCGAATCCCCTCCTCCAGGCTTACCTGCGGCTCCCAGTCGAGCAACTCTTTGGCACGTTTGATGTCGGGTTGTCTGACCTTCGGATCGTCGATCGGAAGGGGATGTTTTTCCAGGTTTATATCCTTACCGGTGACACGCTGTACGATCTCCACGAGTTCATTGATCGAAAATTCAACCGGGTTACCCAGGTTAACCGGTGTGACGGCGTTGGATATGAACAACCGGTAAATACCTTCCAGCATGTCGTCGACATAGCAGAAGGACCGTGTCTGGTCTCCCTCTCCATATAAGGTCAATGGTATATTGCTTAGAGCCTGAACCATGAAGTTTGACACAACCCGACCGTCGTCCAACCGCATGCGGGGGCCGTACGTGTTGAATATTCTCGCGATGCGGACATCCAGATCGTGGTAGCGGTGATATGCCATTGTCAGGGCTTCTGCAAAGCGCTTGGCTTCGTCATATACACCTCGCGGACCAACTGGATTAACGTGACCCCAATAATCTTCTTTTTGAGGATGAACCTGTGGATCGCCATATACTTCAGAAGTAGAAGCGAGCAGGAAGCGAGCTCCTTTGGCCAGCGAAAGACCAAGCGCCTTGTGGGTTCCGAGAGATCCCACTTTAAGTGTCTGAATGGGCAGTTTCAGATAATCGATTGGGCTCGCTGGCGAAGCGAAGTGAAGAACGCCGTCAAGGTTACCCTGCACAAAGATAGATTCGGTTACATCGTGTTGAATGAACTGAAATTTCTTGTTACCCATCAGGTGGGCGATATTCTCGGGGGTGCCGGTGAGGAAATTATCCATACCAATAACCGAGTGACCCTCACTCAGGAATCTGTCTGCCAGATGGGAACCCAGAAAACCGGCTACACCAGTGAGCAGAATTCTCATATTACGTCCGGTCGTCCAATGCTGAGGTATGTGAAGCCCAGATCTTTCATCTTCTCCGGTGTGAAAAGATTGCGTCCGTCCACAACAAGTGGACGTTTCAGTAATGTCTTGATTCTGCCAAAATCAGGGCGCCTGTACTGAAGCCATTCAGTAAGAATCAACAAAGCGTCCGCCCCTTCGCAGGCAGTGTATTCATCTGCTGCATACTCAACTTCGGGTGGTAGCTCACTGTGAGCTGATTCCATCGCTTTCGGATCGTGTGCGATAACAGCAGCACCACAGTCTATCAACTTTGGGATTATCAGCAGGCTGGATGCTTCCCTTATGTCGTCTGTCTCGGCTTTAAACGAGATACCCCATACAGCAATACGACAACCTGAAAGATCAGCACCTAACTCGTCAATCAATTTATTGAACACTATTTCTTTCTGGATATCATTCCACTCCTGTGCTGAGCGGGGGATGCTCATATCAATATTTTTCTCTGTACCAATTTTGACAAGCGCACGCACATCCTTTGGAAGGCATGAACCACCGTAGCCACCACCTGCATACAGGAAGGATGATCCTATTCGAGGATCAGAGCCGATTCCCTTTCGAACCATATCCACATTTGCTCCAGTTGCTTCACATAGAGCAGCGATCTGATTAATGAATGATATTCGCACCGCCAGCATTGCATTGGCAGCGTATTTGGTCATTTCTGCTGAAGCAATATCCATGAAGATGATCGGATTACCACTACGGACGAATGGGCTGAAGAGATCCTCAAGGACTGATTTGGCGTATTCGGATTCAACGCCGATAATGATCCTGTCTGGACGCATGAAGTCCTCAACAGAAGTCCCTTCCTTCAGGAATTCGGGGTTGGAACAGAGGTGGAAAAGTTGGGATGAGTGCTGTTTGATTTCATTACGCACTTTCAGGGCAGTTCCTACAGGAACTGTACTCTTTGTAACAACAATTTTTTCGTTATTCAGGTGTTTACCGATTGTTCCGGCAGCAGACAGGACATGATCAAGATCAGCCGAACCATCTTCGCCTGGAGGTGTGTTTACTGCAATGAAGACCACTTCGGAGTTCTCGACGCATGCACCCGCGTCCGTGGTGAAAGAAAGGCGCTTTTCCGAGAGATTGTGCTTGAGAAGTGGCTCCAGACCAGGCTCATAAATCGGGCTGTGTCCATTCTTAAGTAAATCGATCTTGGACTCATCAATGTCGGCACAAATAACATGATTGCCTGTTTCAGCGAGGCAGGCTCCCAGAACCAGACCTACGTATCCAGTGCCTATGACTCCGATGTGCATTCGGATTGTCCTTTCCAGATGATATTGATTGTAGAAACTGATATTGAACGCTTTAAAGATAGAACGCAACCACTGGCAGTGTCACCCTCGGAGTGTACCTCCGAAGTAACTATAATCCAGATTCTTGCTTTCGATACGACGTGAGACACTCGCAAATGGCGAGTGCGTGTTTTCATTGACATCTGATAGGTGTGAGGTTACACTTAACAGATGATTCATCGTTTCCGTCACGAGGGTCTGCGGGTGCTCTAACGATTCGATGGCGAGTATACCCGTGATGTGGAGATGATTTGCTATCAATAAGGAAGAATGAAGGATGACGAAGAAGAACCCAACGCATCCCGGGCTTGCTGTTCGGCATGATTGCCTGGAACCGCTGGGGTTAAGCGTAACGGAGGCCGCAAAGCGACTCGGCGTCAGCCGAAAGCAGCTATCGGATATCGTCAATTGCCATGCAGGCATATCACCCGAGATGGCGATCCGTCTCGACAAGGCATTTGGTGAAAGCGCCGAAACATGGCTACGACTTCAGGCTGCGTACGACCTTGCACGGGCGATGCAAGGCGCCGATGGCATTAAAGTCGAGAGGTTCACGAAGGAGATCTGAACCATTGACACATACTTTTGGTATGTGTCAATCAAAAGGGGTGGAAGTAGCACATGGAGTATGGTCGAATCCTGGAGGAAGACCAGAAACTGGCAGAGGTCGTCAGACGATTAGTTGAGGCCTATCGGCCAGAGCGGATATATCTGTTCGGCTCAAAGGCCCGTGAAGAATCCGGACCTGACAGCGACTATGATCTTCTCTTGCTCGTGCCGGACGATGCCCCGGCCAAGAGGCGGCGGAGCCGACTCGCATACGAGGTACTGCGTGGAACGGGAACTGCTGCAGATGTGTTGGTGTGCACGAAGAGTTGGTTTAGCGCGAGGCTTCATCTGAAAGCTTCATTGCCCTCCACCATAGTCCGGGAAGGAAAGCTTATACATGCAGCATGATCCAGTACGTGTTGCCGATGTGCGAAATTGGCTGGACCGGGCTTCTCGGGATTTAGCTGCCGGAGATCATGTACTTCAAGCCAATCCTCCTTTAACGGGAGACGCAGTCTTCCATGCCCAACAGACCGCAGAAAAGGCGCTTAAGGCTTTTCTTGTCTGGCACGACCAACCATTCCGAAAAACGCATAGCCTGGAAGAGCTCGGGGAGCAGTGCCTCGAATACGATGCCAGCCTCCAGTCGGTGATCGATTCAGTAGTTCCACTCACTGAGTACGCCTGGAGATTCCGTTATCCAAGTGAAGCAGTAGAGCCTCCAATTGAGGAAGCACAGGGAGCGCTTACGATTGCACGCTCTGCATACGAAGCCATCCTGGCTCGACTGCCAGAGGACGCCCGTTCGTGACAATCAGGGTTCTTAATCCATATCGCAATGGTAGATGCTTATTACAACTGCAGTTGAATTCCAACTTATAGTTCCGTCTATCGATACTCTTCAGTCCACAGGCGGTGAAGAAATTCGCTGAAAGGGAGAATGACAATCCCGTCGACTGTTCTGGGTCGGGACTCCAGGCTAACGCACAGGTAGCGCTTGAGCTTCCTCTCCTCAGCAAGTTTCCTAAGAGGCTTCAAGTCGCTGGACGAGACGTTTCGCTTCGCTTTGACCTCGATAGCAGTGTGGTCACCAATAATAAAATCTACCTCGAAGCCAGATGAGGATCGCCAGTGACTTATCTTCTCTCCGGAGCGATAATCGGCGTGACTGGTAAGCTCATGCATGATGTATGTTTCGAACCCTTGTCCGAATTCCGGTGTTCCTGGTCGCAATTCTCGACCCTGCAATGCCGAGACTACACCTATATCGAAGAAGTAGTACTTCGAGGAAACCAGAGGCTTTCGCTTGATTGACTTTCGCCAGGCAGGAAGTTCAAGCAGGACCAAAGTGTCCTTGAGGATTTCGAAATACTCATACACGGTTGTACGCGGTACCTGAGCGTCGCTGGCAACGTTTGTGTAATTCACGATCGTGCCATTGCACAGCGCTGCGATATGCAGGAAGCGACTGAACGCAGGTACGTTTCTCGTTGCCCCTTCCGCAGCGACCTCCTGCTGAAGATACATCCCCGTGTAAGCATGAAGATCGGCCGCGTGGTCCTCCGAGAAGTAGATCGAAGGGAGCGTACCCCGACTGATGGCCCGGGAGAGGTCGAATCGATCTCCCAACTCGAGATACGTCAAGGGGTGCATGTATTTTATACGCGCGCGGCCACCGAGCAGATTAACTCCGCCATGGCGGAGTTTTCGCGCGCTGGACCCGGTCAGCAGAAACCGGATGTTGCGTTCCTCAATCAGGCGATGAACCTCGTTGAGTAGTTCAGGAAGACGCTGGATTTCGTCTATTGCAACAATGCTGGTGTCAGAATCCAGTTCTTCTGCAATCCGTCCCGGATTCTGGCTGAGTGTGAGGAAGATCGCGCTGTCAAGCAGATCGTAGACTCGCACGCGGGGTGGGAGCGTGTGGCGGATTAGAGTGGTCTTCCCAGTCTGTCGCGGACCTAAAAGGAAGTGCGACTTCTTCTCAAGCAGCGATCCGAGATCCAGAGTGCGTTCAATGTGTAGTGTTGTCGCCATGATCGTCATTTAGTATGATATATGACGACATACATGTCAATGAGTATTCTGAAGACCCTGGGAAACACGATTCAGTAATGTGATAGTGAAGCCGAGTTTGAAACCTGTTCCGGGCTCATAGGCTCTTGTGAGCGTCGAGGCTCTGGTTCTGACCCACATGTAGATGGCTTATTGAGTGCTTGGAATTCGCCAGGGTTGTCTCTATCCAATTTGTGGATGACGGGGGAATCAGGATCTAATAACGATCAGGTCGTCGCACGTTATGATCCGGTTTCCCGTCACCTCCTGAAGAAACCGGCCTGTCGCAGAGTACGCCGGACCGTGCGATAGACCGTATCGAACTCCGGGAGCACAGCCATATGGGCTGCGAGACGGACCTTCCAAAGCCTCTTGTAGCGCGTTTCCCTGGCACTGAACTCCTGACCAACCTTCTCCAACGTCAATCCCCGAAACTCCAGTTTCCGGGCAACAGGTTCGAGAAGATGCGGCAGGTTCACATGGCCGCTGTCCGTTAGGAACCAGAGGTCGTATAGGTCACGAGGCTCATTGCGTGCACGGTCCAGTAGAGCTACTGTTTTTTCAGTAGCAATTTCGTCAAGGCTATAGGCGTGCACCAGGGCGCCCTCGGGTAGGTCGCGGTACTCGTCATAGCCGCGCAAGACAGGGCGCTCCTCAAGAGGAAAAACCAGCCGTTCACGAATCGTTATGTCGATCTTTACGGTTTTCTCGCGCACTCGTGGAAGAGGTCCCTCATAGATCAGGTAAAAGGTGTGGCAGTTCTTGTGGGAACGGTGATCTAAGCGGCCCACACGAATCTCCACGCCTGAGTCTAACCGCGTTTCCTCGAAGACGCCGGCCAGGCCGCGCTCGATCTCCTCCCACGATGTCTCCTCGGTCAGGGTGAAGTCCAAGT
>CAZWVF010000086.1:0-6375 GCA_964637695.1 uncultured Gemmatimonadota bacterium | reverse complement strand
GGACGCAGGGATGAGAATTCCGTCTCCCAGTACCTGAGCACGTGCGCTTCGAGGCCGGTCATCTCCGCCACTTCCGAAATGCTGTAGTATATCTTGCTGAGTTTCGTCATTTCCCGATTTCCGTCGAGGGATCAGTTAGTGTCATGCCACGGTTGCTGCGTGACAGGGCACTAGTCCCGATGGTGTTCCAGCTCGGGCTTGAGTTCTCGGGTCATGAGTTCAAGCACCGCCTGCTGGGGCTTCTTCTGCTCAAAGAGCACTTCGAACATGGCTGTTGTGATGGGCATCTCAACACCAGTTTTCACAGCCAGTTCATGTGCGCTGCGTATCATGTTGACTCCCTCGGCCACCATTACCATGCCGGCAAGTGCCTCGTCGAGTGTCCTGCCTCGACCTATCTCCTCACCCAGGTGCCTGTTCCTGGAGTGCCTGCTGATGCAGGTTGTAATGAGATCACCCATACCGGACAGACCGGCGAAGGTCAAAGGGTCCGCTCCCAGTTCCACTCCCAGGCGGCTGATCTCGGCCAGCCCCCTGGTCATCAAAGCTCCCTTGGTATTATCACCGAATCCGAGCCCGTCGAGTACTCCCGCTGCAACTGCGATCACATTCTTCAAAGATCCGGCCAGTTCGACGCCGAGTTGATCGCTGTTGGTGTAGACGCGGAAAGTCTCCGTGTTGAATACCATCTGTGTCATTCGCGCCGCGTCCATGTCGGGGCTGGCGGCAACAACCGTTGTAGGAATCTTCCGGCTCACCTCTTCGGCATGGCTGGGGCCGGAGAGGGTTACAGTATGACCTGTGATCCGGTCACCCAGTTCTTCGTCCAGTATCTCGCTGATCCGCATGGTAGTACCCTGCTCTATCCCCTTGCCGGTATTGACGACGAGAGGGTCGTCAGCGATATGGGGAGCCGCGGCTCTGGCCGTAGTTCTAACTGCCGTTGTGGGTACAACGAACACTACCACTTCTGTGTCATCGAGTGCCGAGGCGAGATCATTTGTGATGAGAATCGATTCGGGGATGGCGATGCCGGGAAGCATCCTGACATTCTCCCGCTGGTTGATCAGTTCATCTGCCAGCTCCGGAAAAAACTCCCACATTCGAACTTCGTGATTGTTCTCGTTCAGCAGAACCGACAGGGCTGTTCCCCACGAACCGGCTCCCAGTAAAGTGACTTTCATCCCCGCTTATCCTGTACTGGAATTTCAGAAATTCTCTCGGATGTATTTTGAGAGACCTTATCGGTTATTTTCGGTGAGAAATTGTCCGCAGGTGGCGGAGTCTTATCCCGCCCGGCTTTTATTCTGCCCAGAGAGAGTTCTTCCCCTCTCAGCAATCGCCTGATGTTTTCACGGTGTGTAAAGAAAATCAGTACACAGAGGATCAGTGTGAATACCATCAGTTCCCGGCTGATGGAACCATCGGGATTGCTCTCCCAGATCCAGGTCGCAATCGGCAGCATGACTGCCGCTCCGAGGCTGGCAACGCTCATGATCCGGGAGGAAAATAGCAGAATCAGCCAGACCGCGAGTGCTGCAGCAAGCGCTGTCGGAATGATGCCGATCAGAACACCGATCATGGTGGCCACGCCCTTTCCACCTTTGAACCTGGCGAAGACCGGCCAGATATGACCGACGATAGCGGAACCACCTGCCATCAGCTGCAGCATAATCATGCTGACGGGTGCCGGATCGCCGATCTGGATCCTGACAATCAGGAGTGCGGCCGCCGCACCCTTCAGGATATCCACTATTGCCACTAATATGGCCGGTCCAAGACCCAGCACTCTGTAGACGTTTGTTGCGCCGGCATTTTTCGAGCCGTGCTTGCGGATATCTATACCCCCGGTGAGTTTTCCGGCAATTATCGAGGTCGGGATTGAGCCGATCAGGTATGAAAGCAGCAGTACCAGAATTAAGGTTGTCACAATCCCTCAGCTTTCCTTCTGTTATCCGGTCAGAGTGAGAACGGGGTCGGGTCGAGCCATGTTAGGCCCGCTGCCCGAAGCTGTCAAGTCTTTGACCTGAAGCTAAGACGAATTGGAGTTCCTGTCAGGTTAAACTCTTGCCTTATACGACGTTCCAGATACCGCTTAAAGTTGGGCTTTACCTTTTTGGGATCGTTGACAAAGAAGACAAATCCGGGCGGTTCCACGTCAGCCTGAACGGCATACGATATCCGCACATCACCCATGGCCGGTGTGATCGCTTCTTTGCTTTTGATCTTCGATTCCATGAAGGAATTGAATTTTGCCGTCTGAATCCGGGTTCGACGGGTCTTGCCTGCCGCGGATGCCAGATCGAGTGCCTTTTCAACCCGCTGGCCCGTTTTGGAGGATATGTATACAACCGGAACGAACCTGGCGAAGGGAAGGCGATCCCGAATTTCCTTTTCATATTCTTCGGCTGTACCGGTCTTTTTTTCAATCAGATCCCATTTGTTGATGACCAGGACCGCCCCTTTCCCCCGGTTCAGGATCCTCTCGAGAATGCGGGCATCCTGATGTGAAACGTTCTCCACGGCATCGATGAGCAGAAGAGCAACGTCACACCGGTCCAGACTCTGGAGCGCTCTCAATGCGCTGTAATACTCAATATTCTCAACTACTTTTGATTTCCTGCGCAGACCCGCGGTATCGATGAGGATCAGGGTCTGTCCCTTCACCTCGACCTCGATGTCAGCGGAATCGCGGGTTGTTCCCGCCCTGGGACTGACTATGACCCTTTCGGTTCCGCAGACCGTATTCACATACAAAGACTTGCCGACGTTGGGACGGCCCAGAACCGCGATCTTCAGGGGAGACTCCTTCTCTTCATCTTCGGAACTTCCCACGAGTAATTTCTGAACCAGGTCTGTCGATATCCCGCTCAGTGCATCCACCACGGCATCGAGCATGTCACCGCTACCCCGACCCGAAATCGCAGAGAGCGGCCATGGATTTCCGAGACCCAGCGAACGGAATTCGTGGATTCCAGCTTCCCTTTCTGCATTGTCCACCTTGTTGACCGCCAGCACCACCGGCTGTCCCGATCGTTGCAGCTCTGAGGCAACCTGGGAGTCGAGATCGGTCACGCCGGTTTCTACATCGGCAACAAAGAGAACCAGGTCTGCCTCGGCTATCGCCACGCCTGCCTGGGCCCGGACTGCCACCTCCATGGGATCTTTCGAATTGGGAACGAGTCCGCCGGTATCAACGAGCCTGAATGGTATTCCCGCCCACTCAGCATGAGCATAGATCCTGTCTCGAGTTACTCCGGAGACCTCATCCACCACGGCCTGCCGGCGCCGGATGATCCGGTTGAACAGGGTCGACTTGCCGACATTGGGCCGGCCGACAATCGCTATCAACGGATGTGAGCTCACTTTACTACGCTCCAGGTCGGGTCGGTGCAGAATTGTCTGCGATCTTCAGAATATCGGCTGCGAGAGTGTAACTGCCCCTTTCGACATCACAGGGATAACTCTGTGCGAATTCCTGAAACTCCGTGTCATCGAGGAACATGCCATCGTTATTAATGCAGTTCGGAGGCAGGAGTAAAGCATCGGTTCGTGAGAAGTCGAATCCTTCGAGTGCAGCAGTAAAGCATTGTCCTGCAAGCAGGCCCGATGTGGTTATCCTGCTGCCGAAGTAAGTGCTGGAGGTTTCGATCAACCTGAAATCCAGACCCTCCATCTTTTCCAGGCTGTTGAGCAGGTGACGGCGGAACATCTCCATACCCATCTCACCCGTACAAGCCGTAATGCTCAGCGGAGCCTGGCCCTCTTCGATCCTCTCTTTGAGAATGACTCTGAGTTTCTCCTCCTCCTTCAGGAACCGGTCAACGAAACCGGCCGCCAGCCCCACCCCATTCTCTTCCTGGTCAGCACCTTCATACCAGCCCGTCTCTGGAAGAGCGGTTCCCGATGCCAGGAAGAACTCATCAGAAAGGAAAACGAATCGTGCCCCATGCTGCTGCTGGAAAACCGCCCGCCACTGCTCGCACTCATCTATCACCTGACGCAATTCCACCGGGGAGAGCCTGCGCAGTTCCACCAGTGCCCGGCGGTGGTCGGTCAGTCCCACCGGCACCACTGCAACCGATATTATTCCGGGGTGGTACTCGACCAGGTCGAAGAGGGTTTTCTTCAAATGCGGTCCATCGTTCCAGCCGGGAACCAGCACTATCTGGGCATATATCCGGATGCCCCCATCCAGCAGTCGTTCCAGGCGGGTGATCAGCCGCCCTGCTCTTTTACTGCGCAGCATCCTTTCACGCAGATCCGGATCGGTAGTGTGCACAGACACGTAGAGGGGACTGAGTTTCATTTCCAGGATTCGCCCGAAATCAGCCTCACTCAGGTTATCCAGGGTAATGTAGCTGCCGTGCAGAAAGGAATGCCGGTAATCCTCATCCTGCAGCAGCAGTGACTCCCTGACACCTTCAGGATTCTGATGGATGAAACAGAATATGCAGTTGTCTCCACACACCCGCACGGGCAGCGGCCCGAAATCGAAACCGGCGTCATCTTCGTACTGCTTGACGATCCGAAACGTGGAGGTTTCTTCTCCGCTGGCTACAGCCAGCTCAAGTTCCTCATCCGCTGAATGGAAGGCATAGTCTATGTGGTCGTCTATCGGGTGACCATTGATGGAGACGAGCTCATCCCCGGGAGAAACCTTAAGGCGGGAAGCAGGACTTCCCGGCCGGATACCGATGATTTTCATGCTTATTCCGAAATATCTGTTTCTGCTGCAGGTGTTTCCGATCCCGTACCGTCAGCCGCCGATGACACAGATGCTGAGGCATCGCTGCCGGCATCCTCTTCGTCATCCTGACGGATGAAGAGGTCACAATTCCTGTAATGATCCAGGAGCAGGTCGGCTACAACCTTCAGGACCGCAGTGAGAGGCACTGCTATCAATAATCCGACAAAACCGAAAAGCACTGCAAAAACCAGGACCGAAAACATGATCACTACCGGATGAAGTCCGAACTTCTCCCCCATGATCTTCGGTGTGATCAGGTTGCCGTCCAGAAGCTGTACACCTGCAAAGACTATTACGACCTTCAGCAGATCGCCAAGCGGTGCCGGTCCGAGAAGAGCCACCGACCCGGCTATCAGCATGGTCAATATGCTGCCGACATAGGGAATCAGGGAGAGGACTGCTGCAGCCAGCCCCAGCAGGGCTGCATACTGGATTCCCATGACCCCCAATCCGATCCCGTAGAGCAGACCGATAATGACACAGACTGCGAACTGCCCGCGCAGGTAATTGCTCAGTGCCTTGCCGATATCGCCGCCAAGCCTGCTGATGAACGGTTTGCGATCCGGAGGAATCAGCTCTCCCGCCCATGCCGCGATAATGTCATAATCCTTGAGCAGGTAAAATGAAACGACAGGTATCAGCAGCAGGTTCAGGAGCTGGGCAAGAAGCGTGTAGAGCCCGCTCGTAAACTCCAGAGCACCACCCAGAAGCCCCTGCAGCATCTGCCCCGCTTCGGCTCCTTCACCGAAAAACACCTCCGACAGGGTTTCAGGACTCACGTTGAAGCCCATCCCGCCCAGCCAGGGCAGAAGTCTTGAATCGAACCAGCTCTGAATCTGACCGAAATAGCCGGGCATGTTGTTTATGAGTGATCCGATCTGATCCACAAGAATCGGAACAATCGAAATCATGATGACGCAGACAGCAACCAGCGAGATCAGTACCAGTCCCCCTATCGCAGCCGTGCGCGGCACCTTCCAGGTCTCGATGCGGTCTATCAGCGGATCGAGTAGATATGCGAGCAGAAGACCGAGCGCGAAGGGAACCAGCACTACCTGTAATTCAGCAACCAGCCAGATGGCAAAGAAGAGGGATCCTACCAGTATGAAGGCATGTGCCCATTTCTCTTTCCACCATGGATGGAGCAGTACGAGAAGCGCAATAAAGAGCAAAAAGGGTCCAATTATCTGCCGGGTTGTCAGATAGAGACCGACGAGCAGGAGAACGCCGGCAATAAGTGGACCTGCGGCCGTGCGACTCCCGGCTTTTTCAGCTTCCTGATTCAGGGCTCCGCCTCCTGTTGATATCCGTTTTGACCTTTTTTAGTGTACATTCAGAAACTCCGGATGGACACAGATGAAGTTCTCGAAGTGGAAACTACTTTAGCAGGATAGAAGACGGGAAAGGAAAGGAGAAATGGAGCGGGCGATGGGACTCGAACCCACGGCTTGCAGCTTGGGAAGCTGCCACTCTACCATCTGAGTTACGCCCGCCTTAAGAACAGAAAAATATGCTCCAGAGCTGTTGGTGTGTCAACCCTGCCACTAGTGCCCCGTCACGCGACATGACACTAGTGTATGTTGACAGGCAGGGCGGCTGGCCGGATACTTTACATATGAGCTTTC
>CAZWVF010000085.1:0-6526 GCA_964637695.1 uncultured Gemmatimonadota bacterium | reverse complement strand
CCCTTCCTCTTCCACCGTCAAGCGCGATGACCTGAGTGGTTTTTCAAGAGCAGCCCCGAGATCCTCGTGAGTGAATCTGCGGGAATCTATAGCAGGCACACGGTGACTCGCGGCAACTTCGAGACCCCTCTCGAAAGTGCGCACGAGCACCGCCCTGTCAACCGTCTCTGAAGACGGCACCGGCTGCCGGTAAGCACACGATGCGGCCAGAAACACCGCCAGCAGACCGGCCGCGCGGACTGCATGCTGATGATTCATTTCTCAGTGATCTCCAGGTTATCCATAGCTTCCTCTGAATAGGCACCGCTGATGACCGGTTCTTTAAGCAGCTGCTCTTCTCTTTTGATCACCCTCTTCAACCAGAGGAATGCAGCGATACCGGCCAGGCAGTTCGCGACAGGGGCCGCCATGAATATACCGGGGATACCTATCAGCCTGGAACCCAGATGAGCCAGGGGAATGTAGAGCAGGAACATCTGGATCAGGATCAAAAGGGCGGAATGGAGGGGCTTTTTCAGAACATTCAGGGCGGTATTGCTCAGGAGCAATACACTCTGAAGCCCGTATCCGATGGGAACCAGCCTGAAATATTTGACCGTTGTGTTGACAACCTCGGGAGAATCGCTGAACAGCGATGCAATCGGCCTTGCTGCGGCTGCCAGGAACAGGAGCATGACTATCCCCCAGCCGAAAGCGAACTTCTGGCTCAGCCACATCCCTTCCCTGACGCGGTCGAAGCGTGCCGCACCCACGTTCTGACCGACGAAAGGCCCAAGTGAGGCCGAAAGAGCGAATATCACCGCCAGGGCAATGGGATCCACCCTGGTGGCAACTCCGAGCGCGGCCACAGATTCGGGCCCGTACCCGGCCACCATCCGGGTTATTATCCCGGCCGCCACCGGCACAATGACGTTTGTTCCGGCCGTCGGCAGACCTATGTAGAGAACGCTCTTCCACGATCTGATGTGGTGGCGGATCGGCAGCTGCACCAGACTGAGCATCTTTTCCCTGAATGCCAGTACCCAGAGCGATACGACCAGGGCTGAAGCACGGGCTATAACAGTCGCCAGAGCCGCGCCGGCAAGCTCCATCCTCGGGAAGGGTCCTATCCCGAAGATCAGCAACGGATCCAGCACCAGGTTCACAGTCATGGCGACGATCATGATTATGCTCGGTGTTTTCGTATCTCCTGTGGCACGGATCGCGCTGTTGCCCACCATGGGAATTACCACAAACAACACACCGGCATACCACACGTACATATACTGTTTGATCAGAGGGATGATCTCGTCGGTGGCGCCCAGAGCCCTGAAGAGCGGATCGACGGTCAGCAGACCGGTAACCACGAAGATACCGACCACGAACAGTGAGAGGGCGAGGCTGTCGGTCGTAAGCCTTCTGACCTGATCGTAGTCGCCGCTGCCGATAACACGGGAAATCACTGCTGACACACCCACCCCCAACCCCATCGCGATGCTGTGTATCACGAATATTACCGGGAAAGTGAAGCTCATGGCCGCCAGTGTATTGGTGCCGAGCTTCGACACGAAGAAGGTGTCGGTCAGGTTGAAGACAACCATCGAGAGGATCCCGAACATCATCGGAATCGTCATCCTCGCCAGTGTCGGACCCACCGGCGTATCGATCAGCCTGGCTGTCTTATCCTCCCTCATCGGTTATCCAGTGTACCGTCCCTAAATTACGGTGACGTATCGAGAGCGCCCGAGTCGTGCGGCCTGCAGGGCGCGAAGAGATCGATACCCTCATCTCTTTCTGACACGGATCGGGTATGGCGGCCTGGTCGGCTTTTCCGGAGGATTTGCTTCCAGCTGCGCGAGTATCTCTTCGATTGCCCTCTCCAGCTGCGGATCGCGTCCGGCGATCACATCAACCGGCAATTGCTCCACCTCTATATCGGGCGGTACACCGACGTTCTCAACTACAAAACCATCCTCGGTCCAGATAGCCAGGTTGGGCGCGGTCACGTAACCGCCATCGAGAAGAACGGGGAAACCGAGCGTTCCGACCAGCCCGCCCCATGTACGTTTGCCGATCAGCAGACCCATATCGAGCTTGCGCCACATCCAGGGCAGCAGATCACCTCCGGAACCGGCGGTCTCATCGATGATCATCACTTTAGGGCCCTGGATCGATGACAGAGGCGTCTTCAGGTCCCCTCCATATCGCATGGCCCAGTAGCAGATCTCGGGCCGGCGGAGCAGATCGATGTAGTAATCGGCCACTGAGCCTCCGCCGTTGAAGCGCTCGTCGACAATGATCGCTTCCCTGTCCGACTGCGGGAAGAAGTACCGCTTGAAGTATGTATGACCCATGGTGCTCGTATTGGGTACGTAGACATATGCGACGCGGCCATCGGTTGCCTCTTCGACCCTCTTCAGATTTCCTTCGACCCAGTCGCGGTTGCGCAGCGAGTACTCCCTGGCAATCGGCACTACCTTCACTGTCCGTGAATCCCTGCCGTTCGGACTGGGTCCGACGGTGATCTCGACACTCTTACCTGCCGTATTCTCGAACCTGCTGTAAAGGTTCTCGGGCGGTACGATTTCATCACCCTCGACGGCAAGCAGATATTCACCGGCCTGGACATCGACTCCCGGTTCGGTCAGCGGAGAGCGCATGCTGGTGTTCCAGTTCAGTCCTCCGTAAACCTTCTGGAAACGGTAACGCCCGCGGTTGACCTCGAAATCCGCTCCCAGCAGACCGCCCGGTACACTTTCGGGACGATCGGGCATGTCACCGCCGCCTACCCGGTGGTGGCCTACGCCAACCTCGGAACACATCCACCGGATCACCCTGTTCAGCTGGTTCCGGGTTACACAATCAGCCAGGAATACCTCGTACTTCTCGCGCATCGCCGGCCAGTCGGCACCGTGCATGCCGGGGTCGTAGAAATAGTCCCTGTTTATCCGCCACGCTTCGTTGAATATCTGCTTCCACTCTTCGCGCGGGTTGACCCGTACCTGGATCTGATCTGTGGAGATCCTCCCCGAACCGGGGCTTATCTTGCCCGAAACGCCGGCTATCGACCAGTTATTCCCACTGCGGATAAGCGCCTTTTTGTTGTCGGCGGAGAGGGTGAAGCTGCGCACATTCTCCAGCAGTGTCTCTTCCTCCCGCTTGTTCAGGTCGTAACGTCTGAGGCTGGAACCACCGCTCTCTTCGGCCTTCTGATAGTAGAGCTGGCCTGCGGGTCCAGCCTGCAGGTTGTAATAGTTTCCGGGAGAAACCGGGAAGGCCACTATGCGCTGGTCCAGATTTTCGAAATCGATTTCCACCACAACATCTTCTTCGCCCGCATCGCCCCCGCCCTCTGCTTCTGTTGATTCCTCACCGGATACCTCTTCGTCACTCTCCCTGGCAAAGGGCGATATCTCACCTTTTGGCAGAACAGCCAGATAGAGAGAATTGCTCATTTCCATATCGGCACTCGACATGGCAAACCAGCTTCGGACCGGCCCCGCATCCGTGGAGGCGGCGAAGAAGAGGTACCTGCCGCTTTCATCGAATGCAGGTTCGGTTACATCACTGAGCCCGTCGGTGATCGTGTAAGATCTGTTCTCCCCGACAGAGTAGAGGTATACCTGCTGGAAATAGGTTGCCGTATAGAGGGTATAGGCCAGCCACCTGGAATCGGGCGACCAGGAGTGGTAGAGGATCTTGACGGGGCCGTAGAGAGCTTCCGATGCTATCTTCGTCACATTCCCCGACTCGACATCGAGCCAGTAGAGCGACCACGAATTGTCACTGAAACTGATCCTGGTGCCATCCGGCGACCATCTCGGATCCTCATAAAACCCTGCTCCCTCTATCGGGAAAGTGCGCACATCTCCCCTTCCATCCTGTTTGATGATGTGCAGTTCGTACTCACCCGACAGGTCCGAGAAAAAGGCGATCGAATTCCCGTCAGGAGACCAGGCAGGCGAACGCTCGTGCACTCCCGAAGTGGCCGTGATATACCTGCTGTCACCCTTCTCGGCCGGAACGGTAACGATCTCTCCCCTGAATTCGAAAACAGCCCGTGCCCCCGATGGTGAGATATCGGCATTGCGGATGAAACTGCTTCCCTCCTCGAAACGGGTTCTCACTTCGGTGAGATCTGCAGCCACCCCAATCGTGAGTTTTGAAGTGCTGGAGGTACCGGGGTCGTAGAGATGCAGGTAACCGGCCTGTTCGTATACGATCCTGCCACCTCCCGCCGAAGCATTGAGTATCGGAAAATCGTCGTGGCCGGTCAGCTGTGTTATCTCTGAAGATCGTGGATCGAATGAAAAGAGGTTGAACTCTCCATTGCGGTCGGATCTGAAGTAGACCGTATCTCCCAGCCACATGGGATCGGTGTCGTTACATCTGCCCTCCGGCTGAGGGATCTGCTCAACGTTGTGGTTCCGGGTATTGTAAATCCAGATCCTGGATACCGTGCCTCCCCTGTAATTCTTCCACTGAAGAAAGCGTTCTCCGAGAGGCGTATAGGCTATGAAGCGGCCATCGGGTGAGTAGGCAGCCTTGCTGGCGTTCGGAATCGGCAGCTGCTCCGGATGTCCGCCATCTACCGATACTGTGAAGAGCTGGGTGAAGCGGTTTGTGAAAACCGCACGTGCAGATGTGAAGAGCACCGCATCACCATCCGGCGTAAAACTCTGAACCACATCTGACCCGGGGTGCCAGGTGAGACGTCGGGGAATCCCCCCTTCAACCGGGACGACATAAACGTCGGAGCCGCCCTCGTACTGCGCGTTGAACGCAACCAGGGTTCCATCAGGAGAGAAGCGGGGATTGGTCTCGTTGCCGATATGTGAAGTCAGGCGCCTCACATCACTGCCGGACGTGCCGGCGATCCACAGATCACCGGCATATGCGAAGGCTATGTGATTACCGCTTATCGCAGGCTGGGTCAGCATCCTTGTGTCGTGGATATTCTGTGCGGAAACGACTGTCACCGAAACCGCACTTATCGCAAGAAATGCTATTGATCTGCTGATTCCGTTCACCCTTTTCATTAGATTCACCTCTCGTCCAGATGGTTGATCAGATCTGCTTCGGCGTTCAACCGAGCGCACTATATTAATAGTACATCTGATTGCAGCCTGTATATGGTTGTCGATACCGGTCGCCGGCCGGTGAGATGTGAAAGGAATGATCGTGATCGATATCGAGAGAGCGCTGAGCGAGGCAGCATCTCTGTCACTGGAATTCATACAGTCGGAAGAAGAGAAGCCCGTAGCACCCTGCCGTTCGCCTTCACAGCTTAAGCTCGACCTGGATCTCTCCCTCAATGAGGGCGGTCTCGATGACGAGAGTTTCATTGAGATGATACGTGAGGTGATGGCACTTACACCCCGGACCGGCAGCCGGGGCTTCTATAACCAGCTCTTCGGGGGCAGGGACGCCGCGGCAACAATGGCCGAATTGCTCACCGTGATCATGAATTCATCGATGTACACCTTCAAGGTCGCCGGCCCTCACGTGCTGATCGAGCAGGAGCTCATCGGCGCGATGTGTTCGAAGATCGGATATGATTCGGGGGGCGGAATCCTCTGCCCCGGCGGATCTGTTTCGAACATGGTTGCGATGATGGTTGCGCGCAACCAGGCCCGGCCCGGTCTGCGCCAGGTCGGACACGACGGCACGGTCATGAAGGTCTACTCCTCCTCCATCAGCCATTACTCCATCGTCAAGAATGCCGGCGTGACGGGCATCGGCAGGGAGAACGTCCGTCTGGTGGATGTGGACTCCCGCGGCCGGATGAAGACCGATGAACTGGAGCACATGATCGAAGAGGATAAAGCGGCCGGCTGCCTGCCTGTCATGATAGTGGCAACGGCCGGTACCACGGTTCTGGGAGCATTCGACCCGATAGCGGAGATGGCGGATATCGCCCGGGATCACGGCATATGGCTGCACGTAGATGGCGCACTGGGTGGAAGCGTGCTTCTGAGCAGGCAGCACCGGCATCTGCTGCATGGTTCTGAGATGGCCGATTCCTTTGCATGGAATCCCCACAAGATGATGAACGTGCCCGTCGTCGGTTCAGCGGCAATCTTCCGAAACCCCGACCTTCTCACTTCCAGTTTCTACGAGAGTGTCGATTACATCTTCCAGACGGAGGATGACGAATTCAATCCGGGGACCAGGTCGCTTCAGTGCGGGCGCAGGAACGATGCCTTCAAGATTTGGGCCACCTGGAAGTACCACGGTGACGAAGGGCTGGAACGGAAGATCGACAGGCATTTCGCACTGGCCCGATATGCCGCTGAAAAGATCGAAGCAGACGACATCCTCTCCCTTGCACTTCCCCCTGAATCTGTGAACGTCTGTTTCGAGGTACCGGGTAAATCGAGTGAGCAGATATGCGAACTCCTGAGAGAGCGGGAGCTGGCGGTAATCGGCTACGGGCTGGCCGGTGACAGACGAATCATCAGGCTGGTGTGCCTGAACGATGCACTCTCAAATGAAGATATCGACGACCTGCTCGAGAATATAAAGGCTGTTGCTGAAGATCTGCCCT
>CAZWVF010000084.1:0-6571 GCA_964637695.1 uncultured Gemmatimonadota bacterium | reverse complement strand
GGTGTATCACAATCGGCTCAATCCTCACATTGTCCCCTGGGGTAAGGATCCAATGACCGAGGATTATTCACTCAAGCGAGTGCCTTCTCCAGGTGCCTGGCGATTAACATTTTGATCAGCGACTGACGAGGAACACCTAGATGTTTGGCTTCCTTATCCAGGGCATTTATCATCCAGATGGGAAAATCGACATTCACCCTCCTCTGCTCTTGTTCCGGACGTCGAGCTTTGGAGAGATCCAGGTGGTTAGTAATGTCCTCCCCAGCATCAAATTTCTTATCGAAGTCATTAGCTTTCATAAATGTCTGCCTCCTCAGATCGGGATCGACGAACTGAGATGATTCTAATCCTTTCATAATTAGCTTGCATAATAATGTTCATTCATAATCCCGCGGATCAGAAAAACTGATCATGATGGTCACAAGAGTTATATACGTTGGCTACATTAACCGATGTACTTATAAGTCCCAGAGCAGTCGCTCGGCCTGTCCGAGCAAATAGCAGAACAGGTGTGCCGGGATCCTCAGGAATTGGGTATCCGCCTCATCAAAACGTTGGATCCCGATATCCGTCTCCAGTTGAGTGACCCAGTAGGCTTGCGGCACATCCTCCTCATCGCAGAACCGGACGATCCCCTCGTCTCGATTGAGTGGGGCTTTAGAACGGTACTTCACTTCGACCGGAATAGTGTATTTCGGGCTCCCGATAATGATGTCCACTTCTTTCCCGGTCCTGGAATCCCGCCAGTACTGGATCTGAGGGGTATCACGGTAGTAGTAGGCAAAGAGATGCCTCAACACCGCAGTTTCGACGACAGTCCCCATCTCGTCGGGATTACTAAGAATCTCTTCACCTCTTAGGAGAACGGCATTCCTGAGAGCGGCATCGACCAGATACACCTTGTGTTGTGCTTTGAGGACCTTCTTCCCTCCCAACCGTACCGGAAGCAGACGGTAGATGAGGTTCGCCTGCTCGAGCAGGTCCAGGTAATTCGAGACGGTAATCGGACTCACTCCAAGCGCGACGGCACACGTCTGGACTGCCAGGATCCCTCCACTGTGAAGGCAGATGTACAGGAAGACCCGCTCCAGGTCGTTCACGTTTCTCAGCCCAAACAGTGAGGTCATGTCCCGTTTCAGCACACGCTCGACGACATCTTCCCGTAACATTCGTTGTGTCATATTGATATCGGGAAGCAGCGCCGATTCCGGGAATCCCCCCACCATCAAATAACGGCTGAATTCCGGCATCAGGGTTCTTGACTGAAATCCAAGCGAGGACAACTCGGCCTCTTGAAATGCGAAGAGGTCACCAGGTCGAAGGTCACCAGGGATCGTCCCCATGGATTTCTGCCGGATCTGCAGGAACTCGTAGAAGGAAAGCACCGGGATCGGAACCGTCGTCCAGCGTCCCACCCCGCTCTCCGGCAGTCGCTGTCGATGAACGACCGAGGCAGAACCCGTAGCAAGGATCCGGTAATTCGGGTGCCTGTCGACCAACTGCTTCAAGTGGAGATCCCAATCACGGGCATACTGTAATTCGTCGAAGAGAAGGAAGGACGGTTCCTTCTCAGGGTGGATCGTATCGTGGTAGATGCGGAGGATTTCGTCGATGGGCTCCAGTTTCAGAATGGGATGATCGAGACTGAGGTAGAGTATGGATTTTGGATCCGTACCTTCCTGTGTAAGTTCCCGAGCGATCTGCTGAAGAATCGTCGTCTTCCCTACACGTCTTGGACCCGAAAGGAGGATCGCGCGTTTCAGTTTGGTATCTTCCAGCATTTTCTTACAAACACTGAAGGCGAGACGCCGAAACTCTGGTACTTCGAGGACCTGCCCAAACCACCAGGGATTGAATCCCTGCAGAACCTTCAATACCTCGCCTCTGTCGATGAAGTCAGTCATTTGACGGCAATACTAGATATTTTCATGGGATATGTCAATAGTATAATGGGTAAATATTACTGATATATCTATAACGTGGCAATATTATTGCAGTAATGGGCTACATTTCGGTTGAAGTCTCAACACCTGTCGAACCTCATCCATAACAGCGCCAGCTTATTGCTGGCTGCGGTCCCACCTCGTCCCTTCCCAACTATAGATGTAACCACCATCGCTACAGATCGGGCACTGCCAGGCAATAGGCCCGGTATCAGGATCACGCCACTCCAGTTCTCTCGGTCTGTCTGTCGAGCTTTTCCCCCTTATTGCGGGCGAGCCCGGCCACGGCACGGATGATCTGTACCAGATCGCGGGCGTCGCGGCCGGTGATCCCGCCGGCGGGCACTCTTGTACGGATAACCTGTGTATTAATGATGTATGTCCACGGTTTCGAACGCGGGGAGCCCCATCCCTGCACGTCCGTGGTCGGCCTCTTCTTTCTTCATACAGCAGTTCTTGTACTTCCTGCCGGAACCGCACGGGCAGGGATCGTTTCGACCGATATTCATTGCAGGTCCTCGTTTGAATCCAATCTTCGTCGTGTCACGGGTTTCGCAACGGCTGCATCGGCAGGCTACACTACAGGCTACTACAGGATCTTACGGAACTCTTCTATGGTGAGACCGGCATCGCGAACGATGCCGCCCATGGTGTAGGCGTTGACCGGATTGTGCCGCGGAATCGTCAGAATTCGTGTGCCGTCGGTCATAACGACATGTTTACCTTGACGAGCAATCCGAAAGCCGGCCTTCTCAAGAGCCCGAATCGCGTCCTGGTGATTTACTCCTGGAACCTTAGGCACAGATTACGACGCCACTTCAACTTCTCGTACTACGGTACCACTCAGCAATTCATCCCTCGTCGCCAGATACTCCCGGATGGCATCCTGTATATTCTCGAGAGCCTCTTCTTCAGTCGCTCCCTGAGACCAGCAACCTGGTAAACCAGGAACTGAAACGCTGTAGCCCTCATCAGTCTTCTGTAAGGCAATCTTGTATTTCATAGGAAACCTCCATCGTTCAGGATACTATCGTTATGGCTTTTCGCCTACCGTTCTTCCTGTCATCTGCGTACTACCAATGCTGCTCGATTGAATTGCACAGCTTATTTATGTCGAGTGCTTCCCTTTGTTCTCGGGCCCTTTCATTTCCGGGCGCGTTGATCCGATCATCTCATCAAACAACGATGTGATACTGATCCTAACCACTGTATATGCATTGGATTATCGATCTAATGCCCAAGGATTCAATATCCAATGGGTTCGCTTAACTCCAGAAATCACTACTACTTGCTTAAAGAATGCCAGGATACTTTTGACGATGAATAGCGAGCACTTCATCAATAATATGGTCGCGCTTTCTGAGTCGAGAATAGTCTGATGGAATACCAGCTTCCAAGCTATACATTAATCCAATCACAGAATGGGGTTGATCTTCAAAGTCAGAATCGTCTGACAACTCAACACTTACACTTTCCAATACACGTTGCATTGTTGAAGGTGCGGTAGAATATCGGCTCGTTACCATTATCTTCAATGCCTGGTCATGAGTTTTACTGTTACGTCGAGCTTTGTAGTAAGTTGCCACATTTGCCCAGGCTAAACCGTATTCACCATCACGGAGTGCTCGTAAGATACCCATTATTTCTCCGATATGGAACTACGATCAAGTTCTCAGTAATACTTCGATTCATCAATCATATGGCCGAGTAACCAGGAGGTGCCCGGCCATAATACAGCCAAGCACCCCATCAATCATAAAGAAAATAGGGTTATTCATCTCGATTCTTTGATGCCTGGTTGTGACTCCGATGATAAAAGGAGGCCATATCCCGAATTTTATCCTCAACTGCCTTACAAACCTCATTATGTAACCGAAAAGCACTCAAATGCACTATCTGATCCTTATGAACAAGTGCTGCTCCCGTTATACCTCGGGTAGCGTTTTAGTAATCATTCTGATCGGCACTTCCCTATCGTCTTCTCTTGATATACATGACATGTAGGTCAGCTCGAATTGCTTTGGGAATCTCGGATGGTAAAACTGAAGACCGTAGATGTCCTTGCCGATTCTGGAGATTGCTGCCTCATTCGCCAATTCGCCGAACAACTCCCATGCACTGTGGAAGGGCGTCGTCTCCGGGTTTCCGTAGATTACTACTCCCATGAACTCCATAGGACCGCACGTCTCGATTCTTGTTTCCACACTCACATCTCTCTCCTTACCTGCCTAACTACGTATCTCTGGTTCCTGGCTACTTTGTGGAATTGTTGAAAAATCCCTGATATGACGAACTGATATTCAAGGTGCGTCTCTACTGCATACCCTAGAATGTCAAGTCCTGTGATATTATTGCGGGCGAGCCCGGCCACGGCACGGATGATCTGTACCAGATCGCGGGCGTCATTATAGTGAATCCTGTCTTCTGATTTCTCTGATTTCTCCTCAGGCGAGAGGCTCTGTATTGACATTTACGGAATTCTATTGTAATTTATTTTCAGAATATAACTATCAATAAGGACCAGTACTATGCCCGCTCCAATCAAACCAAGACTGACCTCAGGGAAGGTCTATCGAACTATTGACCTGTCAAAGTGGAGTAAAAATCCTTCTCGAACAGCCCGGAGATTGGTTCGGGAAGGTGAACTCACCTTTCTGGCAAAGGGCCTCTATTACCGCCCCCGACAGAGCAGATTCGGCAAGGTGCCTCCTGAAAACGAAGAACTTCTTCGGGCATTCCTCCATAACAACCGGTTCCTCATCACTGGTCCTGACCTCTGGACAGAGCTGGGACTTGGGGCTACATCTGTCTATCCCCATCTCCTGGTCTATAACACCAGGAGATCAGGATATTTCAACCTTGGCGGGCGTATCTTTAACCTGCGACGCATCCCCTTCCCTGCCAATCCATCGGCTGAATGGTTCGTTGTTGATCTGATCGAGCATAGCGACATGGCAGGTGTTTCACTGGACACCATCGAGGAGAGCCTGAAGGAGGCATTGCGAGCGAATCGGTTCAACAAGGGATTGCTGAGTCAGATGGGAACCAGATTCGGCAAGAAGCGCACACGATTATTAATTGAACAGGCAATCAATGCTTCGGGTAAAATCTGATGATATTCCCACATCGAGATCCGGAATTTGCAGATCTGATCTCGATAGTAGCCTCTGACACGGGTATTGGTGAGGCTGTTATTGAGAAGGATTATTGGGTCACACATATTCTCTGGGCGTTGCATCAGTTCTCTCTTGAGATATGGTTCAAAGGAGGAACCTCATTATCCAGGGGATTCGGATTGATATCACGCTTCTCTAAAGATGTGGATCTGCGGATAGATCCTGGTTTGAATACCTCCCTTGACAACATTACCAACTGGAGGAGCAAGAACGCAGGGATCATCAGACAGCGACGACAATACTTCGATACTCTCGAGAAAATCCTGAAAGTACCGGATGCCACAATAGTAACCGCCCAATCCGGGATTGATGATCAGGCGAGGGTGGCCGTATACCTGGTTCAATATCCCGGTGCGTTCCTACAGAGACTTCCCGCAGGTATACATCCCTTTATCCAGCTTGAAGTCGGATATGCCCGGGTAGACCCGTATATCGAGCGATCACTGAGTTCGTTTATACACGACTGGCTTATTGATAAAGGACGGATCGACGACTACCGAAAGAACTATCCATCAAATGTTCGGTGCGTACATCCTGTTGTTACGTTGATCGAGAAGATCGATGCAATAATCAGGCATTACGACCGGGACCCATTCAATCCTGCACCGTTCATCAGGCATTATGAAGACGCGGCACATATCATCAGGGCTATCGATGGAATCCCACCACTCGAAACTCCAGCTTATGATCTGTTGATGGATATGTCAGATGAGAAGCAGATCCGAAAGCTACCCACAAGTCAGGATGCTGCCTTCCTCCTTGATGATTCCGACAAGCTGGAGGCGCTCCTCTACCACCATGAGGTTATCTCGCCCATGTTCTGGGGTGATCGCCTGACACTCGAGGATGCCTGTACTGTCATTCGTGAGTGGATTCAAACGGAACTTGAGTGAGCATTTTCTCCTGGGCTCGAAATCCAATGCCCAGGGTGCACGGATCAAATGTCAATTGATAATCCTGAATTCCTGGTGCAGCCGGGAGCTGGGCAAATCAGATGATAGATTACCGAACCGGGAATCCTATATTGGATAATCTATGCACGAGTTACCGATAACCCAGAGCCTGCTGGACCTCGCGCTCAAGCATGCCGATGAGGCAGGTGGCGGACGGATCACCAATCTCTATCTGGTCATCGGCAAACTGTCGAGTGTTGTAGACAGGTCGATTCAGTTCTACTGGGATATCATCAGCGAAGACACCGCAGCCGAGGGTGCCGAACTTCACTTCCGCAACACACCATTGAAAATCGAATGTCTGGACTGCAGCACTGTCTTCGAACCGGAGGAGTTCACATTTACCTGTGAATCGTGCGGGGGAAACCGTGTACGTGTTGCAGGTGGTGACGAATTCCATCTGGAAGCAATTGATCTTGAATCTCCGGGAGATCCGGAAACCGAACCAGGGAGTCAGTAACGATGTCCAAACGAATACCTGTTGTTGAAAAAATCACCA
>CAZWVF010000083.1:0-7020 GCA_964637695.1 uncultured Gemmatimonadota bacterium | reverse complement strand
CCGGGCCCTGCGCTGTGTCGACTCGATATTCCGGATGAGTAGAATATCTACTGAGACAGCGTCATCCACATACCAGACCAGCTTATCCATGGGACGGATATTTGCCGCGGGGTAATGACTTTCCGCTTTCGCCGGATCAGTCAGAATCGCATTCAGAACTTCCCGTTTCCCCTCTCCCGAGACGATGAAAAACGCCTTTCTCGATCTGTTCAACACCGGAAATGTCAGTGTTATCCGTTCCTGCGGTGAGTAGCCCGGAGGTGCCGTAACCGGAACGACCCACCTCTCCTTCTCATACAGAACCGGATCGGCTGGAAAGAGCGAGGCTGTATGTCCATCTTCTCCCATGCCCTGCAGTATCACATCGAAAGTGAAGTCATCTGCATCTGCAGCACCTTCTGAAAAGAAATTCCTTAACACCTGCTCATATGCCTCCGCGGCCCTTTCGGGAGGATCCAGCTCGGTTGGCATGCGATGCACATTCTGTAGAAGAAAAGGGACCCTGGAAACAAGAGTGCTGTTAACCATGGCGTAGTTGCTGTCTGGATGGTCTTTCGGTACGTATCTCTCATCCCCCCAGAAGAGGTGCACCATATCCCAGGCGATTTTATCGCGATACCGTGAGGCCAGGTTCTCGTAGAGAAGACGGGGAGTTCTGCCGCCCGAGAGCGCCATCGAGAAACGCCCTCTGGCTGAAACAGCCGTTTCGACCTCCCCGGCGATCTCCTCAGCAGCCACTCTGCTCAATTCTTCCAGGTCAGTACGTTTCCTGATTTCGGTGATCAAAGTTTCTCTCCCGCATTCAGATCAGAGTCCTCAAATCGGTCCATAGAGACTCTTCCAGGTCAGCTATCTTCATCAATGGTTCAGTCGCCCGCGCCAGCATGGAGACTGGATCTTCGGCCAACGTTTGCGCGACCGCCGAACATCGGTGGTATGCCCTTCATATGCCAGTAGATAAAGCCCAGCCCAGATCCCAATCCGAGCAGCATATCTTCACTGATATCATGCCCGTAAAAGGCATAGATGTGTTTCATCGAACCTGTGATGCAGTGGTGTGTTTCCAGCGATACGAATCCAGGGAAAGGTTCAGGAGCCAATCTCTGATCCCTCCTGCTTATTGATATCGAAGCGTCGGATCCACGATCTTCCATCTCTGGCCAGAAACTCATTGGCTTCAACGGGTCCCCAGCTCCCGGGTTCATAAATGGCAAGTGGAGGTGCTGCTTCGCTTTCCCAACCCTTTATGATCGGATCGATGAAACTCCATGCTGCCTCGATACCGTCGCTACGGGTATAAAGAGAAGCATCACCCGAAATGGCATCGAGCAACAGCCGTTCATAGGCATCTGGCAGGCTTTGGTCGACGAAATCCTCTTCGTAGAGGAAATTCATATCGACAGTTCTCATTTCTGAAACCGTGTCGGGCACCTTTGCCTGGAATGCAAAATGGATCCCCTCGTCAGGCTGTATGCTCATACTCAACGTATTTTTTTCTATTCCCTCCCCTTCGGGCAGCGGGAACATGACGTGCGGTGGCTCACGGAACTGCACGATGATTTCGGTCACCTTCTCAGCCAGAGCCTTGCCTGATCTCAGGAAGAAGGGTACGCCCTGCCATCTCCAGTTATCTATAAAGAGACGTAGAGCAGCGTAGGTTGCGGTCTGAGAATCCGACGCTACATCGGGAGCCTGGAGGTAACCGGCGTATTGTCCACGGAGTGTGTTTTCTTTTAGATTGTCTTCGGTGATCGGTCTCAAGGCTGAGAATACTTTTACTTTCTCATCCCTTATGGCATCCGCATCAAATGATACCGGTGGTTCCATGGCAGTAAGAGCCAGCAGCTGGAAGAGGTGGTTCTGGAACATATCCCTCAGAACACCCGACTGGTCGTAATAAACTGCTCGGTGACCTACATCCAACGTCTCAGCCACTGTGATCTGCACGTTGTCTATGTAATTGCGGTTCCACCCCAGCTCAAAGAGAGTGTTCGCAAACCGGAAGAAGAGAATGTTCTGTGCGGTCTCCTTCCCCAGGTAGTGGTCTATCCTGTAGATCTGATCCTCATCGAATACTGCATGCAGTGCCCTGTTGAGTTCTCTGGCTGAAGAGAGGTCATGGCCAAATGGTTTTTCCACTATCAGCCTGCGTGCTAATCCATCAGCATGCGCCATGCCCGCCCTGCCCAGTTGCTGTGCGATAACCGGAAAGTGGGTGGGAGCCGTCGACATGTAGTAGAGACGATCGGCAAGCTCGTTTTCCAGATCAACCAGCAATGACTTCAACCGCGCGAAATCCTCAGCTTCGTTTGCATCGCCTCTCGAGTACCAAATCCGGGAAGAGAAATCTGCCCACTTGTCGACGTCGCATTCATAAGTGGAGAATTCCCTCAGCCCATCCTTCAGGTGATCACGGAATTCTTCATGGGACTTCTCCCGTCTTGCGAAACCCACAATGGAGAATTCAGGGGGCATCCGTCCCTTGCAGTACCGGCTGAAGAGGGCCGGGATCAGTTTGCGCTGTGTCAGATCACCAGAAGCCCCGAAAATGACGATAGAGGTACTGTCTGCCATCTCAGTCTTCCTTCTGTTTGACAGCGTGGCCACCGAACTGATTGCGCATCGCCGCCAGCAATTTGGCTGCATAACTCTCTTCCTGACGGCTTACGAAACGCATTAACAGTGCCTGAGTGATCACCGGAGCCGGTACATCCTGATCGATAGCCTCGAAGACAGTCCAGCGACCTTCACCCGAATCGGCCACCCAGCCCTCGATGCCTGAAAGTTCGGCGTCCTCCTTGAGCGCCTCGGCCGTCAAGTCGAGCAGCCACGAACGCACCACACTTCCATAGCGCCAGATTTCAGAGATCTGGTAGAGGTCGAGCCCGAATCCCTCTTTCGATTTCATGATCTCGAAGCCTTCGGCGTAAGCCTGCATCAGACCGTACTCGATTCCATTATGTACCATTTTCACGAAATGCCCCGCCCCACCCGGACCTACGTGCCCCCAGCCCAGATCGGCACCGGGTGCCAGCGTTTCAAAGACAGGCTTCAGATGTGCAACGATCTCATCTTCACCACCGACCATCATGCTGTAGCCTTCTGCCAGTCCCCATATGCCGCCGCTGGTGCCGACATCTACAAAGTGGAACCCCTTCTCTTTCAGAATCTCGGAGCGCCGCATGGTATCCTTGTAGTTGCTGTTTCCGCCGTCAATTATCACGTCGCCCTCAGAGAGCCGGGCTGCCAGCTCCCTGATCATTATTTCAGTCGGCTCGCCGGCCGGGACCATTACCCATACTGCGCGCGGAGATCTCAACTTCTCGACGACTTCATCCAGGGTACGAGCGCCTTCAGCCCCCTTCTCTTCCAGAGCCACTATCGGTTCCTCACTCCTGTTGTAAGCAACTACCCGGTGCCCACCATTAATCAAACGGGTTGCCATGTTGGCTCCCATCCTGCCCAGTCCAGCCATCGCTATATCCACGATCCTTAACTCCTCTCTATCCGGTTCAGGTCCACTGCAAAATACATTCGGACAACGAACTATAAAACGCAGGCAGTGTTATGACCAGGTGGTCACCGAAGGAAGCTCCTGTCAAGACCGGATGGGCAGCAGATCCAACACCTGCCGGCGTCCACCAAGGATACCTCCACCCGTATATGGTTCGCAAAGGGTGGTTGAACCTGAACGGATTATGGCGGTCATTTTACGAGGAATCTGTAAATCGTGGTCTGGCGGTAAACCTCTCCCGGGCGCAGTATGGTGGATGGGAAATCTGGCTGGTTGACCGAATCGGGATAATGCTGCGCCTCCAGGCAGAATCCGTAATGCTTGTGGTAGATCACTCCGTCCGGTCCCGTCAGCGATCCGTTAAGGAAATTCCCCGTATAGAACTGCATTCCCGGTTCGGTGGTGAAGATCTCCATGACTCGTCCGCTACCCGGATCGAACACCCTCGCAGCAAGAGAGGGACTCTCCATCCCCCCGTCTTTATTCAACACATAGCAGTGGTCGTACCCACCTGCGAAGTGATCGCCTCTGATCTGGTCAATCCGAGCCCCGATTGCCGTCGGGTTTGTGAAATCCATGAATGTCCCGGCTACCGGGGCTATTTCACCAGTAGGAATCAATGTATCATCAACTGGAAGATAGTTATCCGCATTCAGCATCAGCTCGTGACCCAGGATATCTCCGGAACCTGCTCCGGCCAGATTGAAATAGCTGTGTTGGGTGAGGTTGACGGGGGTCGGGCTGTCTGTGGTGGCAGTGTAATCGATCCGGAGTTCATCATCGTTTGTGAGGGTATAGGTTACCTCGACAGAGAGATTCCCCGGGTATCCCTCCTCCTGATCACGGCTGAGATAGGTCAACTTCAGGGCCGGTCCCTCGCTGCTATCCAGCTGTTCGGCCTGCCATATGACCTTGTCGAATCCGATTATGCCGCCGTGGAGATGGTTGGGTCCATTGTTGCGGGCGAGAATGTATTCATTACCATCAAGTGTGAATCTTCCACCGGCAATCCGGTTACCTACACGGCCAATAAGAGCCCCGAAATAGGGATGACCGTTGAGGTATGCTCTTAGAGTATCGAAACCCAGAACGACGTTACCTAGATTACCATCCCTGTCGGGTACTTCGAGCGAGACCAGAATGCCGCCATAATTGGTAATTCTGGCCCGCAGCCCGTTTCTGTTGGTCAGCGTGTATAGATTCACTCCAAAAGGCTCCTTCTGGATACCCTCTCTGACCTGAACACCTGAAACCCTGGGAAGCCAGACAGCCATTTCTCCAGTCCCACGGTGGGACCATGCATAGTAAGGGATCGCTTTGAATTCGACCGGCTCGACCTCACCCTCACTACCTCCGGTTATTTCCCTCAAAGCAATTCCCTTCACCACTATTATACCGCCCAGCAGATCTGGATCGTGTTCTGAGGTCAATTCTGAATCATCCGGCAGCCGCAGATTTGAAATCCGACCGCCGTTGTCGGCAAATTCCGCACAGTAGACGATCGGACCGCGTTCCAGGGCCACCATGCCTCTATTATCCTCAACCAGAGGATTCGAAATCACTCTGCGGACCGGCATCTTCAGATCGAGTTCGATAGTATCGCGATCCCTCCAGGTCCGCGATATCGTGGCATATCCATCTTCCATCCGATACCCGGCGGGCTCCCCATTGATCTTCAGTTCGAAAGCAGGGACCTCTTTATCCGCCTGCTGATCATCCAGGTATCTGTACAGATCGCTCGGAACCGGTCGGCCTCCCGCCCATCCGGGAATACGCACTTTGACCGCAAATCTCTCTCTTCGAGCCGGGGAGACCTCTATGATAACCCTGCCCTCCCACGGGTATTCGGTTCTCTGTGTCAGGGTCACAGTGTTATCATCGAGTTCGACCTCACCACTGCCTCCCACGTACAGGTTCACGAATATCTGGTCCTCTCCGCGGGCGTAAACATAGCCCGGGATCGAGGGAAGGAATCTGACGACGTTCACAGGACAGCAGGAGGTCCGGAACCAGGGTTGTCTGGTAGCAGATCCGTAATTGAAGGCGGTTACACCATCTGAAGAGAGCGGATTAGGATAGAAAAAGAGGTCACCACTGAGTGATATGCCGGAGAGGAAACCGTTATACAGGATCCTTTCCAGTATGTCGATATATCTGGCATCCCCGTGAACCAGGAACATGCGATAGTTCCACATCGCATTGGCTATGGCAGCGCAGGTCTCATTATACGCTTCAGCACTCGGCAGGCGGTATGCTTCTCCAAAACCCTCTTCACCCCTGGCGGCACCGACTCCACCTGTCAGATAAAGCTTTCTGAAAACCACATCATCCCAGATGCGGTCGAGTGCATCTATGTAGGCTTCTTCACCGGTAAGGGCTGCAACATCGGCCATACCGCTGTAGAGGTATCCTGCTCTTACGGCATGGCCCACTGCTTCGCTCTGCGAAGTTACAGGTTCGTGGTCCTGGCTGTACTCTCCGTACAGTTCATGTCCCTCGGAGTTGCCGCGTTCCTCGATGAAGAATCTGGCAAGCTGGAGATACTTCTCCTCACCGGTAACCCGGTAGAGCCTGGTAAGGCCGATCTCGATCTCCTCATGTCCAGGCACTTCACTTAAACCATCAGGCCCAAAAACAGAGTCAATGTGATCTGCTAATCTGACAGCCACATCGAGCAGAGAATTCTTGCCGGTCGCTTTAAAGTGAGCAACAGCTGCTTCGAAGAGATGCCCGGCACAATAAAGTTCATGTTTCCACTGTATATCGGTCCAACGCCGGTCTGGTTCGACCAGTGTATAGTATGTATTCAGGTATCCATCATCCCACTGGGCGGCTGCAATTTTGGCAATCAATCCATCCAGATAGAGGTCGAGCTCTTCATCATAGGTCACCGCCAGTGAATAGGAGGCGCCTTCGATTACTTTGTATACGTCTGAATCGTTATAGTAAATTCCCTCGAACTCGCCTTCTTCAAGACCTCCAGCCTTCGCGAAATTACTGATTCGTCCCGTCTCCTCGCATTTTTCGAAATCGAATGGGATTGTGACGTCACGATTGGTTTCCAGACGAGGTGTCCAGAAACTGTCCTCCACCTGCACCTTCGTGAAATCGACAGGTGTTATCACCGCATCCTCTGAAGTGCAGGCCGACAATCCGACAAGCAACACTAGTGCCCTGTCACGCAACAACCGTCGCATTCGAGCGGCGCCGAATCCCGACCGGCTGCGTTTCGCCTCCTCGCCATAGCCACCGCTATGCCTCGTCGCCGCGCCTTGCAGGCCAGGCCCGGCATCACTCTCGGTGCCGACGTTTGTCACCTGACATGACACTAGAATGATCGGGGATACATCCCACCTTCGGAGTTGATCTGAGAGGGTCATGGCACGCTCCATCAGCTCTATTCCGTGAATTGCACTCAAGAATCGAAGTGCTGACACCTATCGAAGCAACCTTAGGAGCCTGTCGGAGTAACCGGCGAACGCGAGGTTTGCTCTGGCGCCGGCCCG
>CAZWVF010000082.1:0-7246 GCA_964637695.1 uncultured Gemmatimonadota bacterium | reverse complement strand
CGGGGATTGATGGGGTCTGGTGGCCCCCGAGGCCTTCAAAGCCTTTTGCCGGGCGTTCGTAGCGTCCGGGGTGGGTTCGATTCCTACCCTTCCCCGCCATTTTACCAATTTGACGGAGACGCCTGCCGCATATGAACAGCGAATCCTCTCCTGCAGACGACACAAAGTCGAATCTTCCCGAAAGCACAGCCGGCCAGCCGGCAGTGCTGATCATGAATCCGGCAGCGGGAAGAGGGTTGCTGAAAAGCAAGGAGCCGGAGACGCTCGATGCTCTCAGGAATACCGGCATGGAGTTCACCCTGCAACACTCGGAAGAACATGGACATGCAACCGAACTTGCACGCCGGGCAGTGGCCGATGGTGCGAAGCTGATCATTGCAGGTGGAGGAGACGGTACCATTCACGAGGTCGCTGCCGGCATGTGGGATTCCGATGCGGCTCTGGGTGTTATACCCCTTGGTTCGGGGAACGATTTCGCGGGAAGCCAGGGGATCCCTATGGATGTGGAGGGTGCGGTAAGGCTTATCGGAGAGGGTGTGGTGCGCTTCTCCGACGTGGGTCGGTTCGGGAAATGGGTGTTTTTCAATACCCTCGGTGTCGGATTCGGTCCGACGGTGACCATAAACGCCCGCAGGCACAAATACCTCAGGGGACTCCCCCTCTACATGGTCACTGTCATGCAGTCCCTTTTCGGGTACAGGTCGATTCCGATTGCGCTGGAAGCTCCCGGTTACAGCCGCGAGAAACTGACTTTCATGCTGGTTGTGGGTATAGGCACGCGGGAGGGCGGGGGCTTTCCCATGACTCCCGATGCCGTGCTCGATGACGGTCTGTTCGATCTCTGCTTTGTGGATGACATATCGATTCCGGCCAGGCTGCGGGTCCTGCCGAAGGCCACAAAAGGGGAACATACCGACCTGCCCGTTGTAGAAATGCTGAAGGTTCCATCACTGAAAATCAGGACCGAGGAACCGATCGTCCTCCACGCCGATGGAGAGATTTATGAAACCGGCCTGGAGCTGGAACTGGATTGTCTGAAGCAGGCCCTGAAGGTGATCTCGCAACCACAATGAGAATCCACAGGTATTCTCCTCTGATTGTAGCTGGATATCTGCTTCTGGCAGCAGTTCCGGCCCAAAAGGTCGATGCCCGGCAGGATCCGGGCCGGGGTACCCGCCAGGAACGTCTCCCAGCCGAATCGGACACGAGCGATTCGATTAAACCGGGTGCAGCCCTGCTCAGGTCGGCAGTCTATCCGGGATGGGGACAGATTTACACGGAGCATCCCATCAAGGGCGGATTGATGATTATACTGCAGACCGCTTTTATAGGTATCGCGATCAACGCCGACAACAAGGTGAAGGATCTGGCCGCCCGGCGGTCGCTCTATTCCTTTCCACTGCCACTGGCAGATGAAATCGAAAACTGGAGAACGGAGAGGCGAACCTGGATTCTCAGGGCATTCGGGCTCTGGCTGTATTCAATGGCGGACGCATACGTTGACGCCCACCTGTTCAATTTCGACGAAGTCGAACCGAAGTTCGAGTTTGAGGTTGATCCGCCCGGAGTTTCTGCAGACGGAGCGGGCCTCCGTCTGCAGCTGAAGATACCAATCCTGAAATAACTTTATTTACGGGTCAATTCGGTCTGAATGAGGCATTCCGGTCGAGATCTCCGCTCCTGTGGGTGTCGGCGCAGGCTTCGGAGCGGTGTCGACCGCCTCCCCCGGATTACGGGTACCGAAACGTGTCATGAGAGCTGCTCCCAGCCCGGTAGTCCAGGCGACATAGATGATCAGGCCGCCTGCCAGTCTGATCGCAAAGGCGAGCGGCGTAAACAGATCGCCGACGATACCTATGGCTCTGCCGAGTATAGATACCAGCTCCACCGCGAGCACCCCGACGGCTATGAGTGCCAGGGAAGAATTGCCCAGGCTCAGGCCTCTCTCCTCAATACCCTGTCCGACGGCCTTGGCAACACCTGTAAATCCCAGGAACAGCAGGGTGATTACGGCCAGCGGTATCAGGACCAGAGCGACAGGGATCCCGATAACGGTGATCATCAGCAGGATGCAGATAACGGGCAGAAGTATCTGGGTCAGCAGGCCGATGAGAAAGGACATGCCGAATCGCGTGCGGGCGTGATGCTCGATGCGGTCGATGTTCTTGGGAACGACGACGCCGACAAGCACCGCAACCGTCAGCAGGAAAACCACTCCGGCCAGAGAGAAGAAGAACCAGGCCACCCTGTCGCCTCTCCAGAAGAGGCGGGTGGGCCAGAATCCGTACGTGTCGATGAAGCTCCCCTGTACCGTTCCACCGGCGTCCTGGATTATCTGGCCGCCGACCGTAACGGCATCTCCATTGATTTTTCCGGTGGAGGTAATATGTATGTCGTCACCGATTGCGACAACATTTCCGGTGACCGAACCGCGAACGGTTATCTCTCCACCGATGACGATCACATCCCCCCGAACCTTCTCGAAAGTGCCGATTTCGACATCCTTACCAATCCGGAATATATCCCGGCGGGTCGATGTCCGTGTCATCTCCTCAATATCGGGGAACATCTCGCGAATGATATCGGGATCAAAACTTTCACGGCCGCTGGGCACAAATGCAAGGGCGCGCCTGAGAGAGCTCTCCATGAGAGTACGCCTCAGGTTCCTCAGCTGGTTTTCCACCGCCCTGTAACCCGGAACATCTGACAACCTGTCCAGCCGCCCCTCTATCACCTTCAGTTTCCGAGAGATCTCTTCTAGCTCATTCTGACCCGATTCTATCTGCTCGACTGCAGTTTCGAGCTTCAGTTTAAGGTCCTCCAGGTCCCTTGTGATGCTCTCGAGCCGACGTGGATCCTGCTGATCCACCATTGATGGTGTGTCGCTGTAGTCGGCGGAGAATGCCGGAACGGAACGAGCAGATGATAGAGCCACGATAAAGGAAACCAGAAACAGAGATACAGATAAGGTTCGAAAGAGCGTATTTGCACCAATGCGCTTCCTGGAATTATCCATAAATGCCATTTTCAGAGCTCCTTTCAGGGCATTGATACAATACGAAATCATTACCTCCAGAGTTTCAAAAGGTCAATTCGATCGCGATCAGATCGTCTTAAGCCGTTTCTTGAGCAGCTCTCTGGCCCTGAACAGCCTCGCTTTGACAGTACCCAGGGGAACTCCCAGTTTTTTGGCGATCTCCTCGTAGGGCAGCTCCTGCTTGTGACGCATTTTGATGACCTCGCGGTATTTGTCGGGAAGACTTTCTATCGCTTCGGTGATCAGCCGTCCCTTCTCTTTCAGGAGAAGGTACCTCTCCGGGGTGTGTTCCGGAGAGGGAAAGTCCCTCTGCATTTCACCCTCTCGAGTTCTGATGGGTGCATCGAGGCTGAAAGTCTCGAGTTTGGACCGTCTGAAATGATCGATGCAGGTATTTCGAGCGATCTTGTAAAGCCAGGTTGAAAAGGTATAGGTCCGGTCGAATGTACCAAGTGCGCCGAAGGCCTTTACGAAGGTCTCCTGGGTAAGGTCGCGGGCGGTTTCCCTGTTGTGAACCATCTTCAGGCAAACGGCCTGAATCTGTGGTTGATAGCGTTTGACGAGTTCGGTGTACGCCGCCTGATTGCCGGCCCTCGCCTGGTCGATCAATTCATTGGTGTCGAAGTCAACTGTCATCGGATCCTGTCCAAGACTCCTGCAGGTACAGAACGCACAATCAATTCAGCTGAATAACCCGTCATTGCAGGGAATCCAGCCATCAGATATAATAGTACAAAGGTGCGGTCTCAAACACTCCCGCTCCGCACCGACTCCCTACCCCCAGCCCTCCTCTATTGGCCTCCCCCCGGCAGTTCAGTAATCGGAGGTCGGAATGGAGTACCGGAACATAGCATTAATGGTGGTTGTTGTGGGAGGAATTGTACTGCTGCCCCGAGGCGTATCGGCCGTGCCCGCGGCGCTGCAGCAGGAGCCTGCAGTGGTGATAAATGAGGTTCAGGTCGATCCCGCCAGCGGGCTGGATGGGGATGCAAACGGGGATGGCATACGGGACACATACGAAGATGAATTCATAGAACTGGTGAACAGGGGACCCGATCCTGTGGATATATCAGGGTTCCAGCTGGGCGCCGCAGGTGCGGAGATGTTCGTGTTCGATGCGGGCACCATACTTGCCCCGGGGCAGTATGTGGCCGTCTTCGGAGGAGGTAATCCCGCTAATCTGCCAGGACCCGTCTTTACGGCAGGAGGGCGCCTCGGTTCAGGTTTGACAAACACATCCGGCAGGCTGCTGCTGATAGATCCGGCAGGCCCCGACACCCTGCAGGATATCTCGTACACGGGCTGGGATACCGACGGTGCATTTGCACGCGTACCTGAGGGATGGGGCGAATTCACCGAGCACCTTCTGATAGATGGCAGAAGATTCAGTCCGGCCTCTCCAGCCCGCTCCGGCGGCGGACCGGACCAGAGCATGCCGACCGTATACAGGATCAGAGTTGTGAATCTTACAAGCGCCGGATATCAGGTGGCATGGAGAACGTCGATGCCGGCCGATGCAAGAGTGGAGATTGAAAGAGGGGGATCGATCAGGCACCGGTTCGATTCTGCACCGGCCGGCCTGCTGCATCTGGCCGGAAAGTACGGAATGGATCCCCTGACACCGACCGGGTGGCGTGCGGTCAGCAGCGGGACGGTGGCACCAACCGACAGCTTTGAATCCCTGGCGACGGGCAGCGTTGTGATATCGGTCCCATACACGGTCTACGGGAGTGTCGCAGCGGGATCTTCAGGAGATCGAGTGGCGGGCGCACATGTGTTCCTGCGCGCGCAGAGTGCGGCGGGCCCTTCGGGGTGGCTTGCCGCGGTGACCGACACGCTGGGCATGTGGAATCTCAACCTGGGAAATCTCAGAAGCACGTCGGGAGGATCGCATCCCTGGTCGGCAGGGGACACGCTCAGGGTGGAGATCGATGGCGGTTCACAGGGAGTGGCTTCTGAAGAGGTTCTCGTCGATGGCCTCTCTCCCCAGCAGATCGTTTCGGCCGGCGTTGAACCCGACTCGCCTCCTCTCTTCGCCTGGGAGGGATTGCCCCCCCGGAGCGCTGCCGACACCTCTATTGCGCTCGGTTATTCACTCTCTGACGCCGGCGATTCGTGGGCCCGGATCTATCTCCGCCTGGATGGTCAATCGGAAAAGATACCGGCGGATACCGATCCCGGTCTCCTTCCCGAGGCGACCACCGGGTCGGTAATCCTCACGGTATCCTCCCTGGCCGAGGGAACTCTCTGGTGGATATCCGCTCTGGTGGAAGATGGATTGAATCCACCCTTCTGGGTCGAGGAGGCGGAGCCTCTCAGGATATCCCACTCGACCGTCGATCCCTTTCCGATACCGGCGGGTGTGACGATGTTCACACCCACCCTCGACGATTCCGGTTTGAGTTCGGCCTACGATTGGCTCGGGAGATTGCCTTCCAGCGGGGAACTCTCCAGGTGGGATCTGCCAACGGCACAGTGGATATCTGCAAGCAGACAGAGCGATGGAACAATTTCGGGGGGTGATTTCCTGTTGAAAACGGGAGAGGGATACGCGCTGGTGAGTGTTCAGGCCGGTTCCCTTCAGATCAGCGGGCCGCGCAGATACTCTCCGCCGGCTCTGCAGGCCGGCATAGGACTGGCTCTCTTTGGGGTCAGCGACTCAACCATGGTGAGGAGTGCAGACGAAGTACTGTCAGATCCTTCCATCCGGGCGGTGAGCAGATGGGATCTTCATTCCCAGTCGTGGTCGGGGCGATTCAGGCTGCCGAGTGGAAATCCGGTCGGCGATGACTTTCTGGTGGAGTGGGGTGATGCGGTCGCCGTCGATTTAGATTCCGCCACGACGTGGCAGCCGTCGGGAAGCTTCCGATCCTCAATCACCATCACCCCGATGCAATCCGCCCGATCGCGCACCACGGCATCCAGCAGATATGAGAATCGTTCACTCTCCCTTCTGGCCTCTTCTGCCGATCGAGGCTGTGTCGATATCTACTGGAGGGCACCGGCCGGAGCGTTCCTCAAACTTGAATCAAATGAAGGAAACCGGATATGGCAGACCACAAACATGAGACCGGGAGAGTGGATACTGGAGAGAGTTACGGGGCTCACACCCGGAGAATACAGCATTCTGCTGAACCTTCCCGGGCCTGAAGGCGAGAAAAGGCTGGCCAAAACCGTTGAAGTCAGAAAAGCAGCCACTCCCTCCCTGCCCGTATGGCTGTGGGGTGCCGCACCCGATAACCGGGGTCCCCTGCTGCTCGAATATGGAAAGCATTGGATACACCTGAATGTCGGATCTGAAGGAGTGTGGTACGCACCGGTTGATGAACAGGCGGCGGGCGCCGCTGGTATCGCCGGGCAACCGGTACTGGTGGAACTGGGTTCAGATGGTGGCTGGAGGCGGTGGCCCCTTTCCGTGGAAGCCGGAAATGGCACCCGGATTGCATTCCGCATCGATGGAGCTCCACTGGCTCTCAGCGGTGTCGATGTTGATAAAGAGGGACCACTCTCCCTGATCGTGCACTGGCAGGTCCTGGAGGGCGAGGAACCCCTTACATTTCAGACATATCTGGGGTACGAAACGGTAAGGGGTGGTGGTGGACCGCCGGGCGATCCGGGGCAGTGGGTGCCGGTGGGTGAACAGGCATCCTGGCAGCCCGGTGAACCGCCGGTTCTGTCGAAGCGGATTCATATAACACCCGGACCCCAGGGACAGCTCTATCCAGGTGCCGTGGCGATCAGTGTCGAAACGGCCGGTGGAGTGATATGCTGGCTGGGACCGGCAGCTCTCCCGGTGTCGGAAGCGGAGGAGGAGCTTCTGCTCCTGCCCGCAGTACCCAACCCCTTCAACCCGGAAACCCTGCTCAGATATTCCATTCCGCCGGGGGAGGTTGGATCTGTGCGCATGGAGATCAGGGATGTACGGGGAAGGCTGGTAAAGATACTGGTCGATTCACAGCAGGCTCCGGGAAGCTACATGGTCCGGTGGGATGGCCGTGACTCTTCCGGAAGAAACGCCGCGGCGGGCATATACCTGGTTTTGCTGGAAGTCAATAACAGGCGTCTTACCCGCAAGATCATGCTCCTGAAGTAATCCAGGAGCCTGTCGGAGTAAGCCACCGGCTGCGCTGCGTCTCCTCGCTACGCCTTGCCGGTCAAGCACGGCGTCACTCTCGGTGCCGACATCTGCTGCGTGACATGACACTAGAA
>CAZWVF010000081.1:0-7586 GCA_964637695.1 uncultured Gemmatimonadota bacterium | reverse complement strand
AAAATCTTCTGAAAACCTCCTGCATTGCCCGGGTGCTGTTGGAAGAGGATCCTCTGTTAAAGTTCGAAACCCCGCCTTTGCCAGCTTGTCTTTTATCTGTTCGGTATCCGGATACACGAATTCCTGACTTTCAAGCGAATCTGTGAATGCCCAGTTCAGACGCGAGGCAGGAACCATATCCCCGGTTGAAGCGCACTTGTCAACAATCACAAAGCGTCCGTCTGGATTCAGTGAGTTCCGGATCCTGCGGAACAATTCCTCGCTGTAAATATTGACATCGCATTCCAGGACCAGGTCAAACCCGGAGGACAACTCCTCTCGAAGGAAATCCGCTGGATGATAGGTGATACGATCAGCCAGTGAGTTCTCTGCGGCGATTTCACGTCCCGTTGCACAGACAGTGGAGATATCGACTACAGTTGCAGTCAATTCAGGGTATCGCCGCAGCAGAGCCAGCGACATAACACCAGATCCGCCACCTAAATCCATTAGTCGGTGCACGCCGCTCAGATCCAGGAAATCGGCCAGTTCCTCCGCCAGCGGCTGATGAAGTTCATACAGCATGTGCGTGAATCGTTGTGCCTGTTCTGAGTCCTCGGACATCTGAACTACATAATCTGGATGTGTCAATACCGTGGTTTCCCGTGTTGAACCGGATTTTCGTAAACGAACCGGCAGGTCACACAGCCTTTTCAACTGGTCTCCTGCTTCTTCGGCCAGCAGCGCCCATGTATCCTGACTGTAGACGTTCAGTATGTTCTCCCTTGTTGCGGAGGAGGATTCAAAACCATCCGGACCCTTTTCGATAAAGCCCTCACGGCAGAGCAGGTGCAGCCAGTAACGGCAGCGGGTCAATGGTATGTCGAGCAAGCCGGCTATTGCGTGTTCATCGAGGGCTTTGGCTTGCAGCAGCCAGAAGAGTCCGAGTTCCATCGCGGCGCCCAATGCGGCGGAAATATATGACGCATCCATAAGATCAAGAACTTTGTCGGCTGAAGTTGGCATTGTTTGTATCTCCGGAATTCAACGCTGTGCCGGGCTGCGTCTATGATTCTTTGATGACCTTCAGGAATGCAGTGAGCATAATACCGGACACTTCTTTTCCTCAAGCACTTATGGGGTTTCAGCTTTTCAGGGATGAGAGAGGCGATGTGGACTGAATCCATTACCTGCGTATCAGACTGCAGGCGAAAGTGATATTTGATGACAGATTCCAAAGATAAAGAACAGAAAGAAACGCAGGCGTTAGAAGACCTTTTCCGCACACATGGATGTGAAGATTTCAGGTGGCTGGATCCCGATGATATCGTGACAGCCCAATGGGTACGGATGAAATGCATATTCGGATGCAGGGAATATGGTCAGCGGGCGTGCTGTCCGCCGAATGTGCCGTCGGTGGATGAATGCGAGCGGTTTTTCAGTGAATACAGGTCAGCTGCAGTATTCCATTTCTGGAAAAAGGTTGAAGATCCTGATGATCGTCATGCCTGGACCAGATCGGTAAACATGGAACTCTCCAAACTCGAACGGGAGGTATTCATCTCCGGATACCAGAAAGCGTTCCTTCTCTATATGGACAGTTGCGAGATCTGCGCGGAGTGCACTCCCGACCGTGACTTATGCAGGGAGCCCATAAAGGCCAGGCCCGCACCGGAAGCACTTGCCATAGATGTGTTTTCAACCGTCAGGAAGATCGGATACCCGATCGAAGTTCTCTCGGACTACTCACAGACGATGAATCGCTACGCATTTTTACTCATTGAGTGATTATAGGGTTTGAGTTCCTTCAATCGTCTTGCGGCATTGCGATTGTCAGGATTGAGCTGCAGGCCGAACCAGGACAGTTCCAGGGTCAGGTCGCCCAGAGCCAATGTCAGTCTGTCACTGAAGGTAATGGAGGGCAGGCCGGGCTTGAATCCTGCGAAAATAGTGCGAACCGAATAGACTTTCTCATACGTATCTGAGATGTGACATTAAAGCACTATTTCAAATCACCAACATTTCCAGGAGAGATCTGCAATGGCCCGCTTCAGCAAGTACATTTTTTCCATCATTCTGCTGGCCGGAATTGCCTCAACAGCATTCGGTCAGGCACAGGAAGAAACTCGACTTCTACGATTCCCTCATATCAACGGAGATAAGGTGGTCTTCACTTATGCAGGAGACCTCTACACGGTTCCTCTTTCCGGGGGCGAGGCCAAACAGCTGACCACACATAAAGGACTCGAAATTTTCGGCCGGTTCAGCCCCGACGGGAAGTGGATCGCCTTCTCAGGTGAATATGCAGGCTCCCGGCAGGTTTACCTGATTCCATCTGGAGGGGGAATACCGAAGCAGCTCACATTTTACCCCGATGCAGGGATTATGCCTCCGCGTGGAGGTTATGATCATCTGGTCCTCGACTGGACCCCTGACGGAAGCAGGATCCTGGTAAGGGCCAACCGTACTCCCTTCGGACAGAGAGCTGGCCGCTACTATCTGGTCGATCCTTTCAATGGGGGGCTGGAAGTTCCTCTGGAAATCCCCGAGGGAGCCACAGGTGCGACTTTCGACGGGACCGGGACCAAACTGGCCTACAACATCAAATCGCGTGAATGGCGTCACTGGAAGCGGTACCAGGGGGGACGCCAGCAGGATGTCTGGATCTACGATCTGGCAGGCCACTCAAGTGAACGTCTCACAGATTATACCGGTACCGATAATTTCCCGATGTGGGTTGGGAATACCATCTATTTCATTTCCGATCGCGATTCCAACCAGAAGCTGAATGTCTGGGCCTACGATACTGGAACAGGGGAGGTCGACCAGGTAACGCGGCATGACGAGTTCGACGTCAACTGGCCCAGTCGCGGTCAAGGAGGAATCGTCTACGAGAACGGAGGTTACCTCTACCACCTCGATCCTGCAAGCAACACCTCACGCAGGATTCCGGTAACAGTTACCGGTGACCGCCCTTATACAACACCCTATTACACAAACGTGTCGAACCGCATCGAAGGGTTCGACATATCCCCGAGCGCAAAAAGGGCGATTTTCGCTGCCCGGGGAGAACTGTTCAGCGTTCCGGCCGAGCATGGCGACATACGCAACCTCTCCAATACACCGGGTATCCGTGAGCGTGACGTAACGTGGTCACCCGACGGTAAGTGGATATCCTATATCTCCGATGCATCGGGGGAGTACCTGATGTATCTGATGGCCGCTGATGGTAGTGGGGAGACTCAGAGGCTGGCAGATGATGGCGGCGCCTGGATCTTCAATATGAGCTGGTCACCCGATTCGCGATGGATAGCCTTTGCCGACAACAGGAACCGGCTTCGCGCTGTGAACGTGGAGAACGGACGCATAACCGAAATCGACCAGGGAACAAAAAGCAGTCTTACAGACTTCTCATGGTCCGGAGACTCCGGGTGGATCGCCTACAGCAGGACCGGCTCGAATTTCATGGACTCGATCTGGTTATACTCGTTCGAGTCGGGCAGGGCGACACAGGTCACGGGAGAGATGACTGACGAATCGAGTCCAACATTCGATTTAAACGGGAAGTATCTCTACTTTGTCTCCTACCGTGATTTCAACCTCCAGGACGAGGGTTTCGACTCACGCATCTTTGCGGCCACACTCAGAGCAGATCTTGCACACCCGTTTCCTCCGCTCAGCGATGAGGAACCTGGAGCAGTTGAAGAGGAAGCAGAAGAAGAGGCTTCGGAGGAACCTGGCAGTGAAGAGGAAGAAGTACTGCTGATAGATCTGGAAGGTCTGGGTGAGCGCGTTGCCGTTCTGCCCGAACTGGATGCCGGAAGCTACAGGGGGCTGGTTGGACAGGAGAATGGACTCCTCTTCTTCAGCGGCTCCGCTCTTCAGAAATACGACCTGGATGAGCGCAAAGCCGAGACTGTTATCGAGGGAATCAGCGGGTATGCTTTCACACCTGACTTCAAGAGCATGCTTTACCGGCGTGGAAGCAATTACGGCATCGTTCCGCTGCGTCCGGGGCAGAAGAACAGTGAAGGTCATCTCGATATGGAAGGGATGACCCTCCGTATAGATCCGCTGGTGGAGTGGGCGCAGATCTACCACGATACCTGGCTGATCATGCGTGACTGGTTCTATGACCCCGATATGCACGGAGTGGACTGGGATGCGGTGCTTCGTCGCTACGAACCGCTTCTGCCTTATCTGGCGAACCGTGCCGATCTCGATTACATACAGGCAGAACTGATTGCTGAATTGAATGTTGGACACGCGTATGTAAACTCGTCTCCCGAAATGCCGAGAGTCGAGCGTGTGGAGATCGGGCTGCTGGGAGCAGAGTTCGAAGCCGACGGCAGGTTCTACCGTATCTCGAAGATTTTCCCCGGTGAGAACTGGCACGAGGAATTCCGTTCTCCGCTTACCGAGCCCGGCATCAATGTCGATGTGGGAGATTACCTGATCGCGATAGATGGTCAGCAGGTCACTACCGAGGACAATCCATACAGTTTCCTGGTCAACAAGGCGGAGCGGATTGTAAAGGTTACAGTCAACGACCGTCCGCGCCGGTCCGGTGCACGCACATATGATGTGCGTCCCGTCAGCAGTGAACGGGGTCTGCGTTATCAGGACTGGGTGGCCGAAAACGCCAGGATGGTTGATGAACTCTCCGAAGGCAGGATCGGTTACATGCACCTGCCCAACACTTCGATACCCGGTTACCGGGAACTCTTCGAAGGATTCCAGCCACTGGCTACGAAAGAGGCCCTGATCATCGATGAACGTTACAACGGAGGGGGATTCATTCCTGAGGAGATGGCCATGATGCTCGGGCGCCCACTGCTCAATTACTGGGCGCGGCGCAATCTCGATCTTTACAGCCAGCCATTCGTCCTTCACATGGGCCCCAAAGTAGTGCTGATGAACGGTCAATCCTCTTCAGGGGGTGATGCCTTCCCCTACTACTTCCGGGAACTCGGACTGGGCCTGTTGATCGGTGAGCGTACATGGGGAGGTCTGGTCGGTATCAGCGGTAATCCCGGCTTTGTAGACGGTGGAAGTATCGCAGTGCCGCAGTTCGCCTTTGTAGACAGTGAAGGGAACTGGGCCGTGGAGGCCGAGGGCGTCTCCCCCGATATCGAAGTCCTCGACCTTCCCGAGCAGATCGCCCGGGGAGAAGAACCAATGATTGAACGCGCCATCGAGTACCTGCTCAGGGAGCTGGAGAATCCGCAATACAGGAGGCCGATAAAACCGGCAGGACCGGTTCGTCGTCCACCACCTGAATAGGATGCCGGTTATATTATTCACCGTAACTTCGAGTATTCATGCAACGCCGGCCTTCGTTACCCTGTTTGCGAGGGCAGGTATGCAGTGATATTCTCTGTGCCTAGGAGCGTTTCTCCGACAGACTCCTAGAGTGACTTCCCAATGAAGGAGCGTGGGAATGATTAGGGCGATAACCTTCGATTGCTGGGACACCCTTTTAGATGATGATCCGAGCCGGAATATCGAGAGGAAGGAATACTTCGGTCAGGTCCTTGAAGAGAACGGGATCATGATCCTGCGAAACCAGATAGATGAGCTCTTCGCGGAAGAGGCAAGACTTTTCCAAGAGCATATAGTCAGGCACAGGAAGACGCGGAACGCCCTGGAGAGGGCAGAGACGCTCGTTGATCTGGCAGGAGCCCGGATCGCTGATACTGAAATTAACAGGATCGCCGGTTACAGTGATAAGATCGCTCTCGAATACGGTCCACCCGTTGTATCCGGCGTACGGGAGGTGCTGGAAGCTCTCTACGGCAGGTTCACCCTGGCGGTGATCTGCAACACAGGTTGGCATTCGGGTGGGACGGTTCGACAGCTGCTCGAGAAGTGTAATCTCCCAGGATATTTCTCCCATCTGACGTTCTCGGACGAAGCAGGCGTGGCTAAACCGCACCGGCAGATATTTGAGTATACCCTCGAGAAGATAGACTGCAGACCTGAGGATGCGGTCCATGTCGGAGATTCCGAATATTCAGATATTGTTGGTGCGAAAGAAATCGGAATGAAGGCGATACTCTTCACCGGTATCAACGACAAGTATAAGGACAACAACACAGCCGATCTTACCATAGATGACTACGATGATTTCGTAGGGATAATTGAGCGGGGGATATGAGTACCCTCGACGATCTGAGAGAGTCGGTGAAGGGGAAGCGGATCGTGCTTTTGGGATTGAAGGGGAGTGGGAAGGGTAACAGATCGAAGGATCTCAGCGAGTTGGGCCTGGTGCACGTGGGTCTCGGGATAATCATGCGCGAACAAGTACGGGTGGATCCCGATTCGGAACTTTCCCGCAAGATCATCAAGACAACCCGCGAAGGTGCACTCCTCCCTGATGATATTGTAATCCCGATCATCATGAACCGACTGAACCAGGATGACTGCCGCGAACAGGGATTCGTCCTGGAAGGTTTCCCACGCACGAAATCACAGGTGGACCTGCTCCTCTCACGGATTAACATCGACCTGGTACTCTACCTGGATGTGCCCAGGGCTTTCCTGATAGACGGTATCGTCAGCTTCAACCGGCAAACCTGTGCTGTGTGTGCGGCCAACTACAGCGATTTCGACACACCTGCAGTCGAAGGTGTCTGCGATAAATGCGGAGGGGAACTCATCAGGCGGGAAAGCGATAATCTGGATGTTATCGAAGCCAGGCTCAGGGCCGACGAGGAGCAGATCAGGTCCTTTATGCCCGACTTCGAGGCCAGAGGTTTGGTGCAGGTTCTTCCAATTATTGTGGGCGATGACTTTGAGATCGATGAGAAGTATCTCAAAAAACTGAAGGGAGAGGCTTACAGGGTCCAGGCCGATTCAGGAGGGGAAGCTCGCATGTTGAACTATGAGGGTATGCGTCTGCGGCTTCACGATCTTCTCAAGGAAAGGTTCATGCAGGGATGAGGGTGGTACGGGTCATAATTGAGAGGCTGATGATCGGATATCTGCTGCGAAGGTTACACGGTGGTTACTGCAATATCAGATACCCGGAATATAATCTGTTCAGGTCCCTCGCTCTCAAGAGTGGCCTGCCAGGTTCTAATGTGTTCACCTTCACTACCGGTGGGCAGGAGGTAAAGCTTGTTCCATATGGTCAACATCTTGACCAGCACGGTAGCCATATTGCTGACATGCGCTCCCTGCGGGAGGATTTCGAAGGACCGACCGGGAAGATCAGTTGGATTACCCGAAATCGCCTTTATGAGGGCAGGTACCTCTCAGAGTTCGTCAAAGAGGGCCCGATAAGAGTTCATTACCTGCCTGCTGCGAACTGCCTCGCCGCCGGCGGTGGCAGGAACAGGCTGATGACTCTCATGAGGTTGGGATTCAGGAACGCCAGGCAGCTGAAAGAGGCCAAGTGGGATCACTCGAGCGGCAGATATGTTGGCGGCGATATTGTTATCAATTATCCCGGGGAACCTGTCTGGGATGATATCCCCCCCGGCACGACGGAGCAGGGGTGGATAGATAAGACGAAACGATGGGAGGACGCATACCGGCAGGGATTGCGGCTGACAACGGGGGAGATCTACAGAGCGATTTTCAGGTGATCGGACGTGAATCCGGAT
>CAZWVF010000080.1:0-7646 GCA_964637695.1 uncultured Gemmatimonadota bacterium | reverse complement strand
CGCTGGAGCCGTTTGGATCCCTCGATGTTGTTCAACTGGTTCAGTCTGTAGTTGACCGACCTCAACTGAAGACCCAGCTGGAATCCGGTCGAACCGCGTTCCCACTGCGTACCGAGGCGGAAGATGTAATTGTCGAACCTGAAATCGTTCTCGACGGTCTTTCCACCAGCCGGTATCACCAGTCCTCTATTGGTCGGTATCGGTTCCCCGGCCTCTCCCCACGTTTCGGTCCAGACCGGTTCGAAAATGAAATCGATCCCGATCAGGGACGTTTCATTTACTTTTGAGAATCCGAATCCTACATTGTACGCCCACGAATTCCCCGGATCCTTCGGGATGGGTCTCATATTCTCCAGTTCGTATTCGGGGATCCTGGGATGCGACTTCCAGTTACCGGTCAATATGCCGCCAACACGCCACCCTTCCTGAGCCATCGGCTGAACGTACCCGAAGTGGATACCGGTTGTGTTGGAATAATCGTAATTCCTCTTCATCACGGAGGGGATGGGAGGTGGAACTGGAGGATCAGCAAACGGTCCTGGCCGATTGTTGTAGGTGACATCGTGGGTCATTCTGATCCGGTTGTGCAGCAGCAGGATCTCGAAAGTGCGATCACCTTCCAGATCTCCGGCCACACCCACACGGTAGTCGACCGTACGTCCGTACTGCTCTATTATCGAACTGTTGGCATAGAGAAGTTCCACACCGTCAACAGCCTCCAGGTCGGCTGGAGATATACTGGCTCCGATTGCCACCTTTCCTCCCGGCAGGGTCCTGCCCAGCATGCCGAAGCCGTATCGGTTCTGCGGCAGAGGACCTCTGAAGGAAGACTGTGACCAGGGATCGCCCGGCCCGAACCGGAACCAGGGAACGGTCATGACCGGTGAGGCAGGAATCAGCTGCTGTATCGCTCCCGCGGCACCACCGAACCATTCGTTGGAACCGGCAAGCAGCGCCATCGGCAGGGTTCTGCCGGATCCATTGTCCTGTGATATCGAGTAGAAGGATGAGCCCCCGTACAGCTTTGCACCCTCGATTTTTCTTCCCTTGCCGGGATTGATAAACGGGTCGATGAGAGGATCGTCGAGTGCTATCGAGACTCCTCCCATGCCCAGATTCCTGGAAGGGATGATCACGAATTGATCTCCTGATGCTACAGGTACCGTTCTGATGGAAATGACCTGCGAAGATGCCTCTGGAGGGAGAAGGCACAGTAATGCAATTACCGGAAGTATGGCCCTTCCGGTTCGAAGCAGATTTTTCATATCTCAACCCCCTGAATCTGGTCCCCCCATCGGGACTGACGGTGAGGATGACTGTACGCCGGTACTCCGGGAGAAAGGTAAAAAGCTGCCTGTATGACGTACAGAACCTGAGAATTGTGACAGAGAATTCGATGGTGCTGTATACCATGAAGGGTCGAGTTGATTGCAGATTATCCGGACTTGCAATAAACTGATTGTATGCAAGGTGTTGTTGCCATAGTCGACGACGATCAGGCTATCTGCGAGATGGTATGCGAAGCCCTCGAGACAGAAGGCTATCGGGTTCAGAAGTTCAGTGACGGTCAGGAGGCATGGGAGGCATGGAATGAAGGGGGGATGGATCTTCCCGACGTAGCTGTACTCGATATCAGGATGCCACACGTAGATGGGCTCGAATTGTGCCGCCGGCTGAGAATGAAGTCACGTTCCCTTCCGATCCTTTTCCTGACCGGTCAGATCGAAGAGTACGACAGGGTCCTCGGACTTGAACTTGGAGCCGATGATTACCTGTGCAAACCATTCTCGCTGAGGGAATTCATCGCCAGGATCAGGGTGATGTTCAGAAGGCTGGTGATGGACAGGGAAACACAGGACGAAGGTGATGAACCCGACATTCTCCAGGTGGGTTTTCTGGAGATGGATCTGCTCGGTTATTCAGTCAAATGGCGGGGAATCCCGGTTCAGTTGACTTACACCGAATTCATGCTGTTGAAAGCTCTTGCCCGGCACCCGGGGCATGTCAAATCCCGAGACCAGTTATTGGATGAAGGGTACCCGGACGGCACATACGTATCAGATCGTACGATTGACAGTCATATAAAAAGGTTGAGAAAGAAATTCTCAGCAGCAGATCCCGGATTCAAGTCGGTAGAGTCGGTATACGGTCTGGGCTACAGGTTTACCATAGAATCAGCATAATCACGTATTAATGAAATCGGAGCGGACCGGGAACGGAACATGGTTGCTTGAAATTATTTAAGATATCGTTGTCTTTTTTTGTTGACTCCTGTTTCAGGTAACTTTTTATTGATATTCAATTAGTGATTGGTTTCACTAATGAAATTTTCAGTCAGTAATGTTTTCAGGTTTCTGATGCTGTACGACTCGTAAAAACCAGGGCGAGAAACTACCCAGGGAAGCATCAGAACGACACAACAACCTGGTCGAAAAAGCAACACGCTTGGTGAGGATGAAGGTCATGAAAACACTCGCAAAAGTCGGTTTCGTATGCGTTGCCCTTCTCTGGGCAGGCACAGCTCAGGCACAGGGCATATCCGGTAGCGCTCACGACTTCACTTCCAAGACCTGGAACTCCGACGGTGAACTGTGTCAGCCATGCCACGTTCCCCACAATGCAAACACTTCTGTCACCGACAGCCCGCTGTGGAGCCGGTCAGCTCTGACATCAGAAACTTTCACGGCTTACACTTCGACATCACTGCAGGCAACAGTTGGACAGCCTGACGGAACATCCAAGCTCTGCCTCTCCTGTCATGACGGGACTGTTGCCCTGGAAAGCTTCCCCGGTGGAGGTACAGGCACTACATACAGGGATGATTTCAGCACTGACCTCAGCGGGGAGCACCCGATATCATTCACATATGACGCTGCTCTCGCCGCCAGTGATGGGGAGCTGTTCGATCCCTCCACCGCAAATTCAGGACTTGGCGGCACGATTGATGCCGACATGCTGATAGGCGGTAAAATGGAGTGTGCGACCTGCCACGACGTACACGATGCCGCCGGAAACGGCAAACTGCTTATGAAGGCAAATACCGGTTCAGCATTGTGCATTACCTGCCACGACAAATAGTATTCCTCTCTGAAGAGTAATCACAATAAGGGGCAGCTCATCAAGAGCTGCCCCTTCCCGTATTAACAGTTTCCTTTGAAGGCGACTGTAATGAATATTATAGGCATGTTCGGTCAGAAATCTGGATTTGAGCGCAGATCACTTGCATATCCTGTAATCATAGCTCTTCTGATCGGTATTGTTCCTGCTCGTGCTCAGACATTCTATCCACAGCCCCCGGACCCCCCCCGTATTCAACTCCTCAAGAAATTCCACTCTGAAGCGGATATCCGGGGAGAACCGAGCTGGTTCATGCGTTTTCTTTTCGGCAGGCAGATAATGAATCAGTGGTTGAGAAAGGCGATCGACCGTCCTTACTCCGTTGTATTCAACAATGACATGCTTCTGGTTTCCGATTCAGGTTCCGGAAGTTACTGGCAATTCGATTTCGAGGAAGAGACCCTTGAATTGGCGGAAGATCCACCGGGAAGAGCAGGAATCCAGTCCGGTCTCGGCCTTGCAGTCGATGACAATGGTAATGTTCTCGTTTCCGACACAGCCCGGAAAGAGATACTCCTGTTGGAGACAGGAGGGAGATTGCTGGCCCGTTTTGGAACGGGCCTCCTTGAAAGACCGGCTGGTCTGGCGGTTGATAAAGACTCAGTATTTGTCTGCGATGCCGGGAACAACAGCGTTATTGCCTTCAACCTTGATGACGGTGCATCCCGGTCAGTGATTGGAGATCGGGATACAAATACTTCTCCACTGGGAGGGCCCACAAATATTGCCCTGGCACCCGATGGCAGCCTGTACATTTCAGAAACGCTTGCCGGGCGGGTCACACACTTTGGACGCGACGGATCATTGATCTCAACTGTAGGTTCTTTGGGTGTAAGTTACGGCAGTTTTGGTGCTCCAAAGGGGCTGGCCATCGACCGCGATGGACTTCTCTATGTTGCCGACGCGCGGTACGAACATGTTCAGATATTCGACAGTGAAGGCAGAGTACTGATGGTCTTCGGACTTTCAGGCGATCCCGAGACGGACCTGTCTCTCCCAGCCGGAATTGCCATCGATTATGAGAGTGTTCCCTACTGGCAGAAATATGCCGCGGACGGTTTCAATCTCGAATATGTCATAGCCGTCGTGCGGCAGTTCGAACCCGCAGCAGTATACATATATGGCTACGGTCGCATGTCGGGAGTCCAGTATCCCGAGGACCCGCCTCCCAGATGAGATCAAAACCGAAAAACCGGCTGTTTGTTGCCGCATTATTCCTGGTTGTGGCTGCAGCGTGTTCACCACAGACCCGCTATAAAGTTCTGTCCTTCTTTTTCGATGGGGTTCCGCCCCCGGAATCCAGCGACAATCCCGGTGGGATCGACCAGTCGTCTGAAACTGAAGAAAGAAGTGCAGAATCAACGGATACTGCAGAGACACAATCGGGCAGCAGGCACCCTCCATATGTTGAGAAAGCATGTGATAATTGTCACGAAGGCAACAGACTGGTGGCAGAGGGAAGCGATCTCTGCTTCATATGCCACGATTCATCACTTATGGAAGGGGCCGCCGTCCACTCGGCCGTATTGATCGGTGAATGTACCGGCTGCCACAACCCTCACCAGAGCAATTTCGCCGGATTATTGAAAGGTGAAGGATCTGCACTCTGCTCTTCCTGCCACGGAGAGGAGATGTTCAAAGGCAATGGAGTACACCAGCCGGCAGCCAGCGGAGAATGTCAAACATGTCACGCACCTCATGTGGCAGATTATCCCGGACTCCTCCCAATGCCCGTACCGGACCTGTGTTTCGCCTGCCATGATGGAAGTTGGATGGAATCAGATGTCCAGCACATGCCTGTTGCGAATGGAGAGTGTTCCACCTGTCATGATCCGCATAAAGCCGCTGCACCCGAAGGCAATCTTCTGCTGGCCGGTCCTGTTGAACTCTGTTACTACTGCCACGATGGCTCATGGCAGGAACAGCCCGCCCGGCATGTACCCGCCGTAATGGGAGAATGCACTACATGTCATACCGTTCACGGCGGCTCGCTCGGTCGTCTTCTGACTGTCAATCCCCCGGACCTGTGCTTTACGTGCCACGACGGTTCATGGCAGGAACAACCTGTTCTACACCCTCCCGCTGCAATGGGGGAGTGCATGACCTGCCATGCTCAGCACGGAGGAGCCCCTGGATTACTCGTAGCTGACCAGATCGAATTGTGCTTCATGTGCCATGACGGATCATGGCAGGAACTGCCTGTTCTTCATGCTCCTGCAGCAAATGGAGAATGTTCTGCATGTCATACCCTGCATGGCGGGACTCAGGAATACCTGCTGAACCGTCCAATTACCGAACTCTGCGGATCATGCCACGCAGAAAACCAGGAAACCAGAGTTCATATGGATGAGGTGACAGCTATTGAAATGACCTGTATGGAATGTCATCTGCCGCATGGATCACAGGAACCAAAGCTCATCCGGTGAGGTCTACGACCTTCTGAACGATGAGAAAATTTGTTTCCCTGTGTGCTGTTGTTTACTCCATCGGACTGTGCTGCTCCGCTTCTGCACAGGATCTGCAGTTTCTCAGTCTGAGAAACCGTGGCGGTGAACTGGCTCTGGTAGGTGATTATGAAAGGAATACAACAGGCACAACAGGAAGTGAGGGTTTCAGGATCTTCCGGCGCATAGCTACACAGCGACTGAATTTCTCTTTCGATGGATCCTTCATACACCCGCGATTCATGAGATTCAGCGGCAGTACGGGGATGATCTTCAGTCAGGGCGGAATAACCGGTAATGATCTGAACTTCCCGACAAAAGGAACTGATATCAACTACAACCTTTCAGGCAGCCTGCTTCCTGAACACCCGGTTTCCTTTCATTACCTTACGAACCGGGGAACGACTGTAATTATGGCCGGCCAGCTGCAGGGATACCGGGTCAAGCAGATACAGAACAGCATTCGAACAAGCCTGGGACGCGGTCTGCCGATCAGTTTGAGTTTGAGTCTCTCCGAATCGAGCAGGAAGCCCGACCAGAAAGATGCCTTTATCGAGGAACAGAGGGATCAAACCAGTGCCGATTTTACTCTGCAGCCTTTCGGGATTCTCAGACTTTCATCGCTGCAGTTCAGACAACAGCAAACCACCCGTCCTTTTTACGACAGCATTCTGAATACACGAATCCTGAACAGCAGACATGTTCTGGTCTTCGACGGCGATCAGGCAGCAGGGAATAATCAGCTTGAGCTGGCAGCGAACATACTCGACCAGAAGGGTTCGCTTCCCGTGCGAAACGAGCGGTACTCGACAAAAGGCCGTTTTGATCTGCCGGGATCATTTCATCTGAATACAACATGGAACTATCATTTTCAGAGATCAAAGGGCGAGATATCACGCATCCGACAGCTTCAGGGTGATTTGAACCATCAGTTGTTCCAGAATCTGATGACACAGATTTCGGGTGACTATTCCATTCAGAATACACGGGTCCTGAAGACCAGAGATTATACCGCCCGGATTTCCATGAGGTATTCCAAACGAACCCGCTTCGGGCGTCTTGAAGCCGGCATGGATCTTCAGGATCTTTATGAGGACCGTGACGCCGGCGGATCATCTGTACCCGTGGTCCAGGAGGAGCTGGTCCTTGTGGGATTCAATCCGGTTTATCTGTACAGAGACCGGGTCGTTCAGGGATCAATTGCAGTATTTGATTCACTCGGCATCACTCGTTTCGTTGAGAACGTAGATTATGTGTTACGGACTCTGGGAGTAAAAACCGGTATCGAACGCCTGGCAACCGGCCGTATAGCCGATGGGGACCGTGTTCTTGTTGATTACGAATATGAAATAGGAGGAGCAGGAAGAATCGAAAGCAGAAACCAGGGCTGGAATATCGGAATCACATTCAGCAAGGGTTCCCGTGTATATATAAGACGCCGTGATATTACACAGGATCAACTCTCCGGCGATCTGGATGTATTGCTGAACCCTGCCGATTCGTGGATTGTGGGTGCGACCATGAAGATTCTGGGATGCACTTTGAGAACTGAATATGAAGACCAGAACAGCAGGGTCTCTCCATTCCTTAAGAAGGAAGCATCCCTCGGGACACGCGTACAGCTGGAACAGTATACTGATCTTGGCTTGACCGTAAGGCGTCTCATCATTGACAATAAGTTGTCCCCGTTCGGCTCTGATCTCTGGGGAGGTCAATTGTCCTTTTCCTCCATTCCCATCAGCCGGGTTCGACTGACGAGTTCTTTCATGTATGAAGTTGATACAGGAGCCAATATAGACCGCCGCCGTACACTGGCCGATATAAGAGCAGCAACCAGGTATGGCCAGACAACTGTTTCTTTAACTCTTCAATATGGAAGAGACCTGTATGGATCTAACAGCCGCATCCGTTCTCTGGGCCGGGTGGAACTGGTAAGGAGTTTCTGAAATGCGTTTCAAGGCAATGATCTTCTTGTTGACACTGGTTGTAATTCCAGGCGGGTGCTCCAGCGGCAGTATGGAATGGCTGGATGGCGAGACCGCTACCGGACCCGTCTGGCCCGAGGCACCGGCACCACCCAGGATC
>CAZWVF010000079.1:0-7907 GCA_964637695.1 uncultured Gemmatimonadota bacterium | reverse complement strand
AAAAGATGATGAAAAACTCCCGGAAAGACTGCCGGGAAACTGCGGAATGTAAGTTTAACTTGTTTATGTGTCTCTATTTTTTAACATCTGAGTATAGCAGGTTTACATTTTTCGAAGGACGCCAGGCGGACAGACTTTCTTACCATTTTAACGGATAAGGGGACGCAAAGCGGGCTAGGTATACTTACCGTTTGGATCCATAAACGGACGTAAAACGGCCAGAATGGTAAATATTCACTGCGCAATCCCAACTGTTGCCGGCCTTCCTTCCAATTCCCTGGTAAGATCCTCCCCGCATTTGCGTTGTTTTATCCAATCACAATAAACAGTAAAGTACGGGACTGGCTATTAGGTGGAAAAATTCTTCGTTGTTCTATATGCGAGGGCAGTCTTTACACGAGGTTTAATCAAAAGAAAGGTGAGCCGGCAAAGGATTTCTACTACTACTGCAAAAATTGTGCTGGCGACTACGGACTGAAGAACGCAGAAATGATGGAACAGTCTTTTCTCTTCAGATTGCGGATGGACATTCTTACCGATAAAGGCGACAGGATTAAACAAGTCTTCGAGGAACGCAAAGAATAGGCCGGGAACGGCGAGGGTCCATTGCTTAAGAAAATTGCAGACCGTGAAAAGGACGTAGCACGTAGAGAAAAACGAATGGGGAATCTCACTAATCAGATTCCAGAATTCGAAGTTGGTTCTAAAAGTTATCAGTCATTAAAAGATCAACTGAAAGCGGAAGAGACGCTTCTTATCAATGCAGAACATTCCCTGGCTGATGCTCAGGAAGAACTTGCTTCCCTTCCGGCAAAGGATCTTGACGGAACATGGTTCGAAGATGCCTGGAAGGAACTACAGCGCTTCAATTAGATGGATTATGACCAGAAGGTTGACTTCATTCGGAGTCTGGTGGAGTCAGCAACCTATAAGCCAACTGGTAGAATGCAGTCCCTGGATGAAGAACAGCCTGGCTCATGGTTCATAAGCTATCGAGTCCGCACTTCGGGACAGGGACTGGAAGTCAACTTGTCTTGGTGAATCATTACATCCGAAATTAGATAGCACGGCAGCCATCAGTTCCCCCGGGTAGTGGGCACGCAGAAAGACCGCCTGGTAGGAGACCAGCGCATAAGAGGCCGAATGCGCCTTGCAGAACGAGTAACCCCCGAACGATTCGATCTGGCGCCACAGTTCGGCTGCCGTTTCGGGCTCAACACCCCTGCCGGTTGCACCCTCCATGAACTGCCGCCTGTAGGTGTCTATCCGTTCGAAATCGCGCTTCTTGCCCATGCTCTTGCGCAGACCGTCGGCATCGGCAAGGGACATGCCGGCGATGTGGTGGGCAACCTTGATGACATCTTCCTGGTAGCACATGACGCCGTACGTCTCGCCCAGCACCTCTTCCATTGCTGGGTGCAGGTAGGTAAAGGGGGCGCCGTTGTGGCGTTCGATATATGCGCTCATCATCCCGCTGGAGGAGACCCCCGGCCTGATTATGCTGGAGGCCGCCACCAGGGTATCGAAATCGTCGCAGTCGAGTTTCTGCAGCAGCCCCCTCATTGCCGGGCTCTCCACGTAGAAACACCCTATCGTATCCCCCCTGCCGACCAGTTTCCGGGTTGCCATGTCCCCGGTCGGGTCGAAATGAACGTAGGAGATCGCATGGTTGTGGAGTCTCTCCACCTCGTTGCAGGCGTCTTCGATCACGGCCAGCGAGCGGTTGCCGAGCAGGTCTATCTTCACCAGGCCGGCATCCTCTATCGGGTACATGTCCCATTGGGTGATCACCAGCCCCTTCGCCGCCCTCTCCACCGGAACGTGATCGGTCATCCTCTCCGGGGCGATGATTATCCCCCCCGGGTGCACACCCAGGTGGCGCGGGAAATCGTCCAGCTGTTCGGCGGCAGCCAGCACCGTGCTCCACGGTTCGCCGGTCAGGTCTATCCCCCTGAAACGGGGATTGGCGGCGATCTTCTCGCGCAGCTGCCTCGCCCCCGAGAACCAGCCCAGCCGCTTCGTTACCTCGGCTATCTCCCCTTCGGGCAGCCCGTGCACCCTGGCCACTTCACGCACGGCCGCCCGTCCCTGGAAGGTGACCATTGTAGCTATCATGGCCACCCTCTCCCCGCCGTAGGTACGGTAGGCGTATTCAAGTACGCGGTCGCGATCGCGCCACGAGAAATCTATGTCCACATCGGGTGCATCTGAGCGGCCCTGGTTGAGGAAACGCTCGAAATAGAGGTCGTGTGCAAGTGGATCCACGTGGGTCAGCCCCAGCGCATAAGCCACCACACTGTTGGCAGCCGACCCTCTTCCACAGGTGGGAATGCCCTCCTGGCGGGCGTGCCTGACTATGTCGGCCACTACCAGGAAATAATCGGCGTACCCCATCTCGGCGATGATATCCAGTTCGTGTTCCAGCTGCCGGTGCACGTCGTCTCGCAGCATTGCCGGGTCGGGAACCGGCACCCCCCCGGATCGATCGGGCACAGGGCACCACGGGTCGTCTGCAGGGTATATCTGTCCCATAGTCCGACGGGGCTCCTCCCGGGTACCGTAACGCCACACAACACCGCGCAGGCACTGCTCCCGCAGATGCTGGAACGATCCCCTCCACGACTCCGGTTCCCTCTTTCTGCCCACCGGTTCAAACCGGGGGAGCAGCAGCCCACCCAGGGGAGGCCCGCCTTTACATCTTTCCGCCAGTTCCACTGCGTTGCCGAGCGCCTCCGGCACCTCTTCAAACACCTGCTGCATCCCCACCCTGCCCTTCAGCCATGCCTGCCGGGAGGCCATCAGGTGCGCCGGAACCGCCGAAAGCGCTACATTCAGACCGATTGCCGTAAGCAGGTGGTGCCGCCAGTGATCCCACGGCTGCGCGAACCACACATCGTTGGCAGCAACCGCTTTCACACCGGAGCGAAGCAGCCCCATCTGCCCCGCATCCACCAGGATGCGTCTCCACGGCTTCCACCCGCACAGGGAGAGGAAATGTCCTTCCGCTCCTCTCGACCTGACCAGCGCATCCAGCAGATCGATATCGTCGGAGAGGACCACCACTGCAGAGCCCCTGGCTTCCAGAGCCTCAAAAAGATTAAAGTTATCCTTTAAGTGTCTATCGCTGATTATTTGACATAACTCAGAATAACCTTCCTGAGATTCTACCAGAAGGACTGCCCTGCGAGCACGTTTCTCAGGCTGTGCGACCCCTTTCATGCCCTCCTGCAGCGGTTCGCACAGATCAACCCCCACTATCGGCTTTATCCCGGCCTTGCGGGCGGCTTTCACGAAGGGAACTATCCCGTAGAGACCGTTCACATCTGTCAGGGCCAGAGTCTCCATCCCCTCCCCGGCGGCCTGTTCACACAGTTCCTCCGGGGTACTGCCCCCGCGCAGGAAGGAGTGATTTGAGTGGACGCACAGGTGGGTAAACGACAATGAACTACCCTCCATATTCAACCCGAAAAAGTGCGGGCGAAAAAAAGGCGAAATACGCTGCCAAAAAAACTCTCACATCATCCCCATCGTTCTACATATCGATTACATATTTGACGAATAACGCTGTCATAGTGAGCCGGATCACCAGGCTGCGGTGCAGGCGGACCTGTCCATAATTTCCCTTTATCGATGACAATGTTATCAAATTCCACCACTATCATACCATTTGCTTCCAGTCCTTCGCCCTGGAGCTGTGAACGAATCGGCAACGCCTTGAAGAGCCCTATTGTCTCCTTGACCAGCCTGGAAACATCGTGATGCATGGTGTTTTCCTCTCTTAATGGCGATCTGAACTGCTCGGAAATATTGATCACCAGAAGGGTCGCGGCAATTGCACTGCTATCTGCGCGATGCACATATGTGTGCAGTGAATCAAAGTCACGGAGTCTGTTCTTTCTCGCCTTTCCATGCTCCGTCATCAGGCTTTTCACTTCAAATGCTATTCGAACCGTGGCCGGCACTTCTTCGACAATTCCTTCCGATGGAGTTTTCTCGAAGTCAACGAGCGCCGGGGGTCCTATAACCATGTCAATATTCCACTGGATTGGTCCGGCATGAATGGTATGGTTCAGGCTGTATACGACCTCGCCCGCCTCAGCATGCTTCTTGAGTACAGGACAGCGCTCTAACAGATCAACCAGCACAAGATTGCAGAGGGCGTTTGAATGTTTGTCGGATCTCGGGTGGTAGCCCTCCGCCTTCAAGTGCTCGACATATCCATGCGGGGCACTCGACATGTTTATACGAAGTCCACCTTTGCTCCCAGTTCCAACTGACTGAAGCGTACCCGTTGTATCTCTATGTATTCCCTCTCGATTTCATAGCCGACACTGGACCTGTGAGCATCAATTGCAGCCGCCGTTGTAGTGCCGGTTCCAGAGAAAGGATCCAGTACCGTATCACCGACAAAGGAGAACATGGAGATAAGACGGAAAGCGAGTTCTTTGGGAAATGGTGCGGGATGGTCTTTTCTGTATTCGCCGGGTATATCCGTCCAGACAGGCTGGAACCACTTTTCATGGTCTTTTTTCTCGATAACACTCAACTCCCGCTGTTCTTCTGTCGGGTGTCTGTATCCACCTGGTTTACGGAAAATCAATATATACTCCACATCATTCTTGATTATGGCATTGGGCTCATATGGTTTGCCCAGGAAAGGGGCACCATTCCCCTCAACTTCGGTGGAAGCATTTGCGATCTTACTCCAGTAAATAGGCGTCAGGTAGTCGAAGCCCAGCTGTCTTGCTCTAACAGAGATATCGGCGTGAAGCGGCATAACATGGTGCCGCCCGGTTTTCTTTCTGGACAGGCAGACATCACCTATTATCACACACATCCTTCCTCCGGGAACGAGCAGATCAAAACAGCGCTTCCAGACTGATTCCAATTCATCCAGAAAACCGTCGTAGTCGTCAACACTGCCCAACTGATCGGCGGTGGTCCTCCCGTTGTACTCTTTAAGGGTCCAATACGGTGGTGATGTCACCACGAGATGGATGCCGGGTTCACTGCCCAGCTCATCCATGATCCGTGCATCACCACAGTAGATTCGATGCACTGTCCGGAGAATATCCGGGTTCTTTTGCCAGGCAGCATGCTTGGCCCGGAACTTCTCTTCGATCTGTTTTTCCGTTTTTATCTGAATGGCATGTTCTCCCATTTCTCCCCCTGTCAGCTTTTATCAGGCTATAGTACCCTACGGTAACGACACACGCTAGTTTGATGCCGGATCGAGCTGTCCCCCGGGAGCGTGAAGCGCCCTGGCAGAGGAGATCACCCTGAATCCGTAGCGTTCACGCACCCTGTCCACCGCCCCGGCCAGGGCCCTGCCCTTCTGGGCGCGAGTGGGAGTCCAGCCGTCGGCTCCCATCGAATCGTCGAAGAAATCGACCTGATCTATCCCGCCGACCAGCCCGCTCAGGCGCACCCCGACATGCCTTACCCGGACCCTGCGCTCCCACAGTCCCTCCAGCAGCTCCCTGGCAAGGGGGGCTACATCCCGCTCCAGGTCGGTGGCGGCCGTCAATGTCTGCTGGCGCGAGTGATCGATCCTGTCGCTGAACCGCAGCCGCACCGCCACCGTGCGGGCCAGTTGACCCTGCCGGCGCAGGCGCCCCGTTGCCCGTTCCACCAGGTGACGGAGCGATGCTTCTATTGCAGGTTGATCATTAGTGTCGACGTCAAAGGTCATCGAAGCCCCCACAGAGCGTGCCGGCCCCCGGGGCTGAACCGGAGTGCGGTCCACACCGCGCGAACGCTCGCTCAGCAGGCGTCCATTGACTCCAAAGGCCATTTCCATATAGCGGGTGGAAACCGCAGCCACATCCCCACAGAGACGCAGATTGAAGTCGAGCAGCCGGCGCTCGGTAACCTCTCCCACACCGGGAAGGCGGCGTATGCTCAGGGAACGGAGGAAGGCCGCTTCCCAACCGGGGCTCACGTCGCAGAACCCGGCCGGCTTGGCGCACTGGGCGGCCACCTTGCTGAGCAGCTTGTTGCTTCCCAGGCCTACCGAAGAGTTCAGGCGGAGCCTCTCCCTCACTTCGCGCTGGATCCGGCTGCCCACATCGGCGGGGAAACCGAAAAGGCGCCCGGTACCGCTCAGATCGAGATACGCTTCATCCTGGCTGGCCGGTTCCACCACCGGCGTGTAGTCGCGCAGAATACCGAAAAGGGCCCTGGAAGCCCTTGAGTACAGGTCGGGGTTGCCGGGCAGCACCACCGCATCGGGACACAGTTTGTGGGCCCTTTTCAGAGGCATGCCCGACATGATCCCCGCTGTGCGCGCCTCGTAGGAGCACGAGGCAACCGCGGTGCGCGGTGCGTAGAGCCCTCCGAAAGCCACTATGACGGGACGCCCCCTGAGGGAGGGATCGGCCACCTGCTCAACCGCCACGAAAAAGGCGTCCATATCCAGATGCACGATGGCCCTGTTACTCATCGCTCAACTCGTTTTCGAATTAAAAACGAGGACTTTCGCGTGACAGGGCTCTAGGCCAGAGTTGGTGTATAAATCCAACCCTCCAGCGAAACGCGTCGCATCTCGTTGGAGTTGGGTGCCGCCAGAGTTACGCCCAGGGCGCTTGCCCCGGCGCTGAAGAAGGTGCCTGTAAGACCGCAGACGACCGCGTCGAGGGCGTCGTCGTACTTGACGGCATCTGCATAGAACTGGCTGTCGATATCTATCGGAACCAGGTTGCTCAACCGGAGCTGTCTCAGGATATCCTGGCGGCGCTCCTGCGGTGTCTCGCTCTCGCCGTGGTATTTGGTGTGAGGGACGCCCAGTTTCTGCAGCGTGACCTCGGGAGCCACCTCGATGATCATCGAGTGGTTGGGCTCGAGGCGTTCGAAGGGAAGAACCCGGTAGGTGGGCGGACGGTTGGCCAGAACGTTCATGCCGTACCAGACCATGGTCATGAGGTCGGGGAAGGTATTCTGCAGGGGACTTGTGGTTTTCAGGTATGTGTCGGTCAAGCGGAGGGTCGTTCCGTGCTGTTTCACGAACGAATTCCGCTTCTTCTCCACTTTCTTGAAGGTCCAGTTCTCCTGTATCTCTTCGGCCAGTGATATCCAGGAACGAGGCGTTTCGCCCAACAGGTGGCCGATGAAGCCGACAGGCCATGAAAACGGGAAGTCTAATGTGAGAAGAACCCTCTGTGAGGCGTATTCGCGGAGCAGGTCGTGGAGTCCATCCCGGCCGATAGATTCCAGCCGCTGCAGTTCGAACCCCATGAACTTGCGCCTGCCAACCGCAATCCAGGTCTTCTGCTTCCGATCCTGGCTGCTGAAGTCCACACCGATACAGTGAGTAAAGGTCATTCACATCTCCTGAAAAGCCGATGGGCAGATAATGATGAACGTACATATATAATACACCCTCTGACATACTCCAAGATTTCCGCAAAAAAATTTCACGTATTACTTTATCTATACGTCGTAACATATTTATTACCAGTATATTGAACAGGTTGTCCCATTTGGGACATTTCTGTGTTTTTCATCCGTACCACTGAATGAACCTCCCAGCATTTGCGATCCGGAAACAATGGAGGCAGACCACCCCACTCATCCCTTCTCACTCACCCCACAGGGTCGAGCATTTTCCGCAACACCCCCACGACCACACCGATCACCCGGACAGAACTCCCGGAGTTGTCGAGTGGAACGGCGGCTCCAGATACCAGGAGACACCAGGTTCCCTCCCTGCGACTGCGGCCCAGCAGGTAACCGTTTCCCTCGAGCTGAACCACGATCGGATCTCCATCGTTGGGGAGCGCCCCCGTCAGCACTATCAGGGTGTCGCCTCTGCGCAGAGGAGGCTGTTCCCTCTCTCCCCTGACAGGGCCAACCACCCGGAAGAACTGTGCCGAAGGATCCCCGGCCAGCTCGTGCTGTACCTCTTCTGC
>CAZWVF010000078.1:0-8048 GCA_964637695.1 uncultured Gemmatimonadota bacterium | reverse complement strand
TTGGACAGCATGGTATCCATTTCGTTGCCCTGCTGACCAAGAGTGACAAGCTGAAGCAGAACGAGATGACCTCTGTCCGGCGTGAATCTGAAGGTCCCATGATCAGCCTCGGAGCCCGGGCGGTCTTCCAGATCTCTTCCACCAGGGGAACCGGGATTCTCGATGTGTGGCCGGCCCTTCATGAGATGGGTAAGTAAAATGGATCCGATCCCGTTTCTCGACCTCTCATACCAGAACGATCCTATCGAAAGCGAACTGAAGGCGGCCGTTAAACGTGTGATCTCCAGCGGGCAGTACATTCTGGGTCCCGAAGTTGAAGCTTTCGAGCAGGATTTCGCCGAATTCTGTGAAGTACCCTATGCAGTAGCCACAAACAGCGGTACCTCGGCGCTCCACCTGGGACTGCTTGCTCTGGATGTAAAGCCTGGTGATGAAGTCATAACCGTAGCGTTCACTTTTGCCGCGACAGTGGAATCCATACTCTACTGCGGGGCCAGGCCGGTCCTGGTGGACATAGATCCCGACACTCTCGTAATGGATGTATCAAAAGTCGAAGCGGCGATCACTGAAAAAACAAAAGTGATAGTTCCGGTCCATCTGTATGGTAATCCGGTCGATATGAAATCCCTGAAAGAGATGGCCGACCGGCACGGCGTTCCGATCCTGGAGGATGCCTGCCAGGCTCATGGCGCATTGCATCACGGCAGACCGGCCGGCAGCTGGGGCGATGCAGGTGTCTTCAGCTTCTATCCGACGAAGAACCTGGGCGCGATGGGAGAGGGCGGGATTATTGTAACCAGTAGTGAAAAAATCGCCGACACAGCCAGGATCCTGAGGAATCACGGTGAAACCGAAAAGTACGTGCATAGCTGGCTCGGCTTCAATTACCGCATGACTGCCTTCCAGGGAACGATCCTGCGGACCAAACTACCCCATCTGAAACCATGGAACACCGAGCACAGGCAATTAGCGGATCAATACAGGAAGCAATTGGCAGATCTCGAGGATTCCGGACTACGCATCGTTCAGGAAACTCCCGACAGCGAGGCGGTCTACCATCTTTATGCAGTCAGGTTTGAGGAGAGAGACAGGGTTCAGGGGGAACTGTCTGATGCTGGTATCGCAACACAGATCCACTACCCGGTACCCCTTCACAAACAGCCGGCATTTTCAACCTCAATTGTACCTGAAGACGGCCTGCCTGTTTCAGATATGGCAGCAGAGCAGGTGCTGAGCCTGCCGATTTATCCCGGTATGAGTGAAAATGCTGTGTCTGAAGTTGTAAAACAGATCAGGGAGTCGATCTCCAGAATCTGAACGAGACCGAACTCCCCGGTTTTAGGGCTTACCTGTTAATTTGCCAGATTAACAATAAAACAGTTGTAAAACTGGTCAGCAGAGCAGTTGTATCGCGTATGGTTTCCCAGACATCTCTTGTTTCTTCCGGTTTGACCGGAACGAAAATGTTTGACCCCGGACCAATTGGAGGGTCAGGGATAATGAACCAGTTAGGACGCCAGGCCGCACCATTTGCCAGTACAACCGTTGTGTGTGTTTTGTCAGCATTTTCGCTGTATCCACCTGCCATATCGATATAGTACCTGAGTGATTTCCCGGGTACGTGCAGAACACTGTTTGAATAACCGACAGCACCTGCAACGCGTACTGTGTTATTCATCTCCGGTACAGCAAGGGAATCGCCTGGCATCATAACCAGGTTTGCACGTGAATTCGGACGGTTGACAGCATTTTCAAGGTCAATGCCAACCAGTCCAGCTCCTTCAAAACTGCGGAACAGCTTTGCTCCTCCTGGATATGCAAAAGGAGTCAAGCCACCGGCGCGATCTATAACACTGGCGAGAGTCTCGCCTGGTGTCTGCAGAGTGTAGACTCCGGGGAATACTACCTCTCCAGTTAATTCCACATTCCGCTGCAGTTCCCAGTATGGCATTCTCCGAACAATAACCAGGTCGAATTCCTGGAGCCTGAATCCCTGTCCGCGACCGGTGAAGCTTGTATCGATTGGAGCGGTGAAGAGAAATGCTCGTCGGGCATCTTGGGTTTCACCGGGTAATACCCGTGATATCTCCACCTGCTCCGTCCAGGCATCTACTGTTAATCCTCCGGCCCTGATTATCAGGTCGTTGACAGTAGTGTTCTCCTCGATCTCGAATCTTCCAGGATTCCGAACTTCGCCGGTGATTGTAGCGTATTTTCTCTGCTCAATTGCAAATATCGAGTATACACGTACCAGATCATCGTTCTGCAGCGGACGGTCCTCGGTAATGTCGCCCTCCAGCAGATTCCCAAGATTAAAGGTTTCAACTGTTCTGGTTATGTTGTCGGGAGCAATCCTGACCAGGTCTGCGCGATCCAGATATGTTTCCTTTCTCCAGTCTGGATCGTACAGGCCACCTGCCTTGAAGAGCAGGTCGCTAAGCTGCATATCTTCATGCAGCAGGTATCGACCCGGTGTGCGCACATGTCCCTGGATTTCAACGTATTTCAGGGGTTCGATATCATGTATTGAGTGGATGGTTACCCTGTCCAGCATTTCAAGTGTAATATTTTCAGATGCAGACCCATCCAGGGCATCAGCCAGGTTCACCCTGATCTGTGTAGTAGTAAGGTCAAGATTTGTTCTGATGATATCGGCCCTGTCCAGGTACGCTTCCTCTTTCAGTCCTTTGGCTTCTTCAATCAGATCAACAAGGCTCATCCCCGGAACCAGCTGGTAGCTGCCTGGTCTCCATACGGCTCCTTCAACTACAACAAAGTCCCGGCGCAGATCCAGAATTGAAAAAACCGTCAAGACATCCCCGTCAAACAGTGGAGCAGCAGTATCGGTATCCAGGAGACTTGCCAAGTTTACATCCATTGTCACCCTGTCTTCTCTGTACTGCTCTCTCAATTCGGGTGGAACGATCCTCACAATCTGTGCGCGCTCACGATAAGCTGCAGCAGTGGGGCCGCCTGCCATCTCAATTACTTCTTCAAAACCTTCCGTTCCCTTGAGTTCATAAACGGCCGGTCTTTGAATCCGTCCCCTAAGTGCCACTTTTGGCCCGATATCGGGGATAAAAACGATATCTCCATCCCAGAGTCTCTCGTCAGCTGATTTATCCGCCCTCAGCAGATAATCGTAGAGGTCGATTTCAGTAATAACATCGGAACCACGAAGCAATCTGATGGCACGCATACTGCCCTGGTTGGAGGGCCCGCCGGCTGCGTAGAGGGCTGTCAATACCGTAGATATACTGCTCAGGTTGTATGCTCCAGGTACAGAGACCCCCCCCATAACATAAACCTTTATAACTCTTAACTTCCCAAGAGTTACATCTAAAAACGCAGTCGCATCAGGCTCACCGTAATTCAATGCCTGATAGAAAGGAGTCATCCTCTGAAGAAGACGTCTCTTGGCCTTTTCAGTTGTCAGGTTGGAGAGTACTACCTGACCTACTTCAGGAATCAGAATATATCCTTCTCTGTTAATCGTTAGATCATGTACCTGCTGATATGCACCCCACATGCTGATAATCAACTGATCCCCTGGACCCAGCTCATAATCGGGGCCTACAGGACCGAAGGTAACCGGTTCAAAAGCTTCTGCTTCCAGTCTGAATATACTCCTGCCGAACAGCTCCAGATTCTCGAGCTCATCCGGACCGCCCGGGCCAGTCCCGAAATCGTAAGGTGATTCTTCATAAGGCTGGTCTGTCGGTACAGGCGCCGGAGCGCTGATTGTTTGCTGTGCAGTCTGTGGCTCAAGTACTGCAGGAAGCTGTACCTCGCCTGTCTGGGTAACAGGTGCAGTTGCACCGGATTGCTGTAGCCGGCGCAGGAGTTCAGCTCTTTGAGCCAGGGTCAGTCTTTCAAGAGCATCGGGTGGAATCTGCTGGGCTGCAGCATGACCGGCACTAAACAACAGGACGAGCAGGGTGACCCAACATATTCTTGGGCTTATGACAGAACGTGACCTTAATGAATCTCTTTGAAGCATCTTACCTCTCATTGATGATCGTTATTATGTTTTGGACATGAAAGTTACCTGTTAATCTGCCAGAGCAGCAAGAGCACTGTTGTAAGACTTGACAGAAGCGCTGCGGTATCGCGGATTGTCTCCCATGTATTTCTATCCGGCTGCACCTTGACTGGAACAAAGATTGTCGATCCCGGTTCCACTTCCGGATCGCGTAATATGAACCATCTCGGTTGCCAGATAGTGCCGTTGGGTAATGTTACCCTGGTCCTTTTTCCGTCTCCCTGTTCAGCATAACCTCCCGCCTGAGCGATGTAATAGCGCGGGCTCTTGCCAGGAATGTAAAGAACACTCGTTGGGTATCCCACTGCGCCTCTGACTGTAACAAATTCTACTCTTGGTGGTACATACAGGGAATCTCCCGGCTGCATAATAAGATTGTTAAGCGAATTCGGGTTCTCGAGTGCACGTTTCAGATCGGTGTTGATTCTGCCTGCCTCTTCAAACTGTCTGTAGAAACGTGCCCCTTCCGGGTATGCCCGCGGTGTCAAGCCGCCGGCGCGGGAGATGAGTTCCTGAAGTGTTTCATCACCTGTACGCAGGGGATATAAGCCCGGGAACACGATCTCTCCCTGCAGACTTACAGTTCGTTCAACTTCCCAATTGGGTTTCTGGCGTATAAAGACCTGGTCAAAGTCCTTTAGATCAAAGGAACCGGGTCCGTCGGGTGCATATGTTGTATCTATTGTGACTCTGTGGGTCTTAAAATAAGTGAGACTCCCATCAACGGCCAACTCCATCCTGGCGACCTCCGCCCATATAGTCCAGGCATCCTTTGTCAGGCCGCCGGCTCCGGCTATCAGATCCATTACAGTCATATTATTATGCAGCAGATACTGTCCAGGTCTCTTTACCTGACCGTGAATAGTAACCTGCTGGCGGGGGAAAATATCATGAATGGAATACACCAGGATACGATCTCTCTGCTCCAGGGTAATGTCCGCTTGTGGGTCTTTATTTATTGCCTTTGCAAGTTCAACCGATATTTGAGTGGTTGTTTCATCAGGATTTGTACGAAAGACTTCAACCCTGCTCATCAGTGCTTCTTCTCTTAAACCTCCTGCCTGCCTTATCGCATCGCTTAAGCACATGTCTTCTATGTGTTCAAGACGACCCGGGTTCCAGACGGCACCTTCAACGACAACGTAGTTTCGACGGTCTGATGGAATCGGAAGCACTGTTATTACATCGCCGTCAAAAAGAGGGATACCCTCATTAATGTTGTTGATTGCGTTATTGAGATTGACATCGATGACAACTCGAACCCAGGGTGTCGTGTTCCTTTGATCGGGAGGGAGTATTCTTGCGATCTGTGCTCGCTCGAGCAGTGCGGAAGCCGATGGTCCTCCTGAGAAATTGAGTGCATCGCTTATGGTTTCACCCGATTTCAGTTCATAAATGGCCGGACGAAGAACTCTGCCCTGAACTGCAATTTTAGGCCCTATCGGCGGGATGAATACAATATCTCCATCGTGCAGTCTGATGTCGTTGGATTTATCTCCACGAAGCAGATAGTCATATCCATCAAGTGAAGCGATTTCCCTGGCGTTTCTCAACACTTTGATATCTCTCAGGCTTCCAGTGTTCGATGGACCAGAGGCAGAGTACAGGGCAGAGAAAGCTGTAGAAATACTGCTCAGTGTGTATGCTCCAGGTCGCTGTGCGTCACCAAGCACAAAGACCTTTATTGCCCTCAGTTTCCCCAGTGTCAGGTCGAGTTGTGCAGTAGCTCCATTACGACCGTAATCCAGCGCCTGATAATAGGGGGTCATCATCTGCAGGAGCCGACGTTTCGATTCCTCCAGAGTCAGGTTTGCCAGCACTATCTGTCCAACTTCTGGTATTAAGACATAGCCTTCACGAGAAAGTGTTACGTCATGGATCTGCTGGTAGGCACCCCACATCGTGATGATTACCTGATCGCCCGGTCCAAGCCTGTAATCGGGTCCTACCGGTCCCAGAATACTCGGTTCGAAAGTCTCCGGTTCCAGTTGGAAGATTCGTCTGCCGAATAACTCAAATACTTGAAGAGAATCTGGTTCTCCTTCAACAGCTCCGAAATCGTAGAGGTTTGTGGAATAAAACTGAGTTGTGTCAACTCTGGTGATGCCTCGAGTTGTGTCCGGTTGCGGTATCAGGTTTGAGGGCAGTTGTATCCCGGTTTGATCACTTTCAATCCTGGAAGATTCCATTTCATATTGTGTAAGCAGTCGTAACAGCTCAGCACGCTGTTGAGGAGTAAGCCGATCCAGTGAAATCCCCGGTGGGAGCTGTTGTGCGGCAACCGAAGAAGTCAATGCTACCGCTATTGCCAAAATTGCCGCATTCACCGTACAGGTCTTCTGCACAAATGTCATTTAAATCACCTTCTAAGGTCGCGACGGTGGTCCCATTTTGTTTTAAATATAGTTGTATAGAACGGGTTACACATCAAATCTGGGAAATAATTGGAACCTTCCGCTTTGAACCTGAATAGTTCCGGTCTATACTTCCCTCGAGCCACAATATCAGCGCTCCTGATGGATGTTCTGGAGCGCATTTTTGTGAGCACAGGACAAGGACAGATCAGTATGCCAACATGGATTATACTTGGTGCGCAGTGGGGTGACGAGGGGAAAGGGAAAATAGTGGACATGCTGTCCGCTTCGGCGGACATGGTGGTGCGCTATCAGGGCGGAGCGAATGCAGGGCACACAGTTGTGATCAAGGGTGAACAGACCATCCTGCACCAGATCCCATCGGGTATTCTCCATCCGGGAGTGATATGCGTTATAGGTAACGGCGTTGTTATTGATCCAAAGGCACTGCAGGAAGAAATCGCTATGCTGGAGGAGCAGGGCATCGAGGTAAATGGCCGCCTTTTCATCAGCCAGAAGGCCCACCTGATCATGCCCTATCATCATATGCTCGATCAGCTCAGGGACAAAAGCCTGGGTGACGAAAAGATCGGCACGACCGGCCGGGGCATCGGTCCGGCATATGTAGATAAAGTCGCCAGAAGCGGCATAAGAATAGTGGACCTGCTTGAAAGAGACCTTCTGAAACAGAAGCTGTTGAGGAATATCGAAGAGAAAAATGCCGTACTGCAGCATATATACGGTGAACCGGAACTCGATACTGAAGCTATTATCAACGAGTATATGGCCTTTGATGAAACAATAGATCAGTATATCCGCGATGTCAGTGTCCTGATCAATGCAGCCATTGACAGTGGCAAGACAGTTCTCATGGAAGGTGCGCAGGGAACACATCTTGACGTGGATCATGGTACCTACCCCTTTGTCACATCCAGCAATCCAACTGCCGGCAGTGCATGCATAGGTGCGGGGATTGGACCGACCAGGATCGATGGTGTACTGGGAGTTGTTAAGGCCTATACAACCAGGGTGGGCAGCGGGCCTTTTCCAACAGAGTTCGATGAGGAATTCGGCAGTAAGGTTCGTGAATTGGGAGCGGAATTCGGTGCCACCACGGGTCGGCCGCGCAGGTGTGGATGGTTCGACGCAGTTGTGGCAAACCATGCTGTAAGGATCAATGGGCTTACCGCATGGGCCGTTACCAAACTCGATGTACTGGATACTCTGGAGGAGTTGAAGATCTGTGTGGGTTACAGGACCGGTCCAGACAAGATCAAAACGAATATGCCGTGTGAAATGGGGATCCTTCTGAACGCTGAACCTGTATACGAATCGATGGAGGGCTGGCAGGAACCGACGAGCAATTGCCGTACATGGAGTGATCTTCCGGTCAAAGCTCAGGAATATCTGGACAGGATAGCAGAACTCACAAATACGCCGATTGCACTGGTTGGGGTGGGTTCGGGTCGTGAACAACTTGTCATAGCTGCAGATGACCGGGTTGGCTGGATTACAGAGGCTGCTGGTAAGTCACGGAATGCTTGACTAACAGATTCAGCTCAATTCATTTGAAGTTTCTGTATTACAGACAAGTATCGGGGGAGTAGCTCAGTTAGGTAGAGCAGCGGGCTTTTAACCCGCGAGTCCAGGGT
>CAZWVF010000077.1:0-8272 GCA_964637695.1 uncultured Gemmatimonadota bacterium | reverse complement strand
TCTCGATGGCGTCAGACTGGCCATGGGCCCAATCGTAAGTGGCGTATATGCACCAGTCATCACCCGTGCGATGGTGGCGTTCGTGACGGATACGGTACATGATCGGGTCGCGCAGGTTCACATTGGGTGAGGACATATCGATCTTGGCACGCAGTACGTGTTTGCCATCCTCGAACTCGCCTGCACGCATGCGCCTGAAAAGATCCAGATTCTCTTTGACCGGGCGATTCCGGTAAGGGCTCTCTCTGCCCGGTTCGTTCCATTTGCCGCGGTACTCACTGATCTCCCCGGCGCTCAGGCTGTCAACGTATGCAGCACCTTTCTCGATCAGTTCCTCCGCCCATTCGTACAACTGCTCGAAGTAATCGGATGCATATCGAACCTCACCATTCCACTCGAATCCGAGCCAGCGGACGTCGTCCATAATCGACTCGACGTATTCGGTCTCCTCTGTAGCAGGATTGGTATCGTCGAAGCGGAGGTTGCAGGTGCCGCCATATTGCCGGGCAATGCCGAAATTCAGGCAGATCGATTTGGCGTGGCCTATATGGAGATAGCCGTTCGGTTCCGGAGGGAATCTGGTAGCCACCCGGCCTCCGTGGGTACCAGCGGCCAGATCCTCCTCGATTATGGTCCGGATAAAGTCAGTCTGGGCCATTCATTCAGCTCCGGTGCAGTGTTTGGACGGCCGGTGACGACCGTGGTGCGTTGACGCATGATGCGTGAAGGGTGGACCGGTTTCAAGAGCAACCTGAGATAATAAACGGCTGAAGGATGATTGAGACTTCCTGAAACCATATGATGGTTGCCGCGTGTTGTAACCGTTAGAATGCAACATCGCTGTGACCAGCGGGATCCATACTTTGAATTGAGGATCATATGCCGTATCGAAGATATGCTTTTACAGCTCTGATGGTATTGCTGACCCTGGCCCTTCTATCCAGTCCGGCTCTCCCTGTCCCGGCACTGTTTGACGATGGCATTTCTTCCGCCGCAGGACAGGACATCTACTACGCCTGGGTGGAATTCTCAGATAAAGGAGTTCGATCGGAAAAGCATCTTCAGGAACTGCTTGCAGAGGTGGAAAAGAACTTCGATCACAGGGCGCTGGAGCGACGGAAGAAGCGGAGGACACTTCCCGGTTTATTCGATGCAGGGGATCTGCCTGTTGTTGAGAGTTATCTGGAAGGTGTTGCAGGTTCGGGTGCTGAGTTGATGGCTGTCAGCCGCTGGCTGAACGGGGTGTCGATAAAAGCAACGACGGAGCAGATGGAGAGTATTGAAAAACTACCGTTTGTAATCGGTGTTTTAAATCCCCACATTCCCGATCCTCAGGGCGATTATATGAGTTTCCCCGAACGTGCGGAGTCGATCGATCGCGGCCCATATGCAGATGCATCAGGCCTCTATGGCAGATCGGGTCCTCAGATCAGGCAGCTTGGTCTCGACCGGCTGCACGATGCTGGTTACACAGGTGAAGATGTAATCATAGCAGTACTCGATACCGGCTTTGACCTCGATCATTCCGCCTTCCGCAATCCCGAACATCCATCTTTGATTTTTTCTTTAGACGGTCTAAAAAGGTGAAACATTCCCTTCTTTTAGATCGTCTAAAGGTCTGTGAAGAAAATTTCAAGGAGGTCTGCATTGCCCGAATCGAAATCGGATCTGCTTCTCGGGACTCTCGACATGATGGTTTTGAAAACCCTCGCCCAGGAGCCTCAGCACGGTTGGGGACTTTCTGTACGCATAGAACAGATCACCCAGGGTGTGTTCCAGATCAACCAGGGTTCCCTCTACCCGGCGCTTCAGAGATTGAAAAGGAAGGGCTTGATAACCTCTGAGTGGCGCCGATCTGACAATAACCGGCGGGCCCTTTATTACGAACTGACCTCTGCCGGCCGCAAGCAGCTCGCGAAAGAAGTCGAGCAGTGGGAAAAGGTCTCTTCGGCTGTCAATCGCGTTGTACGCCTGACCTGGCAGGAGGGATAACCGGATGGCCTGGTGGTTCAGTTTCCGGCAGCGGGTCAGGGCTATCCTGCGCAGGCGGGAGATGGAGCTCGAGATGGAAGAGGAGCTTCAGTACCACATCGACCAGGCTGTAGAGAGGAATCTGACCCGGGGAATGGACAGGGCAGAGGCACGCAGGTCGGCACTCCGGGATTTCGGAGGTGTTGAGCGCCGCAAGGAACAGATGCGTGACGAGCGTGGTATGAGGCTTCTGCTCGATTTTTCGCAGAACCTTAAATATGCCTTCCGTCATCTGAAAGCGAGCCCTGGATTTACGGCAGTTGCAGTGGTGATTATGGGATTGGGTATCGGAGCCACTACAGCCATCTTCAGCATTGTCAACTCACTGCTTATCCGTCCGATATACTGCGAGAATCCTTCCGAGGTAGTCCGTATTTACACGAACGATCCCGGGACCGGCAGGCCTCGCTGGAATTCATATCCCGATTATCAGGATATCAGGAACGGCACCGATATCTTCTCAGCTATTGGTGTGACCAGCGATATCATTCCTTTCAGCATAGCAACCGACGAGGGGGCCGAAACCGTCCTGAGTGACGTCTTCTCTTCCGACATCTTCCCGGCCCTGGGGATCAGACCCTTTATGGGGCGCACTTTTCTTCCAGAAGAAGATGTACCAGGTACCACTGTATCGAAGAGACCAGTTTGGCGGAGAGCGGTGTGTTCCAGGTGGATGTAGTCAGCAATGTTGATTTCAGCGGGCCTGGTAAATTGAGCGGTATGCCGATAGATCTGAAAATGACAGGGGTCCTGGAAGGATCACTCTATGTCGATTCCGCCACCGGGATCGTCCTGACGTACGAAATGAAGGGTCAGATGAGTGGTGCGATATTTTCTGACCAGTTCGATCTGCCTATGACTCTGGATGCCGGGATGTCATTGAAGATAAAGAAATAACATCATTCTCACCGGTGAATGGAGATCATCCTTCACTGTCGTCCTGATGCAGGTCGATCATGGTCGCACCGTCGGTGCGCTGATTCTCATTGAAACTGGTTATGCTCTTCAGTTTCTCCATCACATCCTGTATGCGTTCGCTACTCGAATGTATGGTCTCCAGTGCCTTCTCGATCTCCTCAGGCTTTAGCTGTCTTTTATGCATCTGCTTCAACATCAATTCGGAGTACCCGAGGATTCCGGAAAGAGGATTGATAATTTCGTGCTGCAGAGTGGTGACTAATTGATCGAGTAGTATCCGCTTCTCATGTAGTACTCTCTGATCCTCAAGTTCTTTCAGACGTAACTGTGTCTCAATGCGCGCGATCAGTTCATCGCGTTCAACGGGCTTCATGAGGTAATCGCTGGCACCGCTGCGCAGACCCTTCACTTTTTCCCGAGCATCCACAACCTGACCTGTAGCCATAATCACGGGAATGCGGGTTGTTTCGGGGTTATCCCTTAATTGCTCGCAGACTTCATAACCATCCATTTCAGGCATCTGGATATCGAGCAGAATCAGGTCCGGTTTCTCCTCCTCGACCATCTGCAGCGCCTCTTTTCCAGAATTTGCACTTCGGGGCTGATATCCCAGCTCGTCCAGCATCATCTCCAGGAACTCGGTGTTCTCCGGAACATCATCCACTATGAGGATTATCGAGCCGTTGTGCTCTTCTCGTAGGTCAGCAGCCACTATCCACTGTTCCGTTCAGCAGTGTTTGAGGAAACGGATTCCCTTACCTGGAGATCAAGTTTAACCTATTATGGCTGGCAAGTGTACCAATCCTCAATCGCGTATACAATCGCGGTGATTACATAAATCAAGGAGCAGAAATCCATGTTCCAACTCAGCCGTTTCCGCAACCGGTTCCCTGTGTTCACCACCATCCTCTTTTTGATTCCAGTGCCGGCACTTCTATCGGCATGTTCAGGTGGAACATGGGAATCCGGTGAGCTGGAGGTAGTGGAGGGATACCAGTCCGCCGCATCCTATTACATGCCTTCACGCAGTTCAGCCGCAACCGAACCATCTGAGGAACTCATCTCGGAACCCGACTACAGGGGCACTCCATATTACGGGACGTACACGATCGGCAACGGTCCGGATAACGTATTCACCTATGTTCTCGATCAGTTCGAGGATAATGGTTCACTGTTCTATCTCGACCTGAACAACAACGAAGACCTTTCAGATGACGGAACCGGGGAGTGGGACCGTCTCTCCGAAAGAACAAATACGGTGCAGAAGACACTCAACGTTCCATATGAGATGAACGGTGAGATCGAAGAGATTCCGCTGCAGTTCTTCTTCTATTTCTTCAACGGTGAGGATCCGACCAACCGTGGTGTGCTCTATGCGCGTGATTTCTCAAGGGTGGGTGAAGTAACGCTGGCAGGTCAGGCCTATAAAATCGGTATCACAGAAAACAACAATGACGGCATTTTCAATATGAATGAGGCCGGAGTGGATACTCTTAATCCACGTTTCATCAGCCTGACGATTGATCTCGATCAGGATGGTGAGCTGCTGACAAGTTCAGATTCACCCGAACACTACAGACTCGGAGAACCCTTCAATGCCAAAGGGAGGAGTTACACAATCGCTGATGTTTCACCAATGGGTGATCGGATCACATTCCGGCGCTCCGATGAAGAAGTTGAACCGAAGGTTTACATCGCTGTTGGATATAAAGCCCCCGAATTCAGTCAGGCCGATTGCCGCGGGAATGAGATCAGCCTCAGCGCCTTCCTGAAGGAACATAAAGTGGTACTCCTCGACTTCTGGGCCACCTGGTGCGGACCGTGTATCGCAGAACTTCCGAACGTCATAGCCGTCTACGAAGAGTACGGCGAAAGGGGACTGGGGGTGCTGGGGATTAGCCTTGATCAGGCACCAGATTCTGAGCAGCCGAAGGATTTTCAGAAGACCCGCGAACAGGTAAGAGAGTTCATGGATGAAAACAACATGCCGTGGTCCAGCACTTATGACGGTCTCTACTGGAGTAACACTGTTTCGGACCAGTACCGGATAAACTCAATTCCGGCAACCCTGCTGCTGGACAGCGACGGCATGATACGGTACACGAATGTCCGGGGTGACGCTCTGAAGTCGGCAGTCAGGGAACTGATCGAAGAGGCTGAGAGGAAATAACCGGCGGCTGTCTCTATCGATCTGAACGTGATATGCTGAGCGGCGAGAGAAGGAGGTAGAAAGATACGATGAAGAAATTATTCCCCCTGTTGATGATTCTGGTCCTGCTGCTTCCCTGTTCACATGTTTCTGCGCAGCAGGCGCCGCCGATTCCGGCAGAAGTAATCGCGATGGTCGACGAGGCCGTTTCGCTGGTTCGCAGCAACATTCCCCGGCGGGTGGATACACCAATTGTTATCGGAGTCGAGGGCCTGCAGACAGCAGGGGCCGAAACACAGATGGGTGAACTTTTCGCCATGGTTCTTACTTCACGACTGGCCAACGAGGGGGATTCCAGGATCAGGGTGTTTGCCGGCCAGCATCTTGAGGCGATGAGAAGGTCCAATCTTCTACTTCCCGGAGGGGTGCTGACAGAGGGCATCCTCGCACCGGATCTCGTCCTCAATGGCAAGCTCTACCTCACACAAGGGGATCTTCATGCCATACTGCAGTTGATTCAATTGCCGGATTTCACCGTTGTAGGAGGCACCGAACTCTCCTTTACCATCTCAAGTGCCGCCCGTGACCTCCTGCGTACCATCAGGACTGCTGGAGAAGAGGGTTGGGATCCCTTTGAGCCCGACAGCATCGATCAGCCGAGAAGACTGGTACCCGGGGAAACTTCGAGCGGCAACTCGATAATGCCCACCGGAGATGAGGACTGGTTCCTGCTGCAGGTAGATGAAATAGAGGGTTCCGGCTTCATCAACGTATACACAGCGGGTTCAACCGATACATACATAGAGGTCTACGGTCCCGATGATCAGAACATGTCTCTGACAGAAAATGATGACGGCGATGATCAAAACGCCTGGGTCGGCTTCCCCGCGGCGGCCGGGCAAAGATTCTGGATCAAGGTCAGGGGATACGACGAGTCGACTACCGGTTCGTATGCAATCGCCTCTGAAATAGAGATTTACGAGGAAGACGCGCTGGAGCCAAATGACCGTCTTGAGGATGCCAATGCTCTCGAAATCAATGAAGATTGGCTTTCCAGCACACTGGTACCGATCGGTGATGCTGACTGGTATTTCATAGATGTACCGGCATCCGGCAGTCAAGACGTTCTGCTGGTAGTCGAAACAGGCGGTAACATGGATACCTATCTGGATATGTTCGACCGGAACGGTGATCTGATCCTGAGTGATGATGATGGCGGTGACGATGCGAATGCCGGAATCGGGATGATGGCAGGTGAAGGGGGCAGGTTCTATCTGCGGGTCAGGCACTACGATGACAGCGACTCAGGTTCCTACATGATCCGGGTCTTTATTGAACAGGTTGTCCGCGATCAGTACGAACCTGACGATACCATTGAAAATGCTGCAGCCATTGCGGTCGATGAGGAAGAACAGAGGCACACTTTCGTTCCGGGAGAGGATGTTGACTGGGTCAGGTTCTCAATATCGTCGGGCAGAACAGTTACGGTTGAAACCGGGGGTGATACAGACACGGTTATGATCCTGTTCGATCGGGATGAGAACATGATTGCAGAGGATGACGACAGCGGTGATGGCGGCAACGCCAGGATTGAGAGGTTCCTGCAGCCTGGAACTTACTTCGTCAGGATCACCCAGTTCGATGATAATCCGATGTCGGGAGCCGAGTATTCGATAGCTGTCTCGTCAAGATAACCTGACACAGGTACCTTACACGATATAATCACTTCTTAACTGTACTTCCAGAGCCGCAACTCTTGTTTCTGGGCCCCTCTTTTTATATGTTGCATGGCAGCCCCACCTATCCCGCATAAACATAAAAGGAACGGCACTATGGAATTCAAGGAAGTCAAGATTCCCGAGGGGGATCTCATCGATTATCAGGATGGTAAGTTTATCATCGGTGACAACCCGATCATCGGTTACCTGCGCGGTGATGGTATCGGGCTGGACATAACACCGGCGATGTTCAATGTCGTAAACAGTTCTGTTGAAAAGGCCTACGACGGAACACGCAAGATCGCCTGGTGTCCGCTTTACTCAGGTCTGGAGGGTCTCCACCACTATGGTGAAGTATTCCCTCAGGAGACGGTCGATGCCATCCGCTACCTGCGGATCGCCATCAAGGGTCCGTTCACCACACCGATCGGTGAAGAGACCCACGTTTGTCTATATTGTGCCCATCAGCAGTACCATGAGGGCACCTGTGACAAGTGCGGCAGGGATGACGGCGTTGCTCCCCGTTTCCGCTCGATAAACGTAAACCTCCGCCAGCACCTGGATCTGTTTGCCTGCGTGCGTCCCATCCGATACTTCGAAGGCGTACCGAGCCCGAACAAGTACGCCGACAAGGTTAACTTCATCCTTTTCCGTGAGAATACCGAGGATGTTTACGCCGGACACGACTTCGAAGCCGGCAGTGATACGGCAATGGCCATTATCGAACTGATAAAGGAGAAGACGGGGCGGGAGATCCTTCCTGACTCAGGGATCGGCGTGAAGCCCATTTCAATGACAGGGACCAGGAGGATCGCCCGAATGGCTATCAAATGGGCGCTCGATCACGACCTGCCGTCGCTGACCTTTGTTCACAAGGGCAACATCATGAAGTTCACCGAAGGATCCTTCACCAAGTGGGGATACGAACTTGCTGAAGAGGAATTCGGCGACAAGATCGTCACAGAGAAGGTCCTCTGGGATGAAATGGATGGGAACATGCCGGATGGCAAACTGCTGGTGAAGGACAGAATCGCCGACTCTATCTTCCAGCAGATTCAGACGAGACCGGATGAATACAGCGTAATGTGCCTTCCCAACCTGAATGGTGACTATCTTTCAGATGCGGCGATTGCACTCGTCGGCGGTCTGGGGCTCGGGCCTGGTGCGAACATATCAGACGACGTGGCACTATTCGAGGCCACTCACGGCACGGCACCCAAGTACACCGGTATGGACAAGGTGAACCCTGGTTCGCTGATCCTTTCTGCAGTGATGATGCTGAACCATATGGGCTGGAATGAAGCAGGTGACCTGATCATCAAGGGAATGCAGCAGTCCATTCTTGACGGGCATGTAACGTACGACCTCGCCCGGTTGATGAAGCGTGAAGGCCGTGAGGATGTGACCGAAGTATCCTGTTCCGGTTTCGGTGAAGCGATCGTCGAGAGGATGTAGC
>CAZWVF010000076.1:3450-8426 GCA_964637695.1 uncultured Gemmatimonadota bacterium | reverse complement strand
CAACCTGGGTAAGAAGCTGAAAGGTCCTCTCATTGGCTCTGAAATCGGGGAAGTGGAGTGCGGCATCGGCGGAGATGACTCCAACAAGTGTTACCCCGGGGAAATGGAAACCTTTGGCCACCATCTGGGTGCCAAGGAGGATATCGCCCTCTCCCCCGGCAAATGCCCTGTAAATGCTCTCGTGGCTTCCCCGCTTCCTGGTTGAGTCAGAATCCATCCTGAAGACTGCGGCCCCGGGATAGCGTTCGATCAGAGCTGTCTCGACCCTCTGCGTTCCAAGCCCCTGATATCTGAGGTGCCTGCTGTTGCATTCGGGACAGCTGACCGGCGGCTGACGCACCTCGCCGCAGTAGTGACATCGCAGATGTCCCTCCAGCCTGTGGTATGTCATGGCCACGCTGCAGCTGGAGCACTCCTGGGCATATCCGCAGCTTCTGCATGTCAGGGCCGGACTGAAACCACGCCTGTTGAGGAAGAGAATCGATTGTTCATTCCTTTCGAGTCTGACCTGCAGCGCATCCTCCAGTACCCGGCTGAATATGGTGCCGCCTCCCGATGCGGCAGCATGTTCGGGGGGAGTACCGCCACTCTCTCGTTCCCACGGTTTCGGTTCACGAGACATGTCTACGAGCTGGATCCGGGGAGGAGGGCTTCTGCTTATCCTATCCTTCATTTCGAGCAGGAGGTACTTCCCCTCAAGGGCATTGTGGTACGATTCCGCGCTTGGAGTTGCAGAACCGAGTACGCAGACGGCATTGCACAGCCTTGCCCGGTAGACAGCTACATCGCGTGCATGGTATCTGGGGGCCGGTTCTGACTGCTTGTATGAAGGTTCATGCTCCTCGTCCACTACGATCACTCCCAGATCAGCCACAGGTGCAAGCACGGCAGATCGCGGACCGATGACCACTCTGGCTTCACCTGATCTGACTCTGCTCCACTGGGAGTACCGTTCACTTGCCTTCAGCCGGCTGTGGAAGAGTGCGACTTTCGAACCGAATCTGGACAGGAAGATCGAGATCATCTGGGGAGTTATCGATATCTCCGGCACCAGTACTATTGTTCCTCTCTCCTCCTGCAGAGCCTCTGCTGCCAGCGATTCATAAACCGCTGTCTTGCCGCTGTCCGTAATGCCGTGGAGCAGGACCGTCAGATACTCCCTTTTCGCCAGGGCTTCACGAAGGGGCTTGAGAACCTCCTTCTGCCTCTGATTCAGCTCGAATTGCTGGATACCCGGATGATCATCGGTCATACTATCCAGCGCGACAGATTCCCCCTTCTTTCCGGATACCCTCCTGTGGGGGACCGATGCCTGGAGGGCTTCACCCCAGCCGCACATATAGTAATCGGCCATCCAGCGGGTGACTTTGATCATATCGGGGGGAAAAAGCGATTCGGGATCGAGCACCTTCATAACATCTTTCAGGTCATCGGGTGCATCTTCCTGCCTGGTAGAAGAAATCTGAACGGCATAACCTGCAAGTGTCCGCCTGCCGAAGGGAACCAGCAGCTTCGAACCGACAACTACACAGGAGGAGAGCCGATCGGGAATCCTGTATGTGAATGTCTGCCTGAGCGGAACCGGCAGGGCTACCTGGACGTAGGTAGAGTTCACAGGCAGGGTGGAATATTCAGAATCGGCGGAATGGTTTCTGGTGGATATGTCAATCTTCGTTCTGCTACACCCTCCCGGGTGACAAGCAGGTGAAGCACCATACCGGGAGGTCCGAGATCCGTTAGTTCCTCCCCGTTCAGGATCAATCTCATGCCGCGGTTCTTGCCCAGACGCAGCTCAAGGGTATCGGCGAATGCCAGCTCCAGGGTATTGCCGATCGGAACAATCCGGCTGACGGTCAACCGGCCGTCCACCCTTGCCTCCATCCATGTCTCCTCCAGAGCTTCAGCTGTCAGAAGGTGCACCTCCAGCTGCTGCTCAACGGGGGGAGGAGGAGGTTGCCGAACAGGCACGATCTCTTCCTCATCCTCTGCAGCCGGCTGCTGCGGGGTATATTCCCTTCCGGTACCCGGCGTCGCCCGTTCGGTTGCTGAAGGACCCTCACCCTGTTCAATACTGCCGGTAAAATGAACTGCAAGATAGACAATCGCTGCGAAGGCGACGATGACGGCTGCGGCCAGCATCATACCCGATCGTTTCGACAATTCACTCTTAGGTTTAAAATCTTCCCTGGATTCGGAGACCTCCCGTTCAATATCGTTCGTGTTTGCAGCGCCGGTCTGCTGACGTTTGCCCTCCCGATCCTTCATCGATCCACGTACTTTTTCGAGGCGATCGGACTGATCCTTCAGGAAAGCCTCGAAACGCTGCATGGCTTCCCCCGGATCGAGACCCAGGTAGGAGGCATATGTCTTCAGAAATGCCCTCATGTAAGGTTCAGGAAGCAGTGCGATGTTGCCCGCCTCGAGAGCTTTCAGGTAATGTTCGTCGATACGGGTCTGTGCAGATACCTGTTTTACAGACAGACCACGGCTCATACGCCTCTCTCTGATCCAGGCGCCGTAGCTCTGAACGGTTTCTTCATTCATCTATCTGTCCTGTAACTTCGGCTTATCCCGGCCCCTGCAGGGCTGGGCCCCAACCATACCGAAGGATCGTAACCGCGCTCCAGCATCAACCTCTGCAGTAATCTTAGTGCCCTGTCACGCAACAACCGTGGCATTAAAGTAACACCCTTCGATCCTTTCCACCAGCAACGCCACGCGTGCCTGTATTCCGTAAGAACCTGCCTTGTCCATCGGTTCGCCTGACGCTGCATACCGGCGCGGGGAACCAGATGCCAGGATCAGCTCAGAATGCATGCTGAATGGTAAAATACAGTCCGCCGGGATCGAGCCTGTATTCACTCCACTTCTTCTCAGCAGGAGACTTGTTCAGACGCCACCCATAACCGATCTGAGCCGGTCCCAGAGGAGTGTTCAGGTAGATGCCGAATCCGGTGGAGAGGGCCAGGTTGAAACCCCTGCCCATCTCCTCAACCGTTTCCCACACGTTCCCGGCATCTACAAACAGGACCAGTCCAAAGGGTCCAAAATGTCCAGAGCGACGCAGTTCGGCATTTATCAGGGCCAGAGCCTGTCCTCCCCTGGGCAGGTATATCGTTTCTCCTGAAATCGTATCCACATATGCACTCACCGGGCCCAGCTGTCGTTCCTGGTACCCTCTGACCGAATAGGCACCCCCCGCGAAGAATCTGTCAAAGATCGGCACCTCGGCCAGGTTATTGCCCGGGTATGCAAAACCGAATCTCAGACGCGTTGCGAGCACCGTTCTGGAACCCTGCAACCGGTATCTGGACCAGCTGAAGGTCGCAACGCTGTAAGCCGGCCCACCCAGCCCCAGCATGCCATATCCGTCAAGGCCGGCACGGAGGAAGCTGCCCCGGGTAGGCGAGAGAATATTATCTCTGTTGTCCCTTTCAATCATCGCGTTGACGCCACGCAGGTTCTCCCTGCTGGTGAAATCGACAACCCGGATCTTTTCTTCGGTGACAACTCTTCTGAAAGCGAAATTGATCCAACCACGCGAGCGGACTGTAAATTCCTTGGACAGTCCGATCTCGGCCGCGAACTCCCGTACATTGTGCGATTCATAAGACTGGGGACGCAGGCCGAAATAGACATTCAGAGGAGTGCGGTTACCGAAGAACCACGGTTCCAGGTACCTGACTCCCAGTTCACTTTCAACAGGCTCCCATGCTGTAACCACCCTGAAGTCGAAGTTCCCGGACAACTCAATTGCTCGACCGGTTCCAAATACGTTCCTGTGCCCCCACTGTGCAGAAGTCCTCAACCTGAGGTTGATCTGGCCTCGCTCGTCTCCGGCAAGCCCGACCCCGGCTCCCACATAGCGAGTGGGCCTTTCATTGACCGTTACCAGAACCACTGCAGTCGTTGAATCGGGAGAGACATCACCCACCGTTACACTGACCGCCCTGAATATTCCAGTGGCATAAAGACGCCGCTGGCTCTCTCTGCGCTCCTCCTCAGTGAGAAGGTCACCCGGATCGAGAGTTACCTCTCTGGTCACCACGAATCTCTTGCTGGTTCTGTTCCCCTCCACCCTCACGTCTTCAACCCGCACCACCGGCCCCTCCTGAATTCTGTAGATAATCGGAGCGGCGCCGGATAATGAGTCGCGCCTGCCTACAACAGGAGTCACCCTTGCGAAGTAGTGTCCCCGGCTCTGGTACTTTCGCAGAACTTCAGCTGCCCCGGCCTGAATAGCTGCTTCAATGATTGGATCGCCGCTTTTTAACCGGAATCCCCGGATGCTCTCCAATGAATTCTGCAGTTCCTGGTCATCCAGCAGCTCATTACCGGTGAACTGGAAATGCTGCAGAACGGTCAATGGTCCTTCCACCACATCGAAATTGATTATGAGACCTTCGTCGCCGACGGGTTCAGTGCGTTCCGTGATAATGCACTGCAGATAGCCCCTGTTGCGATAGAAGGCCCTCAGATAGGTCACGTCCCTGGCCATGACCAGATAATTGAAGGTCGGTTTTCTCGGTACCACCAGCCACAGTTCAGGATTATCAACCCTCACAATAGATTTGAGCTGAGAGCTGCTGAACACCTCGTTGCCGGAGAAAACCACGTCTTCAACCCTGCGCTGAGCCTCAACCCGGTCGGGCAGCAGTGCTGACCAGAGCAGGAACAGGATGACCCCGATTCCCCCTTTTAGTACTCGACACGCCATTTGAGCTCCAGCAGGTAACTGCCGAACCTGTCTTTCATTCCACTTATCCTGAACCTGCGTGACAGCCGGTATTCGACTCCAACTTCAAGCCAGGGTGTCGAACCGCCCAGAGACTGGGCATACTTGGCATATATCTGATTGCCGAAATACCTTCCTACACTCACCTGTGTATTCTCGCTGAATGATCCCTGTGCCAGTGTGCTGATACCTTCCATTTCGAAGGTGTCGACTCCCAGTATCCCGCGGGCAGCCTGGTTCA
>CAZWVF010000076.1:0-3350 GCA_964637695.1 uncultured Gemmatimonadota bacterium | reverse complement strand
ATCTCTTCGATACTGCCGAAGGTTATGTTTCCTTCGTCTATCGACCATTTCCTGGAGAGCATGAACAGCTGACCCTGGCCTGGAACAGATTCGAGTGAACCAAGCAGGTATGGCGAACTATTCGGATTCTTCTTCAGGATGAGATTCCCCTCCAGCTCCACATCGAATTCCTGACCGAACTCACCTCCGATTACCCTCAGGCGACCGGGAATCTCGATTTCAACATCCGCTTCAAGTCCCTCCTCTGTTTCGACTTCAACTTTCCGTGCAGTTCCTGTACCACTAATCATGTCGAGAAGGAGCCCAACGTCGGCCACACCCTGCTGTACATCGATATTCCCCTCGAGGCTCGGATAATTGTTACCCGCAAGGGTTTTGAACCTTAAGTCAGAATCGAGCACAGCTGCCAGGCTGCCCGTCGGATCGCTTATTCCCATGCCCTCCCCGACGAAAGTCAGGTTGAACCGTGGCTCCTCCATGCCTCCTAGCGTAACATCTCCCGAAAGAGAAAAATCACCGCCCTGCTGCTCACTTTCACGCCTCCTGAACAGATCCCATATAGACCATTTCTGGATCACCCCGCCCGGCAGGCGACCGGTAAAGGAAACGATCCTGATTGCATCCTCACTCAGAGTCAGGTCCATGTTCAGATCCTCTACAGCCTGACCAAGGGCGACCGGTTTCAATTCACCATTTTCGAGCCTGATGTTTCCCGACAGGCGGGGTTCGTTGATGGATCCGACGATCTGCACATCGACATTGAATTCACCTCCAACGCTTTCTATCTGCCTGCTGACCGGCTGAAGCAGCGCCTCCGGACTGCCCGAACCCACGATTTCAATCTGAAGATCTCCTGTTGAAACGAGCTGGGCTTGAAGAGGAGAGAACTTCAGCTGAAATGGGAGTTCGCCGCTGAAGGTGGCGGTGAAATCCATCGATTCGAGGCGCCCTTCATAGATTTCTATTTTCTCCGTGTCATATCTGAGTCCGGCTACAACCTGATCCACACGATAGGTATCGACCTGTGCGGCACTGAGGAAAACCAGCCCGTCGAGTACGGGCTCTGCAAAGGAGCCCCTGGCTGTCATCTCGCACGTAAGTTCCCCGGTCAGTGTATGCTCGACCAGGTAGGGTTGAAATACAGCCAGGTTGATCCCTATTACCGTAAAATCGATACCCAGTTGACCTTCCTGACCTCCAACCTCTGAGCCGGGCAGCAGCAGAGTACCTTCCAGTTGCGCACTTCTGATCCCGGAAGCAGCGTCTTCACTTCCTGAAACAGTCAGACTGTTGACCAGCACTGCTCCATTCCTGTAATCGGCGTCCAGCTGCAGGCTTTCGTAGGTGAGCCCTGCCAGAGTCGGATTTACAATGGTTATCTCTGTTGAAAGTTCTTCGACGTGAGTTCCCACCTCTCCGGAGAAGATGCCGCTGATCTGGCCATCCAGGCGGCCGGCGCCCCGGTTGAAGGTGCGATTGAAAGGCCCGATCCTGATTTTCTCCATATCCCCGTTTACATAGAGGCGGTTCTCTGCATCCCTGTATCCACTCAGGCCGAGTGTACCTTCACTGGTGTTGGCTGCAATTGCAAAGGAACCGGCCCCTGTGGTCGGATTGAATATCAGCTCTCCGTTGATGTCGTTCAATATTACTTCGTGATGTGTCAGATGTCCGCTTTCGAACCTGGCTCTTATGCTGTCCCTCGATACGATAATATTCCCCTGCAGACCGGTTTCTCCTTCAGCCCACAGACCTTCCACCCTCTGAAGGGAAATCGTCTTCCCCATTACCCGTCCATCGAGGCCCGCAACAGGCAGATCAAAATCAGGGGCCACATGAACACTGTCCAGATCAGCACCGAAATTGCCGATCCTGGCGCCAAACACCTGTGCAATGTTGAACCTGAAATCGGTGTATCCTATGGAGATGCCTTTTCGCTGAAAATCTTTTATCTGGATACCGCCTCTGATGCTTGGATCGGCTATGGCACCTGTGATTCGCGCACCCAGATCTATTGTGCCCCCTTCGATACCGGTATTGATCAGGGTCAGAGGTTGTGATGGTTCGTGAGCTATCCCGCTGATGATAAGGTCGATCGCCTTCCGGTCCCGGCTGATCATCCCGTCAGCTTCCACTCCGTAACCGGTTCCACCTATAAAAATCGGTTCCACAGTTGTGATATTCCCATCCCCAAGCTGCAGTCCGGCATTCAGGGAGTCGATCTCAACACCGAATGCGAGCGCATTCTCTATCTGAAGCTTCAACTCACCCCCACCGGAAACAGGGTCAAAACTCTGGATCTGAAGCTCTATCTGCACTCTCTCGGCAGTAAGAGGTATTCGCAGGGGGGTATCGTTCATTCGAAGAGAGTCTACAGTGATCTCAAACCACCCCTTACCACTCTCCGGATTCAACGCCAGGCTCGCATATATCAGATCTGCTGCCGGACCCCGGCCATATATCTGTGCCTCAAAACTGCCCGGATTGTAACTTCCTTCCAACCCGAAACCTTCGACAGAGATGCCGGCAATCGATCCATTGCCGTTGAATTCGATTTCAGGTCTCCACGGCTTTCCCCGCAGCCAACCCTCCATCTCGAATGGCCCGCTTCCAATCCAGCCTCCACCCAGCACAGGCCACCATTCCTGCAGGTTCCGGGCCGTCAGATCAATCTTCAGAGCCCCTCTGCGTCCGGCTCTGGATACGTCCATCGAGCCATCTGCAGATAAACGGCTGTCCCTTGTTCGGACCCTTGTATCGAGGAGCCAGACCATCCCTCCTTTAACAACCACACCGCCCTGCAGATCCTCTACTACAATCCCCCAGTTCTCAATTGTACCCCGCGACCTGTCTATATCTATCTGGAGTCCTCCTGCACGATTTATCTGCAGCGAAGCTCTGATCTGGATCCGGTTTATCTTTTGTATTACGCCACGTCGCCCGATTCTGACTTCTCCGTTCCGGATGATAACGCGTCTGATCCTCAATCCCGATTGACTGCCCTCCCGCCTGTGCGAGGTATCAGGTTTACTCCTGCTTCTTTCCGTGGAGGAGCCTCCGCTGAGCGCCGGTATGTTAACAAGAGGTGCGTCGGCCTCCACTCTGTTCAGCACGATACCGCCATCCACTAATGCCCACGGCCTGAATCCGATCCTGATCGTCCGGGCTTCAACAAGAGTATCCCCATCTGCCATAAGCAGTGCCGGTTTCTCTGCGACGACGTTGAAGAGGAATGACCCGCGAGCCTCCTGCCAGACCAGTTTCAGTCCGGTCTCTTTCATTACCATTTCATTTACGAGGATCAGCAGATGACCGCTGCCGATAGTGCTGTTCAGATAGAGGAGTCCCCC
>CAZWVF010000075.1:0-8786 GCA_964637695.1 uncultured Gemmatimonadota bacterium | reverse complement strand
TGGCTCTACACGATCACCAGAAATGCAGCGATCGAGATGATGAGCAGAGAGGCTGCTCTTAATTGAACTGCGGCTGAACCAGTACACCACGGATCTGCTCAGCACATCAGCCATGATCCGGGATGGTCAGACAACCCTGGTTGGAACGACCCTGGACGGAGATGTAAAGGCTGTGATCCTTGCGGTCAGGCTGGAGATCAAGGAATAGAATAATAGAACGAATATACTGTACGATATGTTCGGCTCTTCGAAAAGCTGTCACAATCAGGAGATAGCAGAGAGCCCGGTCTGAGAGCAGGAGAAACCTCGAGATAAGGCAATTGATGACTGCAACCGGCCTGATATTCAATATCCTGAAATTCTGTGTGCACGATGGTCCCGGAATCCGTACCACGGTTTTCCTGAAAGGATGCCCTCTCAACTGCTGGTGGTGTCACAATCCGGAGGGGCTCTCCCGGGATCGAAATCTCTCATACAGATCGGACCTGTGCATCGCCTGCGGCGATTGTTACCTGGCATGTTCGAACGGAGCAGTTGAAGCGGTATATGGCGGATTCGAACAGGTCTGGGAAGCGTGTCGGAGTTGCGGCTGTTGCGCAGATGCCTGTTTCACCGGAGCCCGGGAGATCATCGGCCGGGAGATCACCGTTGAGGAGGTGTTGGAGGAGGTGAGGAAAGATAAGGTGTTCTATGAGGAGTCGGGTGGGGGAGTGACCTTCTCCGGAGGTGAGCCGCTCATGCAGCCCGACTTCCTTTACCACACGATCAGGGCATGTCATGAAGCCGGGATACACACTGCCGTTGAAACCTCGGGGTATGTACCGTGGGAGGACGTGGAGAGGATCGTTGAATATACCGATCTCTTTCTTTACGATCTGAAGACGATTGATGAGGAAGTGCACCGTACATATACGGGCGTTTCGAACGTGCCGATTCTGAAGAATCTGGAGAAGCTCGCTTCAGTTCACGATGAACTGGTCGTGCGCATTCCTCTGATTCCCGGAGTGAACGACAGGGAGGCGGACAGGGAGGGATTCAGCAGATTCATCGCCTCTTTGAGGAATGTGAAAGAAGTTAATCTTCTTCCCTTTCACATCGCCGGTTCCCATAAATGTGACCGGATAGGAGTGACCTGTCGGATGACCGGCGATCTGACAGGTAACCTGACAGATAATCTGAAGCTGGCCGGTGAATTTGCCGACAGGCTCAGCCGGTACGGTGTGACTGCTGCAGTAGGAGGTTGATGCAGGTGAATGAACGGGTAGCACGGTTGAGGACCCAGAGCCTGGACGCGGTGCCTCACCTCACCGCCGAAAGAGCTCTCCTTGTGACTGAGGCGTACAGGGAAACCGAATCTGAACCGGTCCCGATCCGGCGTGCCCATGTATTCAGGAAGATATTCGAAAACAAAGAGATCTGCATAAATGAGGGGGAGCTTATCGTCGGGGAGAGGGGGCCGGAGCCGAAAGCCACAACCACCTATCCTGAACTCTGCTGTCACACTATTGAAGATCTCGAGATCCTCAACGATCGGGAGAAGATACCGTACGCTGTATCTGATGCATTCAAGGAGTGTTACAAGAAACATATAATCCCTTACTGGAAGGATAAAACGCTGAGGGGAAAGATATTCGCAGCGATGACAGAAGAATGGATTATGGCATACAACGCCGGGATATATACAGAATTCATGGAGCAGCGGGCTCCCGGACACACCGTTCTGGACGACAAGATATACAGGAAGGGCTTCCTCCGGTTCAAAGAGGAGATAGAGGAGAGTCTTTCCAGACTGAATGAATCGGATGATCCCGACGTCACGGCAAAGCGTGAAGAACTCGAGGCGATGGCGATCTGTGCCGACACCCTTATCTCATTTGCAGGTCGCTGTTCCGACAGGGCCCGTGAACTGGCAGCTTCTGAATCTGATCCGGACAGGAAGGGAGAGCTGGAGAGGATCGCAGAGATTTGCGCACACGTTCCGGCAAATCCCCCGAGAGATCTATGGGAGGCCCTGCAGTACTACTGGTTTGTCCATCTGGGTGTGATAACAGAGCTGAATCCCTGGGATGCGTTCAATCCGGGACGGCTCGATCAGCATCTCTATCCCTTCTACCGACGGGGTCTGGATAACGGAACTCTTACGCTTGAGGGTGCCAGGGAACTGCTGCAGTGCTTCTGGGTGAAGTTCAACAACCAGCCGGCGCCTCCGAAGGTCGGGGTGACGGCCGAGGAGAGCGCTACATATACCGATTTCGCCAACATCAACCTGGGTGGCCTGAAGAGTGACGGTGAGGACGGCGTGAACGAAGTTTCTTTCCTGCTGCTCGAAGTGATAGACGAAATGAGACTGGTCCAGCCGGGTTCAAACATCCAGCTCAGCGCGAAGAATCCCGATGAATTCCTGAACAGCGCATGTTCCGTGATCGGGAAGGGAAGGGGACAGCCCTCCGTTTTCAATGCAGATATGGTGGTCGAGGAACTGACCCGGCAGGGCAAATCTGTTGAGGACGCCAGAAATGGCGGCACAAGCGGATGCGTTGAAACCGGGGCTTTCGGCAAGGAGAGCTATATACTGAGCGGTTACTTCAATTTCCCGAAAGTGCTGGAGATAACCCTCAACAACGGCTTCGACACGAGGACCGGCAGGCAGGCGGGAATCGAGACCGGCCGGGCAGAGGATTTCAACTCTATCGAAGATCTCATGGAAGCGTATGAGAAGCAGCTGAAGCACTTCATCGATATCAAGATAGAGGGGAACAACAGGATAGAGAGGCTCTTTGCCGAAGAGATGCCGGTGCCCTTTCTCTCGATACTGATCGACGACTGCATCGCCGGCGGCATCGACTACAACGCCGGAGGCGCCAGGTATAACACCACATATATACAGGGTGTCGGGCTCGGTACCCTCACCGACAGCCTTTCCGCGATCAGATACCACGTGTTCGATGAGGGCAATCTGAGCATGACAGATTTGATCGGTGCTCTCTCCTCCGATTTCGAGGGATTGGAGAAGACGCGCCGTATGCTGATCAACAGAACCCCGCGGTACGGTAACGACGACGATTATGCGGATTCACTGATGCTCGCGGCCTTCGATATCTTCTTCAATGCAGTGGAGGGTCGGGAGAACACCAGGGGCGGCCATCACAGGATCAACCTGCTTTCGACCACCTGCCATATCTACTTCGGCAGGGTGACCGGTGCCACACCCGACGGCAGGTTTGCCGGCCAACCCCTTTCAGAGGGGATATCACCGGTGCAGGGCGCCGACCGGCACGGGCCCACCGCCGTCACGAAATCCGCGTCGAAACTGGACCACTCGCTGACCGGCGGTACCCTGCTCAACCAGAAGTTCACCCCTCAGCTGCTGGATGATGAAAAGGGGATGAATGGTCTGGCTAAGCTGATCAGAGGGTATTTCAAGCTGGGCGGCCATCACATTCAGTTCAATGTTGTGGACAGGGATACGCTGCTTGAAGCTCAGGCAAAACCGGACGAACATCGCGACCTGATCGTCAGGGTCGCCGGGTACAGCGATTACTTCTGCGATCTGAGCAGGGTCCTGCAGGACGAGATAATAACCAGAACCGGACACACCTCGGTTTAGGAGCCGCCGCCTCCCGGTCCGAGCGGTTCCTCTTCTCAGCCGGATCGATCCCCCATGGAGCTGATATGGAAGGCGCCGGGATTATCTGCCCGGGGAGTCGTCCAGAATACCATCCAGGAGCAGATTGGCGATCCGGGGTCCCTCGTCTGTCATGGTAACCCACATGATGTGATCGAATTCTCCCATCTCTACGCCTCTCAACTCGCTCCCTCCACCGGTGGTGGAGAGCTGATAGTATTCGTGCCCGTCCTTTGTTGATGTGATGTACTGGTGATCGTGGCCTGCAAACGCCGTGTAATTCCTGCCTTTCAGCAGATCCTCGAAACGTTCCCAGCCTTCAGCTCTTTCCCCCCTTTTCCACATCGGCTTGTGCAGGAAGATCATGGTCCATCGAACATCATCGTTCTCCGCCACTACCTGTTTGAAGTAGTTGTACTGCTCCTCTCCGATACCGTCGGCTCCGGCTCTCCGGGGAGGGTCTTCACTGTCGAGGCAGAGGAAGAGAACATCCCTGTAGACAAAATGGTAGTAGAGACGGCCGAATCGTTCCTTCCACTTGGAGATCATGACTTCGTTGGTCACATCGTGATTGCCGATAACATAGAAAAAGGGCATCTGGAGCCGGCCGACCCGATTATTGAATTCGTCCCATTCCTGATCGAGGATCGATTCATCTTCCGTATATCCGTTGATCAGATCGCCCACGCACATTACGAATTCCGGCAGAAGCAGATTGAGTTTTTCAACCGCCTGGCTGAAAATGCCGGGACGCCTTTCTCCATTTCGGTCAGCAACGATAGCGAACTGGAAAGTGTCCTGATTATTATACAGATTCAGGTTCGTCCATGGGACCGCTCCATCGGTAACCTCGATGTCCAGGCGGCCGGATTCACCATTGCATCCGGCAAGGATGATGGATGCGGCGATCAGGATCAGTAACGGGTATTGACATTTGCGGATACCGGAATGGAACATCATTGATGGCCTCCTTGAGGAACCGATGCATGTACTCTGTAACCGTTCCTCCATGATACCGGCAGCGGAGGGGCTCTTTACCAGTCAGAAATCACAAGTGCACCGCCTCGTAATTACGGTCACGCATCGAATACCGGCGTAATTGCGGAGCGGTGTACTGGAGAGCAGGGGCAGATGGCATTAGAAGGCATAGACTGGGCATTCATAATCGCGTTTTTCATCATCGCGCTGATCGTCGGTTTATGGGTGAGCAGGCGTGCCGGTCAGAGCTCGTCGGAGTTCTTCCTCTCCGGCAGGCAGATGCCCTGGTGGCTTCTGGGCATGTCCATGGTCGCGACGACATTCTCAACCGACACACCGAACCTGGTAACCGATATCGTGCGTCAGAACGGAGTGTCGGGCAACTGGGTGTGGTGGGCCTTCCTGCTGACCGGAATGCTGACGGTGTTTGTTTATGCAAAGCTGTGGCGGCGATCCGGTGTGATGACCGATATAGAATTCTACGAATTGCGCTACAGCGGTCTCCCGGCTGCTTTCCTGCGCGGATTCCGTGCTCTCTACCTTGGCATCTTCTTCAACATCATGATCATGGCGGCAGTCACTCTGGCCGCCATCAAGATAGGCGGTGTACTTCTTGATCTTTCACCTCTGAAGACGATAGCGCTGGCTGCACTGGTTACGATGGTATTCAGCATGCTGGGTGGTCTCAGGGGGGTCCTTCTGACCGATTTCCTTCTCTTTATCGTAGCGATGGCAGGATCGATAGCCGCGGCTGTTGTGGCAGTAGGGCACCCCGACGTGGGAGGGCTGAGCGGCCTGCTGTCCAACGAGCTGGTAAGCGGAAAGCTGTCAATCCTGCCCGATTTCAGCAACGGAGAGGCCCTGGTCTCTATCCTGGTCATCCCCCTTGCGGTTCAATGGTGGAGTGTCTGGTATCCCGGGGCAGAACCGGGTGGAGGGGGGTATATCGCCCAGCGGATGCTGTCGGCAAAAGATGAGACTCATGCCACTGGAGCCACACTGTTCTTCAACGTGGTTCATTATGCTCTCAGGCCGTGGCCCTGGATACTGGTGGCACTCGCCTCGCTGATTGTATTCCCTACAGTGGAATCTCTGCAGCTGGCCTTCCCGCATATCTCGGAGAGCATCCTCGGGCACGATCTGGCCTATCCGGCAATGCTCACATTCCTGCCGCACGGTCTTCTGGGGCTCGTGGTCGGTTCGTTGATAGCCGCGTACATGTCCACAATTTCGACTCATCTGAACTGGGGATCATCGTATGTGGTCAACGACTTCTGGAAGCGATTCATCAACAGGGAAGCCGGCGAGAAGGAACTCGTTCTGGTCGGCCGGGTCTCCACCGCGGTCATGATGATCGTGGCCGCCGCACTGGCGCTCTGGCTGAAAAACGCCCTCCAGGCCTTTCATATCCTGCTGCAGATAGGTGCAGGCACCGGTCTCCTGTTCATCCTCCGCTGGTTCTGGTGGCGTATCAACGCCTTCAGCGAACTGACGGCCATGATCGTTTCCTTCCTCTTCGCCATATACGTGGAGCTTATCCACCCCGATCTTTTCCCGGGCGTGGAGCTGGCGGCCTGGGTCAAATTGTTGAGCGGCGTAGGCATCACGACTGTTGCCTGGGTCGCCGTGACCTTCATGACCAGGCCCACCGAACAGAGCGTGCTTCTCTCCTTCTACACGAAAGTCAATCCGGGCGGTCCGGGCTGGCGCAGGGTTCTGGAACGTGCCAGGGCAGAGGGTGAAGAGATCGAAATGGAAAGCGGGTGGATCGTGCCTCTGGGGATCCTCTGCATGTTCGCCGGTTGTGTAGCTGTTTACAGCGCCCTCTTTGCAATCGGTTATCTGATATACGGCAACTTACCTCTGGCACTGGTGCTTGTGGCGGTTGCCGTGCTGGCGGTCATCTACATCCTGCGGATGTGGAGCAGGATAAGCAGGTCATCCGAACCCGCCGGAATACTGCTCGATGATGGATAAGGCGGTAATACTTGCTGCAGGTCTGGGTACCAGGATGCAGCGGGAAGATCCCGACGCCGTGCTCAGCAGAGAGCAGGCGGAGGTTGCGGCAACCGGCTGCAAGGCGATGATACCGATCAACGGCCAGCCCTTCCTCAACTACCTCCTCAGCGCACTGGCCGATGCGGGATACAGGGATGTGTCTGTCGTAACAGGTCCGGGTTCTCAGATGATCCGCGACTATTATGATCTCGTTGAATTGAGTCGAATATACCTGTCCTTTTCCGTTCAGAAGGAACCGGGGGGGAGTGCCGATGCCCTGCTGGCAGCGGAATCCTCGACCGGTTCCTCTCCCTTCCTGATGCTCAATTCAGATAACTACTATCCGATGGAGGTGCTCTCTGTGATCCGCCGGCTCGATGGACCGGGGCTGGTTGGGTTCAACGCCGGGAGCCTGCGAAAGGGGGGGAAGGCGACAATTGAGAGGATCGTCAACTGCGCTTTCCTGATAACGGACGAGGAGGGATACCTGGTTGATCTGATCGAGAAACCCGAGCCGGATCAGCTGGCCGCGTTAAGAGAACCGCATTGGGTCAGCATGGGCTGCTGGAAGTTCGGTCCTTCGATATATGAGGCCTGCCGGTCGATAGAGCTCTCAAAACGGGGAGAACTGGAACTGCCCGACGCCATTGCCTGGGCGATCCGCAATCTGAACGAGAGATTCGAGATGATCCCTTCAGAGGCGGTCATACCGGATCTTTCGAGGCGCGCTAACATAAGACCGGTGGAAGAACTTCTGGAAGGTGTTGAGGTGAACCTGTGAGCGGAGGGATTATACTCGATCAGCTCTTCGATCACGACAGTGTCAGATCCAGATTGATCGCGGCGGGTCTGGGCAGGTCCGCGCTTGAGGAGATCGCCGACCTGTTCGTCAGGTCTGCCCGATCTCTTCAGGCTTCAGGTATGGTTTTTGACACGGAGGTCACCGCGCATTTTGTACCCGGCCGGATAGAAGTTATAGGCAACCATACGGATTATGGGGGAGGCAGAAGCATCATAGCCGGTATCGAGCGTGGCTGCTGCATGGTCGCAGCCGGCCGCACCGATTCAACTCTCCATGTGACCGATATCCTCATTGACGATACCGCCACCTTTCAGATCACATCCGATCTCAAGCCGGTGGCTGGAGAGTGGTCCAATTACCCGATGACGGTGGCCAGGAGGATTGTGCGTAATTTCCCCGGCTCCATTCGAGGAGCGGATATTGCCTTTGCCAGCAATCTACCTCAGGACGCCGGCCTGGGAAGCTCCAGCATGCTGATGATAGCGACCTTCCTTGCCCTCTCGCGTCTGAACGGGATAAGCACGACAGATCGATATGCCGGGAATATCAGCTCGACTGAAGATCTTGCAGAATACCTCGGCCTTGTTGAAAACGGGCGGAGTTTCCGTTCTCTGGAGGGAGACAGGGGAGTTGGTACCAGTGGTGGATGCCAGGACCATACCGCGATACTCTGCTGCCGGTCGAATGCCCTGATGCAGTACTCATACAGACCGGCCAGACTGGAGAGGGTATTGGAGTGGCCCGATGAGCAACTCTTCGTTATTGGAGTAAGCGGGGTTGTGGCTCAGAAGACCGGATCGGCCATGAAGCAGTACAACAGGGCAGCCGGTCTGATGGAGACCGCTCTCCTGTTGTGGAGGGAATCGACCGGTTCAGACGATCAGCATTTCGGGGAGGCACTCGCAGGATCCACCGATGTCGCGGACAAAATCCGTTCTCTCCTTTCAGAATCCGACAGGGCGGGTGCCCCCGCTGCCGACCTGCTGGACAGATTCGAACACTTCTTCTCTATGAGTGAGGAGATAGTCCCCTCCGCCGGTGAATTTCTTGCCAGGTCAGATGTGGCTGCATTCGGAGAACTTTGTGAGCGGGCCGGATCACTCGGGGAGCGACTGCTGAAAAACACGGTTCCCGAAACTGAATTCCTGGCAAGATCTGCAAAAGAGGCAGGTGCTGTTGCTTCGCTGCCATTTGGCGCCGGATTCGGAGGAAGTGTCTGGGCGATGATCAACGCCGACGAGGCCGGAAGTTTCATGGAAAGGTGGGCACAACTCTACAGGAATGAATACCCCGACCGGCGAACCGATTCCCAATTCTTCGCCACCGCACCCGGCCCACCGGCGTTCGAGTTGTTCTGATACTCCACCCGGTGTTTTATGATTC
>CAZWVF010000074.1:6837-9583 GCA_964637695.1 uncultured Gemmatimonadota bacterium | reverse complement strand
TGGCGCGCCCGGGAGGAGTCGAACCCCCAACCTTCTGATCCGTAGTCAGATGCTCTATCCAATTGAGCTACGGGCGCACGATTTCCTGTAACTGGACAAGAAATCAGTAATTCTATGTAATTGCAACCATCCTGTCGACAGCTCCCCTGGCGGCAGAAGCGATATCCGGAGGTACTCTTATCTCGTGAACCTCCTCTTCAAGGGCAGTCAACACCTTCGGCAGAGTGATCCTCTTCATGTACTGGCAGATCGACCTCTCTGATACCGGTATGAACTCCTTCGAAGGATTTTCCTTTTTCATCCGGTAGTTGATACCAATCTCGGTGGCCACTACAAACTGCTCCGCAGAGCTTTCGGCGGCATGCTTGACCATTTTCCCCGTACTCAGAATGAGTATCTCACGTCCCTCAATTCTGGGATCTCCCTCCAGGATCATCTGGTGCAGCGTGGCCGAACACCGGCACTCGGGGTGCACCATCACATCGGCCTCAGGATACTCTCCGGCACGATCCAGGATCAGATCGAGTGTAAGAGCAGAGTGAACGTGACACTCCCCCGGCCAGAGCCGCATATTCTCCCTGCCGCTGATCTCTTTGACCCACGAACCCAGGAACATATCCGGTGTGAAGAGGATCTCCTGATCCTCGGGGACACTTTCCACAACTTTCAGGGCATTTGATGAAGTGCAGCAGTAGTCTGACAGGGCTTTGACATCTGCAGTCGTATTTACATATGAGACAACGACCGCATCTGGATATTCCGTTTTCCAGGAAGCCAGGGAAGGCGCATCGATCATATCAGAGAGGTAACAACCGGCTTTCAATTCGGGCAGAAGCACCTTTTTTTCCGGGGCGAGGATACTGGCCGTTTCAGCCATGAAATGCACACCACAGAATACGATTATCTCTGCATCGGTTGCTGCTGCCTGCTGTGCCAGACCGAGAGAATCACCGAGGTAATCCGCTACGTCCTGCACTTCAGGAACCTGGTAGTTATGCGCCAGTATGATCGCAGACTTCTCCGCTGCCAGTTCTCGAATCCTGGCTTGTAATAACTTGGTTCCTGCAGTCGTTTGTTCTGTGGTCGTTTCCGACACCTGGATCCTTTCAACTCGTATCACCCAATTGAGATATTCCTGGCTGTGACTTATGAAGATAACGTTGTTGTCCTGCAGTTAAAGTCAGAAAGAACACTTCAATTTAAGGCCTAATTATTAGGACTCCAAAGAAAATAGGGGGCTTGAGTGGCTCTGAATAGTTGTCCTATCCTCTAGTACATTCAATCGTAAGAGAAACCTGCTCCTGGACAGGTGAATTAGGTATGGCTATATCATTCAAGCAAAGAGGAGAGAGTGGGGATGAAAGCACTCCTGCGGCATATCAACTCCTTGTAGAATCGACATTCGACGGAGTACTGGCACTTAGTTCCGAGGGGAACATCCTCTGGGCAGACGATAGATTCCTCAATCTTGCTGGCTACGATTCGTCAGAAATCGAGAACAAGCCGCTCTCTTCCTTCATGGACCCCGGCGACGAAGAGAAAGTACATGAATACATTTCCCAATCGCTTCACCAGTCACAGACTTTCGATGTCCATGCAATAGACAAGAGCGGAAAGGTGCGCATCTTCCAGCTGGTAACCGCACTTTGCGGGGAGGAAGAGGAACAGGAAATCGTAGTCGGTGTTCGCGACATTTCAGAAGAAGATACCCTTCGCAAGAGAATTGTATTTACAGACAAGATGGATCTGCTGAGCAGGGTCATGAACAGTATCGGCGGAGATCTGGGACGCATCACATCCACGCTCGGTCCAATTGTCACAGGTGGTGAGGACCCACAGCTTCAGGAGGCACTCGACTGGCTGTCGGAACTGGAACACCGTATCGATCTCTTTCCTCGTCGTGGAATAAAGGATGGTGCCGACGTCGACATTCCAGCTCTTGTTGAACAGGCAATAGCAGCCGTAAAGGAGGAGAATCCTGATTCCTCCTGTGACATCCGGCCGAGTGTCGAAGATGGGATCTTTCCGGTTTTTGGTGACACGGTTCAATTATCCGAGGCCATCCGGAACGTACTGCGCAATGCCTGCCAGGCTGCCGATTCAAACAATGGCGATGTTAAAGTGTCATGCAGGCCGGTTTCCGTTGATCGGGCCACTCCCATGCAGGGATTCATCCTGCCCTCCGGCAAATATGTTCACCTCACCATAACCGATACGGGACCTGGTATATCTCCCGACATTATCGATCACGTCTTCGATCCCATGTTCTCGACGAAAACCGGCAGTCCGCTGGCTGGTCTGGGACTGGCCGTAACCTATACCGTTGTCAAGAACCACCGTGGTTATATAGCTCTCGAAAGCAATCTGGGATCCGGGACAACTGTTGAATTCTACATGCCCAGATCAAAACTCAGGGAGAGCATCGAGGAAGCTCCCGCAGCAGAAACTCCAGCTGCAGCAGAGCCGGTCAATAAAGAAGTTGCCAAAGTTGGGGAATCTGCGTCCGAGCCGGAAATCTCACAAGTTCCTGCTGAAAAGGACTTGCATGAAGCAACCGTGGAACAGCCGGAAGGCGAAGAAACGGTTGAAGATGAAATTGTCGTGCGTGAAGAGGTTGCCGAAGAGAGCACTGAAATCGCAATCGAGCCGGGCAGTGAGGGTATTTCCGGGGATGTCCCTGCTGAGAAAGTTACAGAAGAGGCACAGGAAGTAGAAGCAGAGGTGGAGGTGGAGGTGGAGGTGGAGG
>CAZWVF010000074.1:0-6737 GCA_964637695.1 uncultured Gemmatimonadota bacterium | reverse complement strand
GAGGTGGAGGTGGAGGTGGAGGTGGAGGAAGAAGAGAAAACAGAGGAAGTAGAAGTAGTAAAGGAAGAGGTGCTGGGAGAGGATGAGATCGGAACTCTGAGCGGGCATGAGACTATTCTGATAATCGAAGAAGATCATGAAAGCCGCGCACATATCATTGAGATTATCGAAAACTTCGGATACAACGCCCTACCCGCCCGCAACTGGGTGGAAGGAGTGGATCTCTACAAGCGCCACGCTCGACTGGTCGATCTTGTCCTGCTGAATGTTCTGGTACCGGAAATGGTTTGGGTGAAAACCCTGATGGATCTTCGCAAGGTTGAGCCTCAAGGGCGGATAAGCCTGCTGGGCGGTGAAGAGACAAGCGAAACGATGGTCCGGTATCTGACCATGCCCGGTATAGCTTATCTGGCCAAGCCCCTCTCTGTTGCCACACTGATGAGGGGAGTTCGCTTCTCACTGGATGAAATGCTGGAATAACTGACCAGGGTACGTGCTTTAAGAACCTGTTATCCTGCTAAAGCAGACCGTAATCCCACAATAGCACCCAGGAATTTATCGATATCCTCTTTATTATTGTATGCGTACGGCGAGACCCGTACACCGGTAGGCCTTGCATCGACGATTATCCCCTCCTCCATCAAAGCCGCTACAGTCAAGTGAGGATTGTCATCGGGAACGATCACGATGCCGGACCGTCTGTGCGGCTTCCGGGGTTACCTTTTCGAAAATGGGGAACTGGTTTCGAAAGTCTGACCACATACAATTACGCCAATAGAATTGAATGGCTGCAACAAGCTGTGTGTACTATCACTTAATAACGAATCCGAAATATTTCGCGAAGGAGTAACCATGTTCAGGTGTCGACCCAGCTTTTCCAAAATCGTCCATCTCGTCCTTCTCGCAGTGCTGTTTCTGCCGATTTCAACAGCAGCGCAGAGCGAACCCCCACAGGTAGCGATAGAGAGCATCACGGCTGGGGAACTAACCGGTCTATTGCGTTTCTTCTCCAGCGACTACTTCGAAGGTCGTTCCACCGGTACACGAGGCTTCAATATGGGTTCCGAGTTTATCGCAAGCCAGCTTGCAGCAATGGGTGTAAAGCCTGCCGGTCCGGACGGCAGTTACTTTCAGACCATCGATTTGATACGTCTGAATGCAACTGACGATATTGATTTCGCACTGATACGATCTGGTGAAACTTCTACCGGATATATCGTGGGTACCGATTTTGCCCCTTCAACCGGTTCGAGCAGCTGGAACCTGGAGGGCCAGCTTGTTTTCGCGGGTTTCGGCATCACATCTACCGAACCTGCCTGGGACGACTATACCGGTCTCGAAACCGAAGGAAAGATAATTGTTGTAGTGGACCAGTACCCGGGTATCGGTGCCGAGGATTCACCCTTTGGCAACATGTGGTCGGGACGCAGAAGAACATTATCCAAGATGAGGCTGGCCATTCAGAATGGTGCAATTGGAATGATTGTAGTTCCACACCCGAGGTCCCCCGGTTCAACCAGGATCAGGTTCACCGGCCGCGGTCGGCTCAGCCTGCCCGGACGAAGCAGAGCATCCTCCACCTTTCCCACGATCACTGTCAGCACAAAGGTATCCAACGATATTTTCGGTCCAGAAGCCCTGGCCGGAGTGGTCGAACAGATGGAATCGAAGAACAGACCAGCAGGTATCACGCTGGAGAACATACGGGCCTCTGCACACGTAACGATCGAGGAGGAGAAGATCCCGGCGCGCAATATTATGGCCATAATTGAAGGTACCGATTTAAAAGATGAGTATGTTCTGCTGGGTGCACATGCCGATCACGCGGGCATGAGAGGTGACCAGGTGATGAATGGCGCCGACGACGACGGCTCGGGATCGATGATGCTGCTGGAACTTGCCGAGGCATTCACCCTTTCCCCCGTACGTCCACGTCGTTCAATCGTCTTCGGGTGGTGGATGGGTGAGGAGTTCGGACTGTTCGGTTCGACTTACTACGTCAACAATCCGGTTTTCCCCCTGGAAAAGACCGTAGGTCTTGTACAGCTCGATATGATCGGACGAAACGAGGAGATTCTGGACGACAGGCTCGGTCTCCCGGAAACCAGGTCTGAGGATAACACCAATACAATTCACATGATCGGTTACTCCTACAGCAGTGAAATGCGTGATCTGGTCAACAGGGCCAACGAAACGGTCAATCTGGATATCAAGTACGATTACGACACCGGACCCCAGGGACTGATCCGCCGCAGTGACCACTGGCCATTCCTGAATCTCGGTGTCCCGGTAGCTTTCTTCTTCACAGGATTCCATCCCGACTATCACCGACCTACCGATACCTGGGATAAGATCAACTACCCGAAGTATGCACGAATCGGTAAAATGCTATTCAGAGCTATCTGGGATCTTGCAACCACAGATAATCCGCCAAAATTCGATCCGGGCAAAGAACCGGGAGACCGGCAGTAGAAGCATTGGCAGTTTTCTGATAGTACATTTAGAGACGATCACTGCAGTCATATGAAAAGGGCGGTTACTCCAGAGGGTGACCGCCCTTTCTATTTCATGCAGGATCCGGATCAGGCCAAATCAGATCCGGTTCGTGCTTTCTGTTACTGTTTATCTGCCAAGCGCGTAGCCTACGTTGAATCCGAACAGCAGACCGCTGTTCTTGTAGACACCATTGTAGGCAACGTGCTCACCCTTTGTGTCCGCATCAGCGAACATCAGGTACATAAATGCGGCGTCGATCGTCATCGAACCGAATCTTTTACCGATACCGAGTGTAAATCCCGTACGGGAAGCATCCGGCAGCAGAGGTGTGATGCTCTTGGCAGGAACCGGAGTTATGTCGTAAACGAAACCCGCTCTCAGTGCCAAATCCTCCGACTTCCAGTACTCGCAACCCAGACGGAACGCCATAGAATTCTCGTAATCTTCAGGCACGGTTTCGGTGTACGTGATGAGTTGTCCAGTTGCAGGATCGACTGCAGGTAGACCAGAAATAGATAGCTCCTTGAATACTGACCAGCCCCACATCTGGACGTCCGCCTCGACCAGCAGTTGATCTGTCAGCTTGTAGGCCACACCGACTGTAGCAACTGAGGGGTAATCGATGCTTGTTGTGACATCGTGGTCACCAACAGTAAGAGCTACTCCACCGTCAATAAGTGGGATTCCCGTATTGATCTGGGTAATCGTAGCAGTACCATCATAATCAACTGTGACTGCCGAGCGGTATGCGACACCGATACTGATCTGGTCTGTAGCCTGGAAGAGCGCACCGAAGTTGAAACCCATGGCATTGGCCATGTCTGTCTCAATCTCCGCTTTGGCGACATCCAGGATACCCAGACCGAAAGCTGTGGCGTCGAAATTCGAGTAGCGCTTGAGCATCAGTTTGGATAAACGCAACTCGACTCCGACTCCGAGGCTCAACTTCTCGTTGACCGTAAAGGCCACGGTCGGACTGATTCCAACTCCTTCTATCGCCGTCTCATGGGCAATATGACGACCGGAAAAGGTGGCGACAGTACCATCCGAACCCTCCCACTTCGTACCCAGTCCAAAAGGAGTGCTTATACCCAGCCCTACAACGATCTTCTCGTTAATACGGTGACTGATGTAAACGTTGGGTGGGAGAAACGTCTGGGCGACCTGCTCTTCCGTTACTCCGTCTGCAGGATAAGGACCGGAACCGGTGAAATCGCCGGACGGAAGTATCACTGTGGCACCTATGTATATCTGTGTTCCTTCCAGCAGGGCAAGCCCGGCAGGGTTGTAGAACATGGCCGACGGGTCATCAGGACTAGCCGCAAACGCACTGGCACGCCCCATGGCACGGGCTCCCTGTTCGTAAATGCTGAAGCCACCCGCATATGCAGTGGACAAAGGCATCGCCAGCATTAACCCTACGGCACACAGGCCAAGGACAGCTCGCGCTTTATTCATTCGGGCCTCCTTAAGACTACATGTAGTTCTGGACTCATTGCCGGGGCGTGCGCCCGCGGCGAAAGACATCGTCGGCGACAATAGACCCTAAACCGGGCTATTGTCAACGCAAGCAGATAATAATGCACATGGGCGACGGTCAAGCATCCACCGTAACATAAGCCTGTCTTGACCTCGTGGATCCATCATCTTAATCTGCCATCGTTATGGATGAACAAATCAGGAACTCTTCTGTACCTCTTCAGTTGAAAGCCGGCGTGGATTACCATCCTGCTCCAATTCTTATACGCATCCTGGCCTACGTAATGGATCTGGCAGCATCTGTGTTGATAACACTGGCATTATACAGGTTTGCAGGGCTGTTTCTGCGCAGTGCATTAAGCGGAAACCCTTTCCTGGCAAACACATTCAGCCAGTCGATGTTCTTCATAGGAGGATTTGGATACTGGGTTGCCGTTCCCCTGGCTACGGGAGCGACCCCGGCCATGATGCTGTTCCGCATGAGGATAGTGCCGGTGGGCAATAATCCTATCAGCCCCATACAGATAATCCTGCGTGAAATCATCGGCCAGATATTAACTGCGTTGACACTCGGTATAGGGTTCCTGATCGCCCTCAGAGACGAAACCCGGAAAGGTCTGAGTGACCGCCTTGCCAGAACAAGACTTGTTCAGTTCACCTCACACCATCCTGAACTATACAGGGTCCAGGACCTGTGTACTGTAGGCAGGAATGGAACCCTGCAGAGCATAAAAGCCGGTGAATTCCAGAAAACCGACGCGCTATCGTCAACCACAGATGAAACCATTGAAGAGATAGAGCTATCTGCCGATTCACTGGTCGATTCAGGTGAAACGGCCTATGAGCGTAAGCTCCGGGCGGCCAAAGGCCCGACGGTTCAGGAGTTGTCTTCAGCTCTTCGCAGGACTGCAGAAATGGTGGAGGAAGGAGAGTTGACTCAAAAGGTGCTGGATCGGAAACGTGAAGATTTCGTCCAGAAGATCAGGACAGCTGATCTTAGTGTACCACCGGACGATTCAGTAAGGGAAATCGTAGAACTGGGTAAATCCGGCTTACTCACACGTAAAGAACTTGCAGAGGTGCTGGAAATACTGCGCGAACGTATGAGCGGCCAGGCATCCGCGGATTAATTGAATTTCACTGAACAGTATCCAGAGGAGCAGATCATGTCTCAAATGACCGGTCATGCACTCGACACCTCCAGGGAACCAGCCCTGAGAGTTATTATGCTGCCTAAAGACACAAATGGCGCCGGTACGATTTTCGGAGGAGTCATTCTCAGCTACATCGACATGGCCGGTGCCGTGGAGGCACGCAGGCACTGCAATGCCATGTTCGTAACGGTTGCAATGCGGGAAGTCGAGTTCAAGAAACCGGTCTATGTAGGTGACATCGTCTCCTTCTATACAGAAACAAAACACGTCGGTAACTCATCGGTGACAGTCGGTGTTCGGGTTGAGGCCATTCGCAGGTTTGGGACTGATGATGGAGAGCGGATTCAGGTCACCGAGGGCGAGGTCATCTATGTCGCGACCGATGCAGAGGGAAAGAAGATAATGATCAAGGACTGCCAACAGTAATGATACGGCTTGGGTTCGATACGCTCTCTCTGATACAATCACATCACGAAACGGGAGTTCAAATCCAAGCCTCAAGGAGGCGATTCCAGTGAGCACCCACCCTCTGCTCTACCTGGATACAAAAAGCAGTCACGTTGTGGCCGAGTGGGCCGATCAGTTGAAGACATCCAATTCCCTCTATTCCACCCGACCAGTACCTGAGCTGAAAGCCACAACCAGAGAATGCCTTGACGCCTATCTCGCTGCCATCAAGCAGGAGAATTTCGAACCTCTTGATGCCTTTATCGGCTCCATTGCTTCCCTTCGCAGTTCTATGGGTTTCTCTGAGCATGAAGTCGTGGATGCGTTCAGAGCTTTCCGAAAGATTGCCTCGGACCATCTGCTGCAGGGGCTGGTGGATGATGAAGTGGATATTGAACCGGTGTCTGACGTCCTGGATGCCATCTGTCAGGTTGTCGAATATTCCATTCTGCGATTCAGCGAAATCTATTACACGGCACTGGCGAGAAATTCCGGCTGAGTGGCCTTTCTCGATCTTGTAAAGCAGAGACGCAGTGTAAGGAACTTCCTGGACATACCTGTCGAGCGGGAAAAGGTGATGACCTGTATCGAGGCTGCCAGGCTGGCCCCGTCAGCATGCAATTCCCAACCGTGGAAATTCATTGTAGTTGACGATAAGCAGCTCAGAGACCGCATCTGCAAGGAAGCATTCGGGGTATTTCACTTCTTCAATTCATTTCTGAAAACGGCACCTGTCATCGTTGTCATTGTATCTGAGAAGTCGAAGTTCATTGCCAGACTGGGCGGCAGGATCCAGAACACGAAGTATTACCTGCTGGACATCGGAATCGCCGGAGAACATCTGGTTCTTCAGGCCCAGGAGCTGGGTCTGGGTACATGCTGGCTGGGCTGGTTCAGGGAAAAAGCCGTCAAATCAATACTGGATGTTCCGAAGGACAGGAAAATAGACGTCATGATAGCCATGGGCTATTACGACGAGCAGAAAATCAGTCCGGAGCACGTCAGACACCCGATTAATGACATCGTTTCCTTCAATGGGTACGGAACCGAATCTGACAACTCCTGATCATTTATCAGTCACACATCCGGCACACAAATAAAGGCGGGTTCACGGCAATCAGTCGCAAACCCGCATGAATACTGGTGGAATCATTAATATTA
>CAZWVF010000073.1:0-9784 GCA_964637695.1 uncultured Gemmatimonadota bacterium | reverse complement strand
GCGCTACGTCGAGGACATTCTGCGAAGACCAACGCAGCCAGCCGGATGCCAGCGTAAGCCGCAGCCGGAGTGTTTCTCGGACAGGCTCTATAGAGGTCGAATAGGGTTGCCGCTCTGTAGATAGAGCACTATACCGTATATAGTTCTGCAGCCTTTATACGCACGGGGATTATCAATGGCCAGAATCCTGGTAGTGGACGATGAAATCGCGATCGTAGATATCTTGAAAGCGTTCCTTGAAGATAAGGAACACAAGGTTTTTACGGCCTATGACGGTGTCGAAGCTGTGGAAATTGCAAAAAGAGAGCGTCCTCATATCATCCTGCTCGACATATACCTTCCGAAGATGGACGGTATCCAGGTTCTGCAGGCGGTGCGGGAATTCGACGAAACGATCGGTATTATCATCATGACCGGATTCCGCGAGAAGGATGTCGCCCAGAAGGCAATCGAAATGGGAGCGTTCGATTACATCAACAAGCCATTCGACTTCGACTACCTCGAACGAGCTCTCGACACCAAACTTCAGCTGATGCTGATGTAGCCGTCTGCCATTACCGTGCATATACCAGATCCCAGCAGAAGTATTCTCAGAACCATTCTCCTCCCGGGTCTGGTTGTGCTGGCCTTGACATCTGGTACAGTCTCTGCCCAGATCGGCCGACCTACAGGTGCGCGCGGAGGGATCCTGGTACCTGGAGCTGAAACGCTTCAGGAAGGTGCCTTCAGTTTTGGAGTCTACAGCACATTCAATCGGCTCGGTCTCACCAATACCCTGCTCGGCAACGGTTCGGTGGGATACGGCCTCAAAGACAATATCCAGGTTTACGGCTCCTTCGCCGCCTTCCTGGTTGGAACAGGTGACAGCCCGATCGCTTTCGGAGGTTCCTCGCTCGGGTGGGCGACCGGTCCGATAGGCGTAACCTTCAGGTGGCCCGGACCCGCAGAGAGGGCCTTCCAGCTGGCAGCCGGTGCTTCCGTGACACCCGGAGTGCACAGCAACGTTCTCTCGGGCCACAATCATCCCTATGCAAGAGACAGTTTCGACATCGCTCTCTCCGTCAACCAGAGCCTGCGGGTCGGGGCAATCGATTTGCGGGCCGTAGAGGGAATGGTCATCACCGACGCAGCCACCGGAACAAACATTCCTACACACGCCATGCTGGGAGCGGGCGTCAGCTGGTGGGTAATACCGACTCTGGGACTCGAATTCGAAATGCTGAGCAGGCTGGAGACCGAAGCCCCTATCGAGCCCTTCAGCGACTACCTGGCAGCAAGCGGCGGGGCGGTGGTCAACCTCGGTAGAAGGTGGAACATACGTGGCGGATTCATGATCGGTCTTTCCGATCCCCGTACCGATGGCATAGGGACCCGCGCCGAGGACTGGATGGCCTACGGAAGCGTTGAGATCATTCTCGGCAACCTGTTAGAACGTCCTGAAAGGGAAGAGAGGGTCAGGAAGGAGAGACCTGTCAGAGCCGGTATTACAGACAGCGATGGTGATGGCGTGCCCGATTCTGAAGACCAGGAACCACTGACACCCGAGGGTGCCGTTGTTGACGAAACCGGCAGGGCAATCGACACAGACGGTGACGGAGTACCCGACGGCCTGGATATGGAACCAGACACATTGTCTGGAGCCACCGTTGACGCGATGGGCCGTTCAAACGACAGCGACGGTGACGGAGTACCCGACGGCATCGACATGGAAACCGGAACGCCCCGCGGAGCGCTTGTCGACTCTGCAGGCCGCGCTCTCGACAGCGACGGTGACGGTGTCCCCGATGGCATTGATGTCGAGCCGAATACTCCGCAGGGCATTCCGGTCGATCCGATGGGCAGGGGTCTTTACGGGATGGAGGCCGAACTGATCACCAGGGGCCTGCTCACCCTCAACGCGGTCTATTTCGAATACAATTCAGCCGATATCAAACCGGAGTCGTTCCAGACATTACGCGAAGTAGGGATGATCCTTGCCAGGTACACAGAGTTGAAAATCGAGGTGGGTGGACACTCGGACAATGTAGGAAGCGAAGCTTACAATCAGGAATTGAGCCGGGCACGTGCCCAGTCAGTACTCAACTGGATACTGGTCAACACACCGGAACTTTCACTCAATCATTTCACCGTACGCGGTTACGGCGAGTCGCAGCCGGTCGCCGGCAACGATACCGCAGAGGGACGCACCCTTAACCGCAGGGTTGAGTTCAAGGTCCTCAACCCCGCGGAACTGGATAAGTACCGCAGACCTCCGGATTAGTGCCCACCACTATTATAAGGTTGAGAACAGGCCGTAACTATCGGCCTCTGCGTCCCCTTCCCCCAAAAGCCGGACCCAGCACTATCGCATTGAGAACCAGCTGGTGCTGTCCCTCAATGAACATTCTAAAGAGCGGGTTATCTGCAAAGAGAACCACATTGCCTCCACTCACGTTCTCGACTATCAGCCAGGCTTTCCTGGAGAGCTCCTCGGGCACGTCGGGGGGCGCGTAACCGCTGAGGAGGGGCTGGCGGGAGAAGACACCGACATTAATCCCTTTTTCGGTGATGTTGAATGCCCGGGTTCCACGCCTGACGACCCCTACCTGTTCCGGCATCCCGAATGCCAGCCAGTGGTCCAGATCGAGAACTCCTCCGTATACGCCACCGGGGGTGCGATTCACTTTGGATTCAGCCTCCCGCTCCGCCATTGTTCTTCTGGCCTCAACGGCGGGTGCATCTTCATCTGTATCTGTCGATTCCCTCGACCCCGCTTCCCCTCCACCGCTGCTCGTGGTTACACTCGTCAGCTGTGAAACCTCCTGGGTTGCGAAGAGTGCGCCGCCCTCCAAACCGATCAGGACTCCTCCACCCCCGAGCCAGCTCCTCAGCCGGACCAGACCCTCCTCGCCGAAAATGCTTTGATAACTGCGTCCGCTTCTGTCGCTGGGAAGCAGGAGTACGTCATAATCGCTCAGATCCATTCGACCCAGTCTGGAAGCGTCGATATTCGTGTAATCGAAGAAGGGGTACTTCTGATCGAAGAAATGCCAGGCCTCTCCAAAGGAACCGCCCACCTCGGAACCTGCTGCCACCGCGATCCGGGGCTTCTTCATGGGACGGTAATCCCCGCCTCCCAGATCTGTCCCCTCTTCAACAAGACCGGTATTGATCGGATACGCCATAACACCATGGCTTGCCGCAACCTCCTCAACTATCTGATGGGTGTTTTCCGGATTTCGCCGCAGGGGGATGACAAAGGTGCCCCGAGGGTATGTGCGACCGTGGATCGTGAAAACATCGGCGGCTGTGTGAACGCGCAGGCCCCTGTTCAAAAGGTCGACCGCGGCAAAAAGGGCTGAGGTGCCGTTGTAGGGGATTGCATAGCTGTTCCGTGCCCGTTCGCCGACCACACCTCCGGCCCGCTCGGGAGTTGTGACGACCGGCACTTTCGCTACCCGTGGTAATTCTGAAAGTGTGTAGGCCTCGACGTTGTAGACATAGGGCAGCGACCAGCCGGAAAGATCGTAGAAACTCGTATCTTCCAGCGTTGGGGATCTTTCGAGGAGCATCTGGACAGCCACACCCTTCGGCTGCCCTGTCTCCACAAGATAGGTCCCGGCCGGAAATTCCTTCGAACCGGTAGCGCCGCCGGTCCAGTATGCACCTTCTATCCTGCCCCGGAAGGATTCCTGAGCAGAGGATACTTCGATCCCCTGCTTTGTCAGCAGACCCACCAGTTGGTCGGCATTGTAGGGATCAACCGCCGGTACCAGTGCATAGGCCTTGACATTTCCCCTGCCCAGATTGACTGCGTGGCGGAAGAAGCCCAGGAAGTCCTCAAGCCTCTCCTGACGCCTGTCGGCAGTAGTCTGAAGGGTGGCCATAGAGGTCGTGAAATGACCGTGAACTCTCTGTCTCAGCGTATGAACCGTTCCATCGCTTCTTCTGACCGCCAGACCGACACCTCCACCACCTCCCTGCTCGTAGGTCATGCCTGTTGCACCCATCATGCTGGGCCACGAATCGCCGTAACTGGGATAGTACATATCGAAGCCGCGCCTTGTGTAGTAGGGCCATCCGAATTGATCGAAGGCCGCTGCGTTGCCCTCCCCGTAATACTTCTGCCACTTCATTATCTGCTCGGGGAAGGCATCGTGGACCGGCTTGGCCGCCGGGAAGAAAAAATATGACTCTCCACCCATTTCGTGGAAATCAACGTGTACCACCGGATTCCACTTCAGGTATTCTGCAACCCGCTGCTGCGTCTCCACCTGGGTGAGCCAGGCCCAGTCGCGGTTCAGGTCGAAGAGATAGTGATTCGTTCTCCCGCCGGGCCAGTCTGATCCATGCTCCCAGGCACCAGGATCGTCATCGAATACCATACCTTTTCTCTTCTTGAAGTCGTGAACATACCTGTCGCGACCATCGGGGTTGGACAGTGGATCGATCACAACAACAAGCTCGTCAAGGATCCTGCTTGTAACGGGATCTGTTCCCGCTGCCAGCTGGTATACGGTGAGGATTGCAGCTTCCGTTCCGGCAGATTCGTTTCCATGAACATTATAGGAAAGCCATGCAACCGCGGGGGTGCCCTCGACTATGTTGTCGAGCCGCTCCTGAGAAACCTGCCTGGGGTCGGCCAGCATGGCCATATTCTGCTTTATTTCATCAAGGCGGGCATGATTGCCGGGACTTGTAATGATCAGCAGCAGCAGTTCGCGACCCTCATTGGTCATACCGTATGAGCTGAGTTCCACCCGGTCGCTCGACCTGGCAACCGCCTCCATGTAGGTCTTAAGCATATAGTGATAGGTGTATTCACTTCCTATCTCGTACCCGAGGATAGATTCAGGTGTCGGTATGGAGGAGTTATAGGTTCCACCGGGGTACCATTCGGCTGTATCGACAGGCTGGGCGGTAATCCCGCCCTGAATGGTTATAAACAGGGCAACAGCAGCAATAGTGAGTCGCATGTGAGATTCCTCTACAGGTCGTTTATCCGATGTCATCCGATGAATCAGTGTCAGTCACTTAATGCACCGCTCCGCATTTACGGTGATGTATCGAGAGCGCCGCGGCGTCCGTCCAGCAAGGCACGAGGAGGAGGGACAGCAGTGTCTATCGCGACGACGAGCAACGTGGCTGGCCGGAATGCATCGGCGCTTGAATACCAGTGTAAATGCGGAACGGTGTATTTAATGTGTATCACTATTACAGCGCAAAGTGTAAATGAATTCACGCGGAGTTCGTGAATTGTGTCGGAATCAGGGGATAATTTCATAAGGACACCAAAACTGGGGGCCGGCCGGGCTTCGAAGGAGGCCTGTGTTCGGCCCTTGGCTTAAGAGCCATCCTGATTTCACAAGGATGGAAACAGACCCGTGCCGTCATCCGGTGGCTATCCGGTAACTCCGGATGGTCACTGGTGCGGTTCCCGTCGTAAGCTGTTCGGGTCTGCTATGTGAGGTGATTATAGAGACATGAAAGCCACTTCTATCGACTTTCGGTCGATCGGGCAGTGGATTATTCTTCTCGCAGCGGCTGCTTCGGCCACATTACTGATAGCCCAGCAACAGAAAATCGACCGGCTTGACGCAATAATCGAGTCCCAGTCTCTGGTGATTCGGAACCAGCGGCAGTGGGCGACGCAGGCGACTTCCCATCTGGAGATCCTGCACAAATATGAGATCCCCTACCGTTATCTGGAGGTCCTGTCCGACGCCAGTGCGGACCATGACCTGGACCTTGAATTCATGGTCGGGCTGATGCAGGTGGAAAGCGCCTTCAATCCAAATGCAGTAAGCGACAAGGACGCATATGGATTGATGCAGGTCCGTTTTCCCACCGCAAGGGAGATAGATCCCTCTCTCGAGACCTTCTGGCAGCTCTTCGATCCTGAGCGGAATATCCACCTTGGAGTTGTCTACTTCCGGAACCTTCTCGACCGGTATGATGGGAATTACCGGATTGCTTCAGAAGCATACAACAGGGGACCAACAAGGCTCGACGGGGACCTGCAGGAAAACATGGATATCTCCGACCACTACTACAGGAGGATACGCGCCGCAGGTATTGTGGATAACTGATATTCCTGTTTATATGAGCCTGTCTGAGAAACCGACGACAGCGAGGGTTACGCTGGCGCCGGATCAATAGAGGCCGCTTTCCCGGTACCAGTCGGCCGTTTCCCTGATCCTTTCTTCCAGGGAGCGTTTCGGCCGCCACCCCAGATCATCCATCGTTCTGGTTATATCCATAGTCCAGTACCGGTGCATTGCATCCTCAAGCCTTTCACGTGTAAGCACCTCTACACCGATACCTGCCTTCAGCAGGGCCTGGTTGATGGTCGTCAGAATTGAGAGAAGACGCTGATTCACGGGTATGAGCAGTATCCTGGTATCCAGAACCGAATTTATCACGCTGACGACCCTCTTCATCCAGTACGATTCGGGATCGGCCGCGTTGTAAATCCTGTTCTTTGCAATATCGAGCCTGCCCGCACGTTCTGTCAGGTCGGCCAGGTCTTCGGCATGGATCAGACTGAAACAGATATTGGGCAGTATTGCCGGATTGATCCTCCTCCTGTTCGTCATGAACAGTGAAAGGCCTTCGGGCTCTCTCGGTCCATACACGATACACGGTCTTACGATGGTCACTGGTATCCTGTTCGCCGAAACCTGCCGGCAGGCGATCTCACCACCCCTCTTGCTGCGGCCGTATGCGGTGACCGGACCGGGTGGATCATCCTCTTTTCGCGGTGCCGTTTTGCTGGAAGGGCCGCCGGCGGCCTGGCTGGATATGTAGACGAAGCGCTTCACCTCCGGTACGTCGAGACATGTGCGCATCAGATTTCCGGAGCCTTCGGCATTAACAATATCGAATTGACTGATATCTTTCGACCTGGTGATCCCGGCTACATGGAAGACGATATCGACACCTTCAACAGCACCCGGCATGCTTTCAGGGTCTGTCATGTCGCCGTATGCGTATTCAACATCGAGATCTTCGAGCGCCGACAGGTCTGAAGTCCGGCGAACCATTACCCGTACCTGATATCCCTTTTCCAGCAGGCGTTCAGTGATATATGATCCAACGAAGCCGTTTGCGCCGGTTACAAGCGCCCTGTGTCCCTGTGAATCCACTCGCCCTCCCGGGTAAGTAAGTTGACCGACAGATGCCGCCGGGAATGGGTGAGGAGTTGACCAGACCGGTGGCCTTAATTATCGTGCAGGACTCCTGAGTCGGCTTTTTTGAGTTCAGAGAGTTCAGCCACCGAAAATAGTAGCGGAGAACCAGACAACCCACAACCTACCCACACGATATTTAAGGGATAGTATTCGAATGGATCTTTTCAAGAAATGCTACAAATGGAAGGACTGGAAGCTTGCACAGCAGTTCGGTTACTACCCTTACTTTACACAGATCGAGAGTGAGGCCGACGCCGAAGTTTATATAAATGGCGAGCGCAAGATCATGCTCGGCTCGAACAACTACATGGGCCTGACCAACCATCCTGAAGTCAAGGAAGCTGCTGCTGCTGCGATCCAGAAATACGGCTCCGGATGCACCGGCTCCCGCTTTCTGAACGGCACCCTCGATATCCACGTCGAGTTCGAAGAGGCGATCGCCGAATGGCTCGGCAAGGAAATTGCCCTCGTATTCACAACCGGTTTCATGGTCAACCAGGGGACCATTTCGGCGCTGATTGAGAAGGACGATTACATCATCTCCGACAAGCTCAACCACGCCAGTATTGTCGAGGGGTGTCGTCTGGCGACCGGAGAAACGGTCAGGTTCAAGCACAACGACATGAATGACCTGGAGAGGACTCTCCAGAATATTCCGAAGAAATCCGGCAAGCTGATCATCACCGACGGCGTATTCTCGGCTGAAGGGTCGATCGCCAATGTTGCAGGTATCACGGAGGTGGCAAAACAGTACGACGCCCGGGTAATGGTAGATGAGGCGCATTCGATGGGTGTCTACGGATCAGAAGGCAGAGGGATCTCCGATGAACAGGGCCAGCTGGATCAGGTGGATCTGATCATGGCCACTTTCAGTAAATCGTTTGGCGGGGTTGGAGGTTTCATAGCGGGTCCGCTCGAAGTGGTGATGTGGATCAAGCACAAGGCGCGTCCGATGATCTTCACAGCCAGCCTGCCGCCTGCTTCTGTGGCAGGTGCCCACAAGGCACTCGAAATCCTGTGCAAGGCCGATGACAGGCGCGAAGCGGTGCTGAGGAATTCGGCAAAGATGATGAGGGGACTCACCGAGATCGGATTCAACACCGGTGACTCCACCAGTCAGATTATTCCGCTCATCGTGGGTGAGGATATGAAGTGTCTCAAATTCTGGCGCGCCCTCTTCGACGCCGGTATTTTCACCAATGCCTTCATTACACCGGGCGTTCCGCCTGGAGGTGCATTGATCAGAACGTCTTACATGCCTACCCACACCGATGCCATGCTCGATGAAGCTCTTGAGATCATGGAGAGAGTGGGCAGGAAGATGAAGATTATTTAGTACGCGCAGAATCGTTCCTTTTGCCCGATCTCAGCGTCAGCCTGCCGGTTTGCCTGTGCTCGGCATATTCACTCCGCGCCGTCCTCCAGGGTACGGAGCTTGACGTCGAGCCCTGCCAGCCGTTTGTCTCCTCTCTCGAAGGCTCCCCTGGCGTTGATTAGATGTGTTCCCAGCTTGGCGTATTCATCTGAGAATTTGTCGAGGTCGCCCTGAAGACGTCGCAGATGAGAAAGGATCTCATCGCCGCGCCGCTCCAGCTCCATCCCCTTCAATCCGAAGAGGATCACCTGAAGGTAGGCATAGAATGAATTGGGACTGACCGGGATCACTTTTTTTGAAACCGCGTAATCGAGTATGCCCTTCATCTCGCCGGCCTCGCCCGGGGGGTCATCCCGCAGGATGGTCTCGTAATAGATGTTCTCTGCCGGAATATACATCAGAGCGAAGTCGTAGGTGCCTTCGTCCGGCAGGATATATTTGCTGGCGATCTCGTCCACCTTGTTCTTCACGTTCTTCAGGAACTGCTTGCGGGCTGCGGGCCGATTCTCCTCGTCTGCCTTCAGAACCCGCCGGAAATCCTCTATCGGGAATTTGGAATCGACGGGAACCATCCGGTCTCCGATTTTAATGACTGCATCGACTACGACCCCATCTGAGAAAGAGTGCTGGATCCTGAAGAGGGATCGGGGGAATATATCGGCCAGCAGTTTCTCGAGGAATATCTCTCCCACACCGCCGCGCAGTTTCGGAGAACTGAGGATATCCTCCAGGCTGGCTATATCCTTGCCCAGCTCAAAAAGCTGACCTGTAGCTTCGGAAAGAGAACCGAGTTCCCTTTTAAGATCGGCGACGGTCTTGCCTGAATCAGTGAGTTGCTGCGATAGAAGCTTCTGCTGGCTCTCCAGCCTCTCATTCAGGGTGTTCTGAAGCCCCTGCAGGCGTTCTTCCATCCTTTGCATCTGAACCTGGGCCTGTTTCAGGGCTTCTATCTGGCCGGATTTCAGTCCCTCGGTCAGATCGTGCCCGGACTCTTTCATCGACCGCCCCATATCCAGGATGCGGAAGATGGCTATCAGAACCAGGACGAACACGCCTAATATCAGCAGGCTCACAATTATCAGCAGCGGCCAGAATATGGGAGGAAGATCCATACCGCCAATCTACAACCTGGGTGGGGCGGGGGGCAACTGCGGCCCCCCTCTTCACCTCAGTTCGTTCAGATTCTTCTAGTGTCATGTCACGCAGCAGATGTCGGCACCGAGAGTGACGCCGTGCTTGA
>CAZWVF010000072.1:3585-10029 GCA_964637695.1 uncultured Gemmatimonadota bacterium | reverse complement strand
GCTCTCTCCCCCCACTCGGGGCTCGTCATGAAGTTGTACGTAAAGAGCACCAGATCGAACCGGCCGTCTTCGGCGCCGGCCATCATGATTTCCTCATGGCTGTCGGGGCTGTTCCTGCCGGGTCCGTGGCAGGAGAATCCGATGAATTTGATCTTGCCGTCGGCTTTCAGACGATCAGTCGCAGCATGAAATACCGGAGTATCAAGACCTTCGATGCGGTCAACCGCGTGCATGTAGAAGGCATCGATGTAGTTGGTCTTCATCCTTGCCATGCATTGATTGAACCTGTCAATCACCGTTTCTACAGTATCTCTGTTACCGACCCGGATTTTAGTGGTTATGAAGATCCTGCTGCGGTCCATGAACTGCATGGCTTCACCTACTGCTTCTTCCGCAGCACCGCGACCGTAGCTTTCAGCCACATCGATATAGTTGATGCCTTTCTCGTAGGCGTATCGAACGACGGCTGAATCCCTGAGTGGAACCCCCCCCACAGCCAGATCGGATACCTGCCAGCCGGTCCGGCCGAGAGTCTTGAATCCCTGTATCTTTTCCCCACCGGTCTGCTGCAGCCTGCTTTCAAGCGCATCTACACCCGTATTCATGGCTAATGTGCTGCCTGCAACGGCAGCACCTCCCACACTCAGGAAATTCCTGCGGGTCATTCCGGAATCGTGACTCTCTCCAGTTTGCTTCTGCATGGTGGGGCTCCTTGAGAACTTACCTGATTGCTGTCTGTTCGGGCGCTCAATTTATCCCATACGACCGGCGACATGTCAAGGTGGTGGGAGCTTCTCCTCCGGCACCTTTTATAGTTATTATTACAAGGACATGACTGCTGCTCTTCAGAGGTTAGTAATGCGGGATATCTCTGATCAGAACAGATGCATCCTGAGGGGGCTCTCCTTATGTTTACTGATCCGGCTTCACAGACACCTTCCTCTCCTGCACCGCCCGGGGACATGCCGATCGAGGAATTCCGATCAACCGGTTACCAGGTTATCGACTGGATAGCCGAATATCTGGATCGGGGCCCTCGTGCCCCTGTCTTATCCCAGGTGGAACCGGGAGAAGTGGCCGACCGGCTTCCTGAAAAGGCTCCAACCAGCGGTGAGCCTATCGAGGAGATCCTGGGCGATTTCGGAGAGATCCTCTACCCCGGCTTCACTCACTGGAACAGTCCCCGCTATATGGCCTATTTCCCCTCCTCGGCTTCCGGTCCGGCTATCCTTGGAGAATTGCTGGCTGCTGCCATCAGTCAGAATGCAATGGTCTGGAGGACCAGTCCCGCGGGGACCGAACTGGAGTTGAGGGTGCTGGAATGGTTCAGGGACATGCTGGGTCTGCCGGCCGACTTCCACGGGCACATTGTCGATACGGCATCCATAGCCACAATGCTGGCACTTGCGGCCGCCCGTGAAGCGCATTCGGAGCTGCAGATCAGAACCGAAGGAATGGCGGGCCGATCCGATCTGAAGACGCTGACAATCTACACTTCAGAGGAAGCGCACTCTTCGGTAGACAAAGCTGCCGCAACTCTCGGATTTGGCCTGGAGCACGTTCGTAAGATAGCTGCTGACAATGAATTCCGTATGATACCTGAAGTGTTGCATGATGTTATTTCTGCCGATCTTGCCGATGGTTTCCACCCGCTGGCTGTCGTTGCGACCGTGGGAACGACATCAAGTACCAGTATCGATCCTGTAGCCGAAATTGCTGATGTCTGCAGAGAATTCAACCTGTGGCTCCACGTGGATGCAGCCTATGCGGGTGTAGCAGCGCTTGTTCCGGAAAAACGCCACATACTGGATGGCTGCGACCGCGCAGATTCGATTGTAATCAATCCTCACAAGTGGCTCTTCACTCCGGTTGACTGCAGTACCTTCTTCGTGCGCAGGCCGGAGGTTCTGAAGGCTGCATTCAGTCTGATTCCGGAGTATCTCTCCAGCGAGCGTGACAGTGAAGAAGCAGTTACCAACCTGATGGATTACGGGATCCAGCTGGGCCGAAGGTTCCGCTCGCTTAAACTGTGGATGGTACTGCGGTATTTTGGAGCCGAAGGGCTGGCCGAAAGACTCCGGTACCACATGAAACTCGCCGATGACCTGGTAGAAAAGATCGAGAATCAACCTGGTGTGGAACTGATGGCCCCTGTCAATTTCGCAGCGGTCTGTTTCAGGTTCAGGCCGGAAGCGATGATGGAAATTGAGGGGGGAAAAGAAGAGGAGGAGACAGAAAGAAAGCTGGAAGAATTGAACTCGCGGATTATGGCGGAAGCCAATGCTTCAGGGAAAGTGTTCCTCAGCCATACAAAGTTGAAGGGCAAATACACATTGCGGCTTGTCTTCGGACACCTTCGAACAACTCAGGAGGATGTAGATATGGTCTGGAACCTGCTGACAGATCTGTCGGAAACAGCCGGCTGAGAGTCTTGCCGGCAATGATCAATCAGCGATCTGTATTCTCGTATACGATCTTTCCATCAACTATCGTGTAGAGCACTTCGGTCTTGAGGATATCTTCTGGATCGATCTCGATCAGGTTCTGATCCAGCACAGTGAAGTCGGCGTATTTGCCCACCTTTATCGAACCGAACTGATCCTCCTCGAAGGTCGCCCAGGCGCCGTTGATGGTGAACGCTTCGATCGCTTCGTGCACCGTTATTTTCTGTTCGGGATACCAACCACCAACAGGTTCTCCGTCCAGGGTGGTCCGGTTGACAGCAGCATGGATCAGGTAACGCGGGTGCTGCTGGTAGATGGCCGCATTGGTGCCGGGCCAGTCGCTGCCGAAGACAAGCACCGCTCCGTTATCCTTCAGGCTGCGGAACGCATAAGCTCCCCTGCAGCGATCCCCAATCCGCTCAGCCATCCAGCGCATGTCATCGGAAAGGTGGTAGGGATTGATCTCAGCCACCAGTCCCAGCTCTCCGAAGCGGACAAAGTCTTTGTCATGCACAACCTGAGCGTGGATGACCCGCCACCTGTGGTCCCGGATACCGAACTCATTGATGACCCGCTCGTACATGGTAAGAAGGGTATCAACTCCCTTGTCACCGATGGCGTGGATATGAGGTGCGAATCCAGCCCTGTACGCTCTGCGGATGTATTCTTCGATCCCGGGCTCAGGTGTTACCCGGACCCGCCATGCACCATAGCGATCGGGACGGTCTTCGTATGGCTCGTAGAACATCGCTCCCCAGTTGCCCATGATCCCGTCGATAAAGTCTTTCAGACCGGCGAATCGGAACCACGGATCCCCAAATCCGTCGGTTATGCCGATCCGATTGAGGAATTCGGCTTTCTCGAGTGTCGGCCTGGGTCGAATGCGGGCAGTGATCTCACCTTTTGCGTAGAGTTCCTGGAAGATCTTCATCTGATCGGGAGAAGTGATGTCGTGAAACATCGTTATGCCGGCCTCTGCCATCTTCCGGAATGCCAGGCGCGACTCGGCCAGCCTCCGCTCGTGTGAAGTCCCGGGAAGGGAGCTGAAGAGACGCCTGATGGCCCCGCGGTTCCCTTCGATCAGACCGGTAGGCTCCCCTCTTCTGTCCCTGTGAATGGTCACTCCGCCTGGATCGCGGGTATTACTGTCGACTCCGGCCATTTCCAGCGCCAGGCTGTTGGCCAGGTACATACTGCCGTCCCACCGGTTGACCAGAACCGGATTGTCGGCAGTGACGCGGTCGATCATATCTTTTGTGGGCCGGAACAGCTCCTGAGGCTCTACGGTCTCCTCCTTCTCCTCACCGGTCGAGCCTGCCTGCCACGACTCATAGGCTCCCCATCCTCCACCTGTAATCGACCAGCCATCTTCCATCCGGTCTGCCGCTTCCCTCAAAGCTTCGCGCAATCCATCCTCGTCACTTACCGCTGCGAGATTCGCCGCCAGAAGCAATCTGCCGGCAGAACCGAAATGGGTATGACCGTCGATCAGGCCGGGCAGCACAAACGCATCCTTCAGATTGATCGTTCGAGTTCCTGCCCCTCGCCAGCGGTCAACACTCGCCCGTGAACCTACCTCGACGATCTTGTTCCCCTTGACCGCCACCGCCTGTGCCCACTCCTGATCCTGTTCCATCGTATAGAACCGGCCATTCGTCAGTATCAGATCGGCCACTCTCGATCCTTCCACCTTCTGACTGCTGCACGCCGAAAGTGTTATCAGACCGGCCAGTGCCATCAAGGGAACGATTCGGATTGTCACAGCATGGAACGAACCAGGAGGAAACCACATTGTTGGATTCTCCTCTCAACGCGCCGGAAGTGTTCTGAAGAGCAGAGCACTTGTGGCTGATTTTCCAGTGAGCGTATCGGTTACGGTGAGTGTCACCTCATAGGTCATCGGCTGCAGACCGCTTAAGTCGATTTCCAGGTAAGTGTGGACATCATTGGATATTCCGCCGCCCGAAACGCTGCTCGTGATAACGGCTCTCTTCCTTCCGGCACCTACGAGACTTGCCAGCCCCTGGAAGAGACGGGTCGCCAGAGCCTGATCCTGGGGTGCTTCGGCCACTGAGTAGGCGACTTCGTAATCGGTACCCCCATACTGATCCTTGGTCAGATTGTATATCTCGTAATAGATGAAGAGAGGCTGATCCGCCTGAAGAACCCGACCAGGCAGGGGCAGCACCTCGAGATCGTTTCTTATAAATGTTCCTTCGCGTCCCGGACCCACCTGGATGATCATGGCTGCCGGAAGAATGTTGCTGACCATCAGATCGCTTCCTGAATAATCCGGCAGGTCCACAATCTCTTCGGCTGTCGCCCTTTTACCGGTTTCCGGATCGAGCAGCATTGTGGTCAGCCTGTAAGTTCCGGGCTCTACCTCCATGCGCGTCGCATCAACAAACAGCGGAATGCCGTTGATCTGGATCTGAGGAATCGTCCTCAATCTTCTGGCTTTCTCACCCGTTTCGGCAACCAGGTCCCACTTCTCAGAATAGAGATCTACATCCACATCGATCGTCGCATATGAACCTGTCACGCTTCGGAAGGCTCCGAATTCATCGGGCAGCAGTGCGAATGCGTATTCCACGACGGTCCTGCCATCAGAGCCCTTGAAGGTCACCACCGAGTCCATCGGATCGATAACTTCGATCTTCTCCTCCTCTACACTGACCGTGGGCAGGAGGCTCTCCATCTGCGTGACAAGCAGTCGGTGCCGGTCACTGGTCAGAAGGTACCTGCCGCGGCCGATTGGATCCTCGAAGACGACATCGATACCCCGATCGGGGTATATCCAGCGTTCCGGGGCACGTCCTCCCGATGAGACCTCCGCACCCGTACCGGCAGCCTGGTCCGCTGCATCCACGAATCCGACCCGGCCTGAACTGAATGCGCCTGCGGACCGTATATCTGCCATAGCTTCAGGGTTGAGCCCCATACTGACTTCAAAGTCCCTTCTGTTCTTGACGAATTCAGGGTCGTCATCGATCAGCTCTGCTGCGAAGGGACGCCCCCTGCCGGTTCTGATTTCGGGTGGACCGTAGCGCACATAGAAATCCCCCCTGGGATCCCACGGCCAGTCCTGCCGGCCGAACTCTATCCGGGCGTAGGCGATCCTGATGAAGTGTTCGAGAAGTCTCTCATTGACCGCGGTTTTGGGGTCGGGATCTCGAGTTCCCCAGTAGTGTGCTCTGAACGACCGGCGACCTGGCTCGCCGAGGCCCAGGAATTCCTCTCTCTCTCCGGGTGTCAGGATAGAACCCATGTCGAGATAGAGATTCCGCTCATTCTCGTCTATCACACCGAAATACAGCTCGAAAACCTGCATCGACTCTTCGGGGCGTTCTCCCTTCCAGTGCGAAGCAGCCAGATATGGATAAGCTCCGGTGGCCGAGGGATCGCGTCTCAAGATCTCTTCGGCGGTTACTACAGCGGCATCCCACATTCCCAGGTCAACCTGGGTTTTCAGAAGATCCATCCGGGCCAGCGGATGTGCCGGATTTACGGCTATCTGTCTGCGGAAGGCCTCTTCAGCACCAGGGTAGTCTTCATATACTTCCCTCAGAAGATCGCCCAGCCGGTAGTAGGCATCGGAGTGGGAGGGATTGAGGTCGAGGGTCAGCCTTAATTCCCTGCGGGCCATACTGGCATTGTCACGTCCCAGATCGGTCTTGGCCATCCTGACATGCGCGAGCGCTCTGTAGTAGTGTGTCTGCGGATCTGTGGGCATCAGCGCAGTGGCACGTCTGAGGAATTCAAGAGCCCGTTCGGCGCCTGCATCATCCTCCAGGTAAATCCTGCCCATTCCCAGTACTGCTTCCGGATAGTCGTTATCCAGCCGCAGTGCCTGTTCGAAAAGCGTCCGGGCACTTTTCGTGTCACCTCGAACCAGCATGGCCGTGCCGGAATCGGCCAGCGCAGCTACTCGTTCTCTTGCAGTCTGTTGTTGTTGTTGTTGTTGTTGTTGTTGTTGCTGCTGCTGCTGCTGCTGCTGCTG
>CAZWVF010000072.1:0-3485 GCA_964637695.1 uncultured Gemmatimonadota bacterium | reverse complement strand
TGCTGCTGCTGCTGCTGCTGCTGCTGATTCCCCGGTTGCACAAGCTCACTGTTCTGCAGCTGGCCTTCAGCCGCAGATGCCCACAGCAGTTGGAGACCGCAGAACAGATGCAAGAGGCATTGTTTACTCATTGAAAGGCTGCTACTGCTGATTCTCGAAGAATTCAAATGCATCGATTATATCCAGGTAGACACCATCAAAACCCGCATCCAGGATCTTCTTCAGGTAACTGTCATTATTACCGTAGATGATGCTCTGCCATTCAGACTCCCAATACCGGACCTTATAATTTCCGGGCCAGTTCGGATTCTCCGATGCAATCCAGGATGGATTTCCGGGCCCCCATCCCGATTGCCAGTAGTACCGGTAGTCTTCAACTTCACCAATGCTCATATAGGCGATAACGAGCCGGGTGCCTCCATTGGCCTTGCTCTTCAGAGAAGCGATATCCGATGAACTGTATTGTTCAGTGTCGCTGTAAAAGAGATCGGTAATCACCAGATCGTAATTCGTTGCCGCTACGGCATTCAGAAATTCGGTTTTACCTGAGAACAGGGAGGGATCGAGAAGGTAGAAGAAATTCGATGCTTCAGCCAGAGAAGTGATATCGGCGGAGTTCACATTGTATGGAGTCGCCGGATATGACGGGATGTTATCGAGATCTCTATGATCTGCGGCAAAGGAAATATACCCCCTAGTGGCGCTCTGTAAGTATGAATCGTCCATATATGACTCTGTCCAGCAGTAATCGGTAACAAGCACCTCCACACTGTTCGACTCCGCCAGATCCATGAAACCATTCATATAGTCGGTATCTGCCTGAGGCGTTGCCACGTTATCTGAAACGTACCCGTAGAAAAGATCCTCCCGTCCAACTCCATCTATTGCAGTTACATATGCCTGAGCAGGTGGGCCACCCGATTCACCAGAGGCAGAAAGGAGTTCGTGGCCGTTCTGAGGAATAACGATGAAATCGGAGTCAATTCCCCGAGCGTAGGTGCTGATCGCCCCGACGAAATCTCTCATATCCTGGCGGTAATTGCGGCCACTGGTCTCTGGCTCTGATGTAGAGTCATCACAGCTGGAGAGTCCAACCAGCAATCCTGCCGTCAATGCTAATAGCGTTCCGTGGCGAAGTTTCATTGCTGCTGTCTTTCGTTGATGGCTGGTGTGTTTTTTTATTGATCCAGTCCGTCAGGGCTGATCGGAGCTGCGGACGAATTTCACAGTGCTTTCGACTCTGACACGAGGGGGTGGTTCAGGATCCTCGGCGGCGTACCCGACCGGAACAAGTGCCACCGGACGCAGATTCCTGGGCAGATCGAGGAGCATGTGCACTCCGTCCTCGTTGAAAGCGCCTACCCAGCAGGCACCCAGACCCATCGAATGCGCGGTCAGCAGCACGTTCTGAATACTGGCGGCAACATCCATTATGCTGTAGAGGGAAAGGCCGCGAGATCCATAACGGTCCTCGATGCGGGAATCGGTACAGGCCACGATAACCAGGGGAGCCTCAGCCAGAAATTCCTGTCCCAGTGCGGCACGTGCGAAATCGTGCTGCAGGTCCTTGTCCATGACGAAGAAGAACTTGCGGCTCTGCAGGTTACCTGCACTTGGAGCTGACAGGAGAGCCTCTATAAGTGTATCGATCTGTTCCTGCGACAGCATGTCAGGATTGTATTTCCGAATACTGCGACGAGTGGTGATTATCTCCAACAGGTCTGTGCTGACCATCTTCTTCGTGCTTTCCATCTTCTCCAGACCTTCCCTTCTCTCTTCAACCGCAACTACCCCCACCCCGCAACCGAAGTGAAAACTCCTCTCTGTACAAATTCCATTGTAGACCCTGTTGGCTCCTTTTGTGAATCCTGAAGTAAGAGACCTCTTTAGAACGGAGGCGGGAGCTGTTACATTCTCGTCTGAAACTCAAATCCAGTCACAGGCTTCTGACTGAAATCCACAGACTGTCAAAACAGCTCGGTCATGGAGTAAACAATGCAGTTGACGCCATTCGACGTCTTCGCCTTCGCCGCATTCATCTGCTTTGTCATCGGGGTCTCTCTCTATGCATCGAGAAAGGAAGATACCACTGAGGACTACTTCCTGGCCGGACGAGGTCTGAGCTGGTGGCTGATCGGATTCTCTCTGATCGCCTCGAATATATCATCGGAGCACTTCGTCGGTCAGGCCGGCAAGGGATTTGGAAGCGCCGGCCTGGCGGTTGCCAGCTACGAGTGGATAGCCGCAATCACCCTGGTATTCGTCGCCATCTTCTTCCTGCCCAGGTTCCTGCGCAGCGGGATCTATACGATCCCTGAATTCCTCGAATACCGGTATAACGCAGCAGCCAGGGCCATCATGGCATTCTTCATGATGATAGCCTATGTGGTTGTTGCCATGGCCACTGTGCTCTATTCGGGTGCGATAGCCCTCAAGGCAATTTTCGGAGTCAACGTTCTGGCGGGCATATGGCTGATCGGAATCCTGGCCGGTGCCTATACCATCTACGGCGGTCTGAAAGCGGTGGTCTGGTCAGATCTGATCCAGGGGGCAGCTCTTCTGCTCGGAGGCGTACTGGTTACCATTCTTGGATTAAAAGCGGTCGGTGGAATCGGCTCATTCTTTTCCAGCAATGCCGACAAGCTCCACATGATCCTGCCCGCAGACAATGTCGATTACCCGTGGACGATACTGCTGGTCGGAATCTGGGTGCCCAACCTCTTCTACTGGGGACTCAACCAGTTCATTACACAGAGAACTCTGGGTTCGAAGAGCCTGGCGGAGGGTCAGAAGGGAATCCTCTTTGCCGCAATGCTCAAGCTGCTGATCCCCTTCATCATTATCATGCCCGGTATCATGGCCTGGCAGCTGTATGGAAGCCAGATCACTGATGCAAATGAGGCTTACCCGGTATTGATGAGGAACCTGCTGCCCGCCGGTCTGCGCGGGATCATGTTCGCAGCCCTTTTTGGAGCCGTGATGAGCAGTCTCGATTCGATGCTCAACTCGGCGTCCACGATTTTCACGATCGACCTGTACAAGCGGCACCTGAATCCCGATGCCGATCCCAGGAGACTGGTGGCCTTCGGTCGTGTTTCAACCGGCATCTTCGTCATAATCGCCTGCCTCTGGTCTCCTCTTCTGGCGGGAATGGAGAGCATTTTCGATTACGTTCAGACCTTCTGGGGCTTCATCTCACCCGGCATAGTTGCCGTCTTCATTTTCGGAGTATTCGTAAAGAGAACACCACCAATGGCGGCAATTGTCGGGATGATAATGAGCATTCCCGTCTATGCGATTCTGACCTACTCTCCCTGGCCCGGTCTCGATTACACCAACAACATGGGGATCACCTGTCTGATCGTTATGGCGACTCTGGGTGTGATCACGGCCCTGCGGCCGCTGGCCGAGCCGGTCACAATGCCGAAGCGGGTGGATATAGATCTGGAGGCCAGCCCCGGAGTCAAAATCTGGGGAACGGCGAT
>CAZWVF010000071.1:0-10692 GCA_964637695.1 uncultured Gemmatimonadota bacterium | reverse complement strand
TCGTCTATGTGAGTGAGGACCAGGTTTTTTCCGAGCCTGTCTTGAGGGATTTCGAGCGTGAGACAGGCATCAGGGTCCGCGCGGTCTTTGATACAGAGGAGGCGAAAGGAACAGGGGTTATGAATCGCCTCCTGGCTGAAAAGGACAATCCGCAGGCGGATGTCTACTGGGCCAACGAACCGATCCGCGCCGAGGTTCTCAAGCAGGAGGGTGTAGCCGCTCCCTACATATCTCTGAATGCCGAAGATATCCCTGATCAGTACCGGGACCCGGAGGATTACTGGACAGGATTCTCCGCTCGTGCGAGGGTACTTGTCGTCAACACGAGTATCGATAACCCCCCGAGTTCGATTCATGCATATACCGAGCCCCAATGGCGGGGTCGTGCCGTACTCGCCAATCCGCTCTTCGGTACCACCACGACCCAGATGGCGGCACTTCATACGTTATGGGGAGGGGATGGGCTGACGGTGTTTCTCGACAGCCTGAGGCGAAACGATGTCGAACTGGCAACCAGCAACGGGGAAAGCGCCGATCTCGTGGCGTCCGGTGAATTCGCCTTCAGCCTCGTCGACACCGATGATGCTGTCAACCGGATACGGCAGGGCGAACCTGTCCGGATGGTATACCCTGACCAGGGCCCGGACGGCCTCGGAACACTCATTCTACCCAATGCAGTGGTCCTGATCGAATCGGGGCCGAATCCGGAGAATGGAAAGAGACTCATCGATTACCTGCTCAGCAGGGAGACCGAGCGCAAACTGGCCGAGTCTGATGCGGCACAGATCCCGTTGCATCCCGGCGTCAGGACACCGGAATCGGTCAAGCGTATCGGGGAGATTAAGGCGATGACGATCGATTACGCCGAGGTGGCCAGAACCATGCAGAGTATCCAGGCCATGATCAAAGCGTGGATCGGTCAATAAACACTGAACGCGTCACGCTGTATCTGACGACATGCCTGCTGGTTGTCACCGGATTTCTACCTCTTGTGTTCGTAGTCGGGAAGAGCTTCCTGGTCGATGACCGGTTGAGCTTTGCGTTCTACCTCGATCTGCTCGCCTCCCGACATCAGTGGCAATTGCTCGGCAATAGTATTGTTCTAGCCTCTCTTACCGCCCTCACTGCGATAGCTATCGGCCTGCCCCTTGGAATCCTGCTGGCGAAAACAGATCTTCCAATCCGTCGTGTTCTGGCAGTGCTGTTCACCGTGCCTCTGCTCATACCCCCGTATATCACAGCGTTTTCATGGTTTCATCTGCTGGGTCGTGAGGGTCTGCTGTCAGATTGGCTCGGCCAGGCGGTGGCGGTGCAGACGTCCGAGTGGTTCTTCGGGCTGCCCGGCTGCGTTCTCGTGCTGGCATCCAGTTTTCTACCTGTCGTGATGCTGCTTACGGCTGCGTTCGTGCGGACCGTCCACCCACGCCTCGAGGAGGCCGCCCGCCTCGTTACCGGATGGCGGCGCGTACTCACAGGCATCACGTTTCGGCTTATCGCTCCGGGTGTGTTGCTCGGTTTCCTGCTGGTGTTCCTTCTTGCCCTTGGTAACTTCGATGTACCGATGTTCCTGCGGTACGATGTGTATGCGGTGGAGAGCTTCACTCAGTTTGCCGCGTTCTACAACGCTGAAGCGGCGACGGCGGCAGCGGTTCCCCTGGCATTGATTGCCCTGGTTGTCCTGGCAGTGGAGCGCAGGTTCCTTCGTGAGAGCACGTATCAGCTCAAACCGGTCGGGAGCAGTCACGACTCAGTCGTACTGCACCTGGGCAGGTTCCGGTCACTCCTGCTGTTCTTCGCGGTGGGACTCTGCTTCCTGCTCGTAATCCTCCCCCTGCTGGTACTGGTGCGGCAATCGGGCTCCCTGGATACTTACCGGGAAGCGTTCACATGGGCGGGGGACGCCCTGTTCCGGAGTCTCATCTATGCTGCGATAGGTGCGACGGTACTCACACTGGTTGGCTTTTTTACAGGGTATATGATTCGGAACCGGACACTGTCCTTCTGGCGTAGTATCGATTCAATGACCGTCATTCTGTTTGCAATGCCGAGTACTGTCATCGGCATCGGACTGGTCATGTTGTGGAATCGTCCGGCGGCCGGCATCATTTACGGGACACCTCTGATCATCATCCTCGGATACCTGGCAAAATATTCAGCACTCACAAGCCGCACCTCGCTGTCCGCACTGACGCAGATATCTCCTTCGGTGGAGGAAGCTGCAAGGATGGCGGGCGCAGGATGGTTCCGGAGCGTGAGACAGATCATTGCACCGCTGATGAGGCGCGGGCTGGTGGCCGCCTGGCTGATCGGTTACCTCTTCTGCCTCCGTGATACAGGACTTACCATGATGGTATACCCCGCGGGCAACGATACGCTGCCTGTTCGCACCTTCACGTTGATGGCGAATGGTCCGCCGCCGCTCATCGCCTCGCTCTGTGTGCTCATGGTTACTGCGACCCTGCTTCCACTGGGTGTTCTTGGGTGGCTTGCGCGGTCAGGGAAGAGATGAAGATATGCGGGATATAGCTTTCATATCGGTCTCGAAGACGTTCAAGGACAGGCAGGTGCTGAGCGATGTGACCCTCCGGGTCGAGCCGGGGATGCGCCTTGTGGTATTTGGTCCTTCAGGGTGTGGAAAGACTACATTACTGCGCCTGCTGGCCGGTTTCATCGCTCCGGAGAGCGGGAGCATACACCTCGGTGGAGAGATCGTGTCTGAGGACCACCGGATCCTGGTGCCACCTGAGAAGCGCAGGCTGGGGATGGTATTTCAGGACCTTGCACTGTGGCCGCATTTAACCGTGCGCGGCAACCTGGAGTTCGGACTCAAAGCGCAGAATGTACCTCCAACCGAGAGGCATACGCAGTTATCCGAGATATTGGAATCTGTTCGGCTGGAGGCCTACGCGAACATAAAACCGGCGCAGCTCTCCGGTGGCGAGCAGCAGCGTGTGGCACTGGCCCGTGCACTCGTACTGCGCCCGGATACCCTGCTCATGGACGAGCCGCTCTCGAGTTTGGACGAGCAGCTGAGCGTCCAGCTGCGCAGGGAGATACTTCGACTGCACAGCGAACTCAAATTCACGCTACTGTACGTCACGCATAATCATGAGGAGGCCTCCGATATTGCAACTCACCTGGTCCATATGCGCGACGGAACCCTTGGTCCGGTAGAACCCGTTTAGGTCGTTATTCCGGTATCACCTCGAAATCGTCGAAATGGGTCACAGCATCGGCCTTGGTCCACAAACCTGTCTTGCCCTCCTGGGTGAAAGTCGTGTCCTCCACTTCGAACAGCTTCTCGCCGTTGAGGTAAACGGTGAAGAGAGGACCCTGGAAAGTGACCCGCAGTATATGCCAGGTCTGCCCGGCCACTGCCACATCAACACCGTATGTCCGCGCGGGTGTTCCTTTGGGAGCCAGGGAAGAGCGCCTGCCGTTCTCGACCTTGTAGAGAACTACATTGTCCTCCAGTGCATTAGCGCGGACGACGTAGTAGTTGTTCTCGTCCCGGTATCGCCATACAAGGCCGCCAGAGGCATCCACCCGGCCCGAGATCGCCTTTAACTTCACACTCAGGTCACCGTTTACGCAGCTCACCCCGTCGTATACGGCCAGGGGATAGCGACGGCCCGTTGCATCAGTTGATAGCTGTGCCAGTACATTTGGCTTACTGGGCGCCGAATCATCCCTGATTACCTCCCACCGTTGCTCCCCACCGGTATGGGTCATTGCCGATGTCCAGCCTGCCGCCATCTCCCCCGCGGAATCGGAGTCGAAGTTGATCATCATCTGCTGAGCGGCACCGCTGACTGCGAATACAAGTACCCCCAGCATCAGGATTTTCTGGTGCAGGTTTCTCATTCTTATCTCCATTCGACGTGAATTCAAAACATGCTGGTGTTCCTGAAAATCATGGTCCGGTCTCTACAATTATCCTACTTACACTTCTCTGAAAAGAATGTCAGAAAAGGTATATGAGTTCTCAGCAGTGGAGTCATGAATGAGCATTGCTGAAGGCGGCACTCCGGTCCGCGCCTTATACGGATTCAGAGTGAGGATTCAGGAGATCAGGGCGCCCGATGCCTCCCTTCACCCTCCCCCTGCTCAGACGATTGTGGGTTATCATCCGAGGCGTTTTACGAACAACCCTCTGTACAGACTCTTCCATGATCACATCACGCCGGTGGCGGATGCCAGGGTCCTGGCCCCGGCGGACGGCGGGCTAACAGTGTCTTGCCTGTTCCCCACCCACCCCCTACACTCCGGGTGCGCTTCACAGCTTCCGTACATCGTCACATCCGTGAAGGAGCCCTGAACAATGTCTCAACGTCCATCCGCCCTCGTGTTTCTGCTCGTCATGACCGTTCTTCCCGCCCTGTTCGTGGCGTCCTCTCCCGCTGCCGCCCAGGTGCCCCCCGAGCGGGCCATTCGCCGCGACATCCCACTGACCAATATGATCCGCAGCGCCTTCGCGGCGGGGACGCGGGACACCACGGGGACACCTGGGGCCAACTACTGGCAGTTGGGGGTCGACTACACCATCGACGCCCGTCTTGAACCCTCCACGGGCATGCTTACCGCTCGCGAGACGATCGTCATCGACAACAACAGCCCCGGCGAGCTGAGCGCCATCGTGCTACGCCTCGAGCAGAACATCTTCCGGGCCAACGCGGCCCGGGCGGTAGCGGTGCCCGACATCACGGACGGCATGGTGGTCACGGCCATCGCCGTGGACGGTCAGGCCGTGGACCTGGACTACCGACCGCCGCGGAGGGGACGGAGAGGAAGAGGAAGACGGAGAGCGGCGCCCACCAGACCTGAGCAGACTTTTGTCGGCGGGCTCGAGACGACGTCCGGCGTCATCCAGCTCAAAGACCCCATCCCCGCCGGGGATTCGGTCACGCTGGACGTGGAATGGAACTTCAGGGTTCCCTCCGTGAAGGGGGGCCGGAGCCTGCGCATGGGTGCCTGGGGGGACAGCCTCTTCCAGGTGGCACAGTGGTACCCCCAGGTGGCGGTCTACGACGACCTGCGGGGTTGGGACCAGGAGCCCTACCTGGGCCCGTCCGAGTTCTACCACAACTTCGGTAGTTTCGACGTGCACATCGACGTACCTGCCGGATTCATCGTGGGTGCCACGGGCATGCTCCAGAACGGTGAGGAGGTTCTGAGTCCCATGGTGCGGCAGCGGCTCTCCAAAGTGCTGGACTCCAAGGAGACGCGTACCATCGTGGGCCCCGACGAGTTCGGAGCGGGGAGCGCCACGGCAGCGGGCGACCGCCTCGTATGGCATTTCGTTGCCGACAGCGTCAACGACTTCGCATGGGCGACATCGGACCAGTACGTGTGGGAGGCCACCCGAGTGTCCATCCCGGGGGGCGAGACCATCCCCTTCGAGTGGATGTATCTGCAGGCGGACTCCACGCGCTTCGCCGGCGCCGACGAGACCGGCCGCCACGCCCTCCAGTTCTACTCGAATCTGTGGATGCCCTATGCGTTCCCAAAGCTCACCATGGTGGACGGACCCGATACGGGCATGGAGTACCCCATGCTTATCATGTCCTCCCGGGGAGCCGAGGACCACGAGATAGGCCACCAGTGGTGGCCCATGATGGTGGGCACCAACGAGACCTGGTACGGCTTCATGGACGAGGGTTTCAACCAGTACATGAACATACTCTCGAATGCGGATGTGCGGGGCCGGGCCGTCAGCTTCGACGGCATAGGTCAGAGGTACGGACGCACAAGTGGCGACGAGCGTGAGGGACCCCTTATGTGGAACGCCAATCACGGCGGTCCCATGTACTCGTTCCAGGCATACTCAAAGGCGCCCCTCATGCTCTCAATGCTGGGTGGAATCGTGGGGGACGCGGAGGTGTGGCGGGCCATGAGCGAGTACGCCCATGCCTGGCGCTTCAAGCACCCCTCGCCCTGGGACTACATGTTCTTCATGAACAACGCCCTGGGGCGGGACCTGGGCTGGTTCTGGTACTACTGGCTCTTCACCACCGAGTCTGTGGACGGCTCCATCCAGGACGTGACTACCTCGGGTTCCACGACCACCGTGACGGTCCGCCAGGACGGGCAGATGCCCTCTCCGGTGGTGCTCTCCGTCGAGCTGGCCGAGAGCGGACCACCTGTCCGGGCCATACCCAATGCCGAGATGGTGGACGACCACACCGCCCTGGTTACCTGGCCGGTGGACGTATGGTTCTCAGGAAGCAGGACATTCCAGGCGAGGCTGGACTTCGGAGGGAGAGCCATCGAGCGGATCACCCTGGATCCCCACGGGCGTTTCCCAGACAGGGACCCCTCGGACAACGTATGGCCCCGTGGGACAGGGACGGAAGGAGGAGGCCGGTAGGGTCGCCACTTCACGACGGTGGCGGATTCTTCATATCCCTCTGAAGGGGAGGGGGTATTCTCGATATCGACTCTCCCTCGATGTTGTTTGCTCGTTAGATTTGAACTGATTACGGTCATTACATTATCCCGATTATAATCATTACAATATCACGGTTATTATTGTTGCAATCTCCCGATTGCGATCATACAATCACCCTGTTATCAGATCAGAATGTCTTGTCTCATAACGCTGTAACAGCCCTTCCGGACAAGGCCTGGCCAGCCTAGAAAGAGAGTACCAATGACCTATTGTACCCGTGTAGTTGATGCAGAACTGGCCACACGCCTTTCCTCGACAGGCGCTGTCGTCATAGAAGGTCCCAAGGCATGTGGGAAGACATCCACGGCCAGACAGATAGCTGCCAGTGAGGTGCTTCTGGATGTGGATGAAAACGCCCGCCAGGCTGTCGTAGTCGATCCTGCACTGGTGCTCGATGGCGAGATACCTCGTCTCATCGATGAATGGCAGTTGGAGCCGGCCATCTGGAATCACATTCGTCGCGCTGTGGATGACCGCGGAAAGCCCGGTCAGTTCATCCTGACCGGATCGGCCGTTCCGGCCGATGATATCACGCGACACACCGGAGCCGCACGGCTTACTCGCCTCCGTATGCGGCCGATGACATTGTTCGAGACAGGACACGCCAACGGAACCGTGTCACTGCAGGGACTGCTCAGTGGTAAACCTCCCCGATGCCCCGATCCCGGATTAACTGTCACCGATATCTCAGAACGTGTCGCGGTAGGAGGCTGGCCGGGTTTCCTCAGCTACAACACGCATCAGTCGTTACAGGCGGTACGGGACTATCTTGAGGAGATCCGTCGTGTCGATGTGGGGCGAGTTGACCGGACACGTCGGAATCCCGAGAAGGTCGGTCGGCTGCTGAGGTCGCTGGCACGCAACGTGTCGACATATGCAGCAGCGACAACCCTCGCGGCTGATGCCGGAGGTGCCGATGGCGCGCTGGATGACGATACGGTGCGAGATTACCTGGCGATACTTGAGCGCCTCATGATCGTGGAGGATCAACCAGCCTGGGCGCCCCACCTGCGCTCAAAGTCGATCCTGCGACGCGCACCGAAGCGTCATTTCGTGGATCCATCCCTGTCAGTAGCCTCGCTTCGGGCCACACCGGACCGTTTGCTGAAGGACCTGAACCTGCTCGGCCTGCTGTTCGAATCGCTGGTCGTCCGCGATCTGCGTGTCTATGCCCAGGCGGTTGATGCTGAAGTCTTCCAGTACCGTGACAACACCAATCTGGAGATCGATGCAATCGTGGAGACAGCGGATGGTCGCTGGGCGGCATTCGAGGTCAAGCTCGGAACGGGATATGTGGAGGAGGGGGTATCGAACCTGCTGAAGTTTGCCGAGCGGGTTGACACCAGCAGGTGCGGAACCCCGGCTGTCATGGCCGTAATCGTCGGGACCGGCTATGGCTACGTACGGGACGATGCCGTGGCGGTCATTCCGGTTGGTGCACTTGGTCCGTGACTCTGCCCAAATCTGAAGTGTCGGAGGAATGAGATCCGGGAGCTCCACAATCCTGGATCGGAGGCGGCACCCCGGCCCGCGCCTTATACGGGTTTGGAGTGAAGTTACAGGAGAGCAGGGTGTCCGCCTGGAGCTGATGAGACGTGATCCTCGGGGGGCTTCTCTCTTCTACTCAGAGGACAAAGTGACTTGGATATTTACGTGTACCGGGGCGATGTAATATTCTCGGACCATTAATCGAGTTTCATGTACTCGCCATGAAAACGTAGGAGCAGAGCCCGATGAATACCCATCCAGTTCCAGTGCGCGGAAACCGCATCCACTCTTTTCTCTCCTGCCTCCAGCTCAGGCCGATTCCCGGTCTGGAAACTGCAATACTCCTCCTCTTCCTCCTGCCCACTCTGGTTCAAGCGCAACGGGGACAGGATGCGCAGCCGCCGGGATTCGCCGACTTCGGCCAGTGGGAGACTCTCTCCCGTGCCGGGAGCCGCGGTGGCCTCTCGCCCGATGGTCGATGGATCGCTTATGGAATCAGCCGCACCAACAGGGAAAACGAATTGCGCATCACGAAACTCGCCGATGGCACGACGGCAGTGATCGAATTCGGCAGCCGGCCGGTGTACTCGTCCAATTCGAAGTGGATCGCCTGCCGCATCGGTCAATCCGAAGCTGAGAGGGAAAAGCTGAGAGAAAGCGACAAACCGGTTCAGGACAACCTCGGTCTGAGGAACCTCGAGACGGGGGAGACGTCAGCGGTCAATGGCATCGCCTCGTTCACTTTCAGCCCCGACGGCGCCTACCTTGCCATGAGACGCTACCCGCCGGAGAGGAGCAGGGAGTCTTCTGGGGGTGGCCCGGGCGGAGTGCAGGAGGGAGATCCAGGTGCCACGATTCTCATACGGGATCTGGCGACCGGGCAGGACATGACGTTCGGAAACGTATCACAGTTCACCTGGCAGGACCTTGAGGACGGTCACCTTCTGGCCATGATCATCAGCACTGAAGACAGAATCGGTAATGGTGTGCACCTCTATGACCCGGAGACGTCCGTGCTGCGCGTCCTGGAGTCCTCAGATGCCGTCTATTCCAACCTGTCATGGCGGGACGATGCCCCTGATCTCGCTGTGCTCCGCAGTAAAGACGACGATGGCAAGGAAGGCCCCGCCGAAGTCGTTATTGCCTGGACCGGCCTCGGAAGAAAAGAGGTCATGCACTCCTATGATCCCACTGCCGATCCCAACTTCCCGGCGGGTATGAGGACCGTCAATTACCGCGGACTCTCATGGTCGCCGGACGGAAGCATGCTCTTTCTCGGGATCGCGGATTGGGAGGACAGGATCGTCCCGCCGGAAGAAGGGGAGGATGACATTGAAGCGGAAGATCCCTCATCCGTAGAGATCTGGCACTGGACCGACGTCTTCGTCATGCCCAGGCAGAAGGTCCAAGCGAGTCAGAATCGGCGAAGGAACATGCTGGCCGCCTGGAACCTCGAGAGCGGCGGGTTCGTGCAGCTTGGTCAGGACCAGATCGAAGAGCGGGTAACACCCATTCGACATTCGGACTTCGCCTTCGTTACGGAATGGTCCAGTTACGCCATGGAGCGATCGATCGGTCGTCCTGGTGCCGATCTCTATCTCCAGGACATCACCACCGGCGACCGCACCCGGCTCATGGAGAACATTAACGACCGGTATGTTCAGGCGAGCCCGGGCGGAGAGTATCTGCTCTTTCTGGACGATGGGCACTACTGGACGATCAATCTGACCACTCGGGCAGTCACGAATATCACCGAATCCGCTCCGGTGTCCTTTATCAATGAAGAATCGGACCAGACGTCCAAGGTATATCCGGATCGTCTCCAGAAGCCGCCGTTCGGTGTTGCCGGCTGGACCGAAGATGATGCCACTGTTCTCCTCTACGACAAATACGACCTCTGGTCTCTCGCATCGGACGGATCAGGTGCCAAGCGTCTGACGGATGGTGCTTCGGAACAGGTCCGGCATCGGCTGATCAGGCCTGATCGGGGGGGCAGGGGAGCCTCTGGTTCGTCGTCCCGAGGCTATGAGTGGGTCGATCTAGACGAGCCCATGTATTTCAGCCTGTATGGGGAATGGACGAAACAATCGGGCTACGGACTTCTCCGGCCTGGCAGGAGGGTCGAGCGCCTGGTCTGGCTCGACAAGAACGTTGGCTCCCTCGCGAAGGCCGAAGATGCCGACGTATACGGATACATTGTACAGGCCTATGATGACTCGCCCGACATCTTCGTCGCGGGTTCCGACCTGAGCGACGCCAGACAGGTGACGACAACCAATCCGTTCCAGGGCGACTTTGCCTGGGGACGCAGTGAGTTGATCGAGTACGTGACCGACAAAGGCCGAAGGCTTCAGGGCGCATTGATTTACCCGGCCGCGTATGAACCGGAAAAGAAATACCCCATGATCGTTTACAACTACGAGCGGCTTTCACAGAACGTCCACCGCTACGTAGCGCCCTCCGACCGAAGCTACTACAACACCGCCGTATTCATGAGCCAGGGGTACTTCGTCCTGCAGCCGGATATCGTCTTCAGAACGCGGCAGCCGGGATGGTCGGTGGTGGAGTGTATCTCAGCGGCCGTGGAGAAAGTGATCGAGATGGGTGTGGTGGATCCCGAGCGGATCGGTATCGTCGGCCATTCCATGGGTGGTTTCAACACATCCTTTGTCGCGACGAACACCCACGGCATGTTTGCCGCAGCGGTTGCCGGCGCTCCCATGACCGATCTGGTCAGCTACTACGGGGACCACCAC